>NZZV01000062.1 GCA_002698945.1 Acidimicrobiaceae bacterium
CAGGCGAAGCGGGCGGAGGCCGTCGATCGAGCCGATGTTGATGATGCGGGCAGGGTCGTCCGCCGTCGCTGCGGCTTCGAGCAGCGGCATCAGTTGCTGGATGACGAAGAACGGTCCCTTCACGTTGACGTTGAGCACCCGATCCCAGCCCTTCTCCGGGAACTCCTCGAACGGTGCGCCCCACGCCTGGCCGGCGTTGTTGACGAGCACGTCGAGCCGGGTCTCTCGCTGCTGCAGTTCCGAGGCGAGCGCAGCGGCGCCCTCGAGTCCGGACAGGTCGGCCGGAAGGGGGATGCACTCGCCGCCGTAGGTGTCGACGAGGCGCTGTGCGGTCGCCTCGCAGGCATCGGCCTTGCGGGAGCTGATGTACACCTTGGCGCCGTTGGCGAGGAAGCCGGCGGCGATCATCTCGCCGATACCTCGCGACCCACCGGTCACGAGGACGACCTTGCCGGACACGGAGAACAAATCGTCGATCTTCACGACAGCATCCTGGCCGCGAACCGGTTGCGGCGACGAAACGGAGATGCTTCGACGAGTCAGGCGCTGTAGCGTGGCATGCCCTGTGTCGACGGAGTCGTTCCCCGAACTCGAGCTCGAACGCGCCCGATTGAGCCGTGCGCGCGCCTGTCGCGACTCGATGATCGAGCGGCTCGAGTCGGTCGATCCGTCGAGTTCCGCCGACGCGATCACGTCGGAGTACATCGAGATGACGGTCTGGGAGGCGCTCGACTCGTTGCGCTCGCCGGGCGCGGGTGACTTCTTCGGTCGCATCGACGAGCCGTCGCCGACGACGGGCGAGCCGGAGGAGTGGTACATCGGACGGCGGCACGTCGAGGACGAACGCGGCGATCCGGTCGTCGTCGACTGGCGGGCGCCGATCTCGGCGCCGTTCTACCGAGCGACGGCGATCGACCCGCTCGGCGTGACGTTCCGGCGCCGGTTCACGATGTCGGACGGCGAGATGACCGCCTACCTCGATGAGCACCTCGACGACCCGGACGCCGACGGCTCGGTCGCCGCCGGCATCCCCGACCCGGTGCTCGCCGAGATCGGTGCCGAACGCTCCGGTGCGATGCGCGAGATCGTCGCCACGATCCAGGGGGAGCAGGACGTCGTCATCCGTGCGGACATCGACCAGGCGCTGATCGTGCAAGGCGGACCCGGCACCGGGAAGACGGCCGTCGCGCTCCACCGCGCTGCGTACCTGTTGTTCGAGCATCGTGCCCGCCTCGCCCGCGACGGGGTGCTGGTGGTCGGGCCCAACCGGGCGTTCCTCGACTACATCTCCAACGTGTTGCCGTCGCTCGGCGAGAAGGCGGTCCGCCAGTGCACCGCGCTCGACCTGTGCATCCCCGGCGTCGAGATCACGGCCGCCGACGACGCCGAGACGGCCCGGTGGAAGGGGTCGGCCGAGCGGCTCGCCGAGATCGAGGAGCGTGCGCTCGGAGCGATCCAGCCGCCCGATGACGACGTCGTCGTGCCGATCGGTGCCCGCAAGTTCACGTTCGAGGCGGCGCTGATCGCCGAGTGGATCGAGATGGCGAAGGACGGTGTGGTACCGCTGAACCAGCGGCGCGAACGGTTGAGGGTGCTGGCACAGCAGGAGTTGCGCCGTCGGTGCAACGGCGACGATCGGTGGAGTGAAGCCGGTCCGCTGAAGTCGGCGATCAACAAGTGTTGGCCGACCCAGAAGCCGGTGACCCTCGTCGACAAGTTCTTGCCGGGCCCCCGCGGTCGGCGTCGCTCCTGGACGCCGGCCGATCAGTTCCTGATCGACGAGGCGAACACGTTGCTCAACGGGACGCCGTTCACCTATGCCCACGTCGTGGTCGACGAGGCGCAGGACCATTCGGCGGTGGCGCTGCGGGTCATCGGTCGACGGTCGCCCGCGGGCTCGTTGACCCTGGTCGGCGACGTCGCCCAGTCGACCACGCCGGCGGGCCAGGAGCGCTGGACGGACGTGTTCGCCCACCTCGGCTCCGGCCGCAGCGGTGCCGGCGTCGACGGCACGATCGCAGATCTGACGATCGGCTACCGCGTCCCCGAACCGATCCTCGAGGTCGCCAACCGGCTCCTGCCGCTCACCGGTGTCGACGCGACCGCCAGCCGGTCGGTGCGTGTCGAAGGGGACGCTCCCGTGTGGCACGAGACGAGCGAGCACGATCTTCCTCTGCGGGTCGCACAGACCGTGCGGGAGGTGAAGCATCGCCACCGGCTGACCGGACTGGTCGCGCCGGCCGAACTGCACGACGCGATCGCAGCTGCGCTGGGCGACACCGGCTTGGTGGCGGTCGACCACGTCCACGAGTTGGGCCACGACGACGTTCCGGTCTTCACGCCCGAGGCCGTCAAGGGCCTCGAGTTCGATGGCGTGGTGGTGGTCGAACCGCATGCCATTCTCGACGTCGAGCCCTCCACACGGGGTGCGCGCCTGCTGTACGTCGCGATGACGCGTGCCGTCCAGGAACTCGCCTTCGTCGGTACCGGCGCTCGACCTGACGTCATCGCCTGACCGTCGGTCGATCCGATCCGGACGGGCCGGGTCGCGTCGGTCTACAGCACGACGTAGGCGGCGGCGATCAGCGCCGCCATCAGCACGGTGATCACGACGTGGATCGATCCGAGCCGGGGATCATTGGGGCCACGCCGGTCGAGTGAGTAGGTGAGCGGCTGGTCGGTGTCGAACGGGGATGGTGCTGGGGTGGCGCTCATCGGCTGATGTCCTGTGTTCGGGAGCCCGTCGGTCGGGTTCATGCATGTTGGACGCCCCGGTTCCCCGTTCGGTTCCCGATCGAACGTGACAACCGGCACGACCGTGGAACGTGGTCCCGTTTCCCGGTCTCGCCGGCCCCGGCTCGGCCTCTCGAACCGAGGTCGGCGACGATGGCGGGATGGGAGACAACGTCCTGATCGATCACCCCGCCGATGGTGTCACGCGGTTGACGCTGAACCGGCCGGACGACATGAACACGCTGACGTACGAACTCGTCGACGACATGCACGCCGCGCTCGACGCGGTCGACGGCGACCACTCGTGCCGCGCCGTGATCCTGACCGGGTCGGGCCGGGCCTTCTGCGCCGGTCTCGACCTGAAGGGGTACGGCGTCGTCCCCGGCACCGAGGAGTTCGGCCGGCCACAGCGCGGCATGGCGGTCCAGCAGCACATCGCCGAGGTGGTCCATCACCTGCGCGCCGTTCGTCAGCCGGTGATCGCAGCGATCAACGGCGCGGCGGCCGGTGGCGGACTCGCGTGGGCATTGGCGAGCGACATCCGCTACTGCGCCGACACCGCCAAGTTCGGCACCGCCTTCATCCGCCTCGGCATCTCGGGGTGCGACATGGGCGTGAGCTGGATCCTGCCGCGCCTGATCGGCGCCTCACGGGCGTGGGAGCTGATCCTGACCGGGCGTGTCTTCGATGCGGAGGAAGCCGACCGGCTCGGGATCGTGAGTCGGTCGGTGCCCGCCGACGAGCTGATGGATCGCTGTCTGGGCGTGGCGGCCGAGATCTGCGGCAACAGCCCGTTCGGGACGTGGATGACCAAGGAGGTGCTCTGGTCGAACCTCGAGATCCCGAGCCTCACCGCCGGCATCGACATCGAGAACCGCAACCAGATCATGACGAGCCTCACCGAGGATTCGACGGAGGCCATGCAGAGCTTCCTCGCCAAACGCCCCGTCGCCTGGAAGAACCGCTGACGGTCTGACATCAACCGACCAGGTGGGCGCGGATGCCGCGGGTGATGTCCTTGTACCGGCGCACGTCGTCGGGCATCGCATCGAGGATGCGTGTGATCGCCGCGTGGTCGTCGGGGTCGGCGAGCACCGTGGCGAGCGGGGTGATGTAGGTGCGGATCGTGAACAGCACGGCCCGGGTGTCGGGGAACCGACGTAAGGTCTCGCGTTCGACTCGCACGTGGAGATCGCCGATCGTCGGATGCTCGGGCCGTGGGGCTGCCGTGCCGTCGATCGGCGTGTAGCCGTCGGCGGTGTCGAGGATGCCCCAGCCCAACCGCCAGAACGAACGGTCGGGCTCGAGCCGAGCGAAGAACGAGTCGACCGCCTGCTCGAGCTGCTCGTTGAGCTGGGCGACCGGGGCGTGGACGGCCGCCATCGACCGACCGAGCTTCGACTGGAGGTCCCACCGGTTCGGAAAGCACACCGAACCGCCGCCGAACACCAACTCGCCGTCGCGCTCGACCATGACGACGAGGTCGTCCGGCACGAGCCGAGCAGCGGCATCGAGCGGGTGGAGCGTCGGGTCGAGCTGCTCCTGGCAGTACCGGTCTGGCCATCGGCGACGGAGGTGTTCGAGCAGCGCCTCGGCGATCTCTGCGCAGTCCGGTTCGATCCCGTCGATGACGGCGAACGCCGTGTCAGCGTGGTCACGCATGACCGCCGCCTTCTCGGCGACCCACCCGTCGGGTCCGTCGGCATCGGGGCCGAGTTCGATCCAGTCGTCGAGATCGAGCGGGCGGGTGCCGAGCCGCCACCGGAACTCGCCGTCGACGACGAAGCCGCGCTGCAACCACGGCCGGTACGGGATCTCGGCGACGGTCGCCATCACACCGACGCTACCCGCCCGCTGCCCGCAGCTCCCGCCGAACGAGCCGAACGAACCGGCGTAGTCTCGCGAGTGTGACGACGACGCTGGCAGCGATCCAGATGGCCATGACCGACTCGGTCGACGACAACGTCGCGGCGGCCGAACGGCTCGTCCGCGACGCGGCCGGCCAGGGGGCGAACATCGTGCTCATCCCCGAGCTGTTCGAGGGTCCGTATTTCTGCATCGATCAGCTCCCCGAGCACTTCGCCCGTGCCCGGCCGATCGACGGACACCCGACCGTCGAGCACTTTCGTACGGTTGCTCGCGAGCTCGAGATCGTGCTGCCGATCAGCGTGTACGAACTCGCCGGGCAGGCGACGTTCAACACCGTCGTCATCATCGACGCCGACGGGTCGGTGCTCGGCACCTACCGGAAGAGCCACATCCCGGACGGCCCCGGCTACACCGAGAAGTACTACTTCAACCCGGGCGACACCGGCTTCCGCGTCTGGCCGACCAGGTTCGGCACGATCGGCGTCGCCATCTGTTGGGACCAATGGTTCCCCGAGTCGGCGCGGGCGATGGCGCTCCTCGGGGCGGAGTTCCTCTTCTACCCGACGGCGATCGGCACCGAACCCCCCGATCCGGGCTGGGACTCGGCCGGCCATTGGCAACGCGTCATGCAGGGGCACGCCGGCGCGAACCTCGCGCCACTCGTGGCCGCCAACCGGGTCGGCCACGAGGTCGGTCGCGGCGACGACACGCTCGGACGACGCGAGATCACGTTCCACGGATCGTCGTTCATCGCCGACGCCACCGGCGCCAAGGTCGCCGAGGCCGACCGCACGAGCGAGGGCGTCCTCACCGCCACCTTCGACCGTGACGAGCTGAAGGAGATGCGCCACTCGTGGGGGCTGTTCCGCGATCGCCGCCCCGACCTCTACGGTCCCCTCCTCACGCTCGACGGCAGTTCGGGTCGCCGGAGCGGCTCGCTGTGACCGAGCCGCGATCCGCCCGCATGCCGGGGGAGTTCGCGCCGCACGAACGGACCGTGATCTGCTGGCCGACCCGAGCCGAGCTGTACCCGGGAGTGCGCCTCGACGAGGCACGCGACGCGCATGCGCAAGTGGCTCGTGCGATCGCACCGTACGAACCGGTCACGATGATCGCCCCGCCCGGCGTCGGTGACGACGCAGCCGAACGGTGCGGGGGAGCGGTCGAGGTCATCGAGATCCCGATCGACGACTCGTGGTTCCGTGACAGCGGTCCGATCTACGTCACCGTCACCGACGGGACGCGGACGGCCGTCGACTTCGGCTTCAACGCGTGGGGCGAGAAGTTCCCGCCGTGGGACGACGACGCAGCCGTCGCCCGTCGTTGGGCCGAGCACGCCGGTCATCCGACGCGCGCCGTCGACATGGTGTTCGAGGGAGGAGCGATCTCGACCGACGGGGACGGGTCGTTCGTCACGACCATCCAGTGCCTGATGCACCCGAACCGCAACCCGTCGATGACGCAGCCAGAGATCGCCGACGTGCTCGGCCGCGAACTCGGCGCCGAGTCGATCCTGTGGCTCCCGCACGGGCTGGCGCTCGACGACGACACCGACGGCCACGTCGACAATGTCGCGGCATTCGCCCGCCCCGGTGTGCTGGTCGTCCAGGGGTGTGACGACCAGAACGAACCCGACCACCTGTTGATGAACGTGAATCGGCGCATCGCCGCCGGCTGGGTCGACGCTCGAGGCCGCTCGGTCGAAGTGGTCGAGGTGCCGGTGCTGCCGTTCCGCGAGCGTGACGGCGAGCGGGTTCCGGTGCCGTACCTCAACTACTACGTCGGCAACGGATTCGTCGTCGTGCCGACCTGCGGTCACCCCGCCGACGACGACATGCTCGCGATCATCGCCGAGCAGTACCCCGGGCGTGAGACGTTCGGGCTGGACGTCGGCGAGATCCTGGCGTTGGGCGGTGGCGGCATCCACTGCATCACCCAGCAGATCCCGGCGGTCTGACGATGGTGCGTCGTCTGGTGCTCGTCCGCCACGCGAAGTCGTGCTGGGACGACGAGACCCTGGACGACCACGACCGACCGCTCGCTCCCCGTGGTGAACGGTCCCTCGACCGGATGAGAGATCACGTCTCGGCGCTCGACCTCCCGACGCTGTTCGTGCTGTGCTCCACGGCGACACGAGCGGAGGCGACACTGGACGGACTCCGCCCGGCGCTGCCCGACGATGCCGCGATCGAGCACGACCGTGGCGTCTACGACGATGACGCCCGCACGCTCTTGGACCGGATCCGTCGCTCGGGCGAGGAGCACGCGTCGTTGATGGTCGTCGGCCACAACCCCACACTGCAGGATCTGGCCTGTCGGCTCGTGGGCGAGGGTGACCCGGCCGATCGTGAGCAACTCGCGGACAAGCTGCCGACCGGCGCGATCGTCTCCATGTCGTTCGAACGGGACTGGGGTGACCTCGCCGCCGGTACGGCGCGACTCGACAGCTTGTTCATGCCCCGGCGCCCACGCGACTGAGCTGCAGCGCGTTCCACGCTCGAACGACCGGTCAGGCGAGCAGCTGTTGTTGGTTCGGGCTGGGGAACCGTGGGGTGAAGCGGGTCTCGCCGACGAGCGCTCGGAGGCGATCGATCTCGGCCTCCAGCAGCTCGTGGTGGACCGGCTCGAGCATCGCCATGTCGACGTCGTGGGCGATCGTGCCGTCCTTGCGTTGCGTCCACCCGCCGACGACCCGGCCGTCCGCCCACACGGTCGGGCCGATGTTGCCGTTGCGATCGGTCACGCGGCGATCGGTCTCGTCGTCGAGGTACCACGATCTCTGCTTCCATCCCATCGGCGTGGGGTCGAGTCCGGGCAGCAGGGAGACCCAAGGGCCGGGGTCCGGGGTCGGCTGGGTGTCGCCACGGAGTACGTAGCCCTCGACTGCCGAGGTGCCGTCGTCGGTCGCCACCGCGACGGCGCCGAGCCGGTCGAGCACCGCACGAACCAACGTCTTGGTGGCTCCCGACCACCACACCAGATCGTCGAGCGTCGCCGGAGCGGCGACGGCGAGCCACCGCTCGATCACCGCGGCGGCGCCGTCGGCTTCCTCGAGTCCACTGTCGAGTCCGGTGTCGAAGCTCCCATCGGTCCAGACGTCGATCGGCCACCAGTCGTACTGTGAGGCGATCCACGAACCGAGCGGGCGGCCGCGAGCGATCCGTCCCTCGAAGGCGGCGACGAGGAGGGCACGGGTGTGGATGGCCATCTGGCCGCCGTAACTCTTCCCCTGGAACACCGGCACCGGCGTGGCGAGTTCGGGAACCTGTTCGCCGACCGACCTGGTGCTGATCGGGCCGCCATGGCGGTGAACGATGGTCGACACCCGATCGATCGCGTCGTCGACACTCGCCTCGTCGATCCCGAACAGCTTCGCGGTGCGGCGCCGTTCCGCGGCGGCGATCTTCCTCGTGAAGCCGGCGTGTGCGGCCACGGCCGTCCCCGGCGTCATCGCCCACAGCGTCCGTCGCATGGCGTGGTGGCGCAGGAGCGTGCGATCCTCGTACAGCGCCCGGTCGACCGACTCGATCGAGGGCTCACGGAGCCGGAGTGCTGCCGACAGATAGACGGTCACCGGATCGGACGAATGGAGTGCGACCAGCCGGTCGGCCACCTCGTCGACGGTCGTCGTTCGCCTCGACGGCGTCAGCAGATGTCGGACCGCCAATCGCCGCCGCCGTTCGTCCAGCGTGATGTCCACCGAGCCGACCGTACCGCCACCGACAACCCCAGCAATGCGTGAACAATCTGCGGGACTATCCCGCAGATTGTTCACGCATTGATTAATGGGGCGGTTGGGGGTGGGTCAGGTGGGTTCGCCGATCTCCTTCAGGGCGTCGGCGATGGCGACGCGGAGTCGGCGGGCGACGGTGGGGGAGAGGTGGGTGACGAGCCCGGCCCCGGCCTGGCCGACCTCCTCGACGGTGAGGACCACCCTCGGTTCGGCGTCGTCGTAGTCGTCGCTGATCGCGATCGCCCACGACACGGGGGCGACGTCGTCCTCCCACCCGGGCGGGATGTCGTCCGGCGTTGCCGGGTAGTCGTCGATGGAGCGGCGCACGGCGTTCCTCCTGGTCAGCGGGTTGTCCGGACTTAATCCCGACAAAAATGATCGGAAATATGTTGTATCGCTGGGAGGCCGAGCGTAGTGTCATCGCAAATCCCGACCCACCTGGTCGGGAATGATCCGGACATTCCCCCGATGCAGACACTCACCGCCGTCACCCTCCGCCCCCGCCCACTGCTCGACGCCGACGAACTCGACGCCGCGAACGCACGCCTCGAGGCCGCCGAGCCGGCCGAGATCGTCAGATGGGCCCATGACCGATTCGGGAGCCGTCTGGCCCTCACCGCCTCGTTCGCCGACACGACGCTGATCGACATCGCCACCTCGGTGGCCCCCGACGTCGAAGTCGTCTTCCTCGACACCGGCTTCCACTTCGCCGAGACCCTGAACACCGTGCGTCGGGCGATGGAACGCTACGCACTCAACCTCACGGTGCTGCGACCGGCGGCCGACGCCGACGACGTGTGGGCGCACGGCTCCGACGCCTGCTGCGCGGCGCGCAAGGTCGATCTGCTCGACGCCCACCTGATCGGCCGGGTCGACGCCTGGCTGAGCGGCGTTCGCCGGGCCGACAGTCCCGATCGGGCCGACGCACCGATCGTGTCGATCGACCGCCGCGGTCTCGTCAAGGTGAACCCGCTGGCCAACATGACCGACGACGAGTACGAGGCGTACATCGCCGATCACGACGTGCTCGTCAACACGCTGCAGTTCGACGGCTATGCGTCGATCGGATGCTGGCCGTGCACCGAGCCCTCCACCGACGGTCGCTCCGGCCGATGGGGCGGCGCCAAGACCGAATGCGGGCTGCACCTGTGACCGGCGTGTTCGACGCCCCGTACCCGGTGTTCCTCGACCTGGTCGGTCGGCGGGCCCTCGTCGTCGGTGGCGGTCCGGTCGCCGCTCACAAGGTCGCCGGTCTGCTCCGCGCAGGGGCCCACGTGACCGTGGTCGCGCCAGATGCCGTCTCCGAGATCGCCGAGGATCCCGACGTGCGGTGGCACGAGCGTCCCTACCGACGCGGCGAGGTCGCCTCGTACACGATCGCGATCACCGCCACGAACGACCCCGCCGTCAACCGGCAGGTCGCACGAGACGGCAACGCCGCCAACGTGTGGGTCAACTCCGCCGACGACCCGAAGAACTGCGCGTTCATCCTGCCCTCGGTCGTCCGGCGCGGTGACCTCCAGGTCGCGGTGTCGACGAACGGGAGGAGCCCGGCGATGGCCCAATGGGCTCGCCGTCGGCTCGAGGATCTGTTCACCGAGGCGCACGGTGCTGCGCTCGACGTCCTCGCCGAGGTGCGCGCCGAGGTGCAGCGCGTCCACGGGACGTCCGAAGTCGGCGGGTGGGCCGCCGTCGTGGACGATCACTTCTTCGACCTGATCGCCGCCGGCGACCTCGACCGGGCCCGAGCGCAGCTGCGCGCCGGCCTCGACCTGCCCGACGTACCCAGCGATGCGCCGCAGCCCAGCTCCCCGCAGCACGATTCCCCGCACCAGGAGGTGCCGTCATGACCGTCCATCTCGTCGGTGCCGGACCGGGTGATCCCGACCTGCTCACCCTGCGTGCCGCGTCGCTGCTCGCCCGGGCCGAAGTCATCGTGCACGACCGACTCGTCGACCCCCGACTGCTCGCCTCGGCGTCGTCGTGGGCCGAACTCGTCGACGTCGGCAAGACCCCCGGCTCGCGCCGCAACAGTCAGGACGAGATCAACGAGATCCTGATCGACCGCGGTCGTCGCTTCGAGACCGTCGTGCGCCTCAAGGGTGGCGATCCGTTCGTGTTCGGACGCGGTGGCGAAGAGGCCGAGGCGCTCCGCGCCCAGGGCATCGACGTCGACGTCGTGCCCGGCATCTCGTCGTCCGTGGCCGGCCCGGCGGCCGCCGGCATCCCCGTGACCATGCGCGGGGTGGCGAGCGGCGTCAGCATCGTGACCGCACACCAGGATCCTCACAACGACCGTCAGCTCGATTGGATCGCACTCGCCAACGCCGGCACGACGCTCGTCATCTTGATGGGCGCCGCACGCGCCCGCTCGATCGCCGACCGCCTGATCGCCGGCGGCATGCGACCCGACATGCCGGTCGCCATCGTCACCAACGCCACGTGCGACGACGAGTGCATCGAACGCCTGACGCTCGACCGGCTCGGACTCGAGCCGGTCCGCAACCCGTCGGTCATCGTCGTCGGCGAGGTCGCTGACCGCGATGTGCTGCACGACGTGCCCGTCCTCGCCTCCCTCGTCGAAGGAGCCACCTCATGACCATCCTCGAATCCCGCCCCGACACCGACCACGGCATCGCCGTGCTGCCCCGCGACCAGTGGGACGCCGGCCAGATCGCCGACATCGACAAGTTCCGTGAGCAGCTCGCCGGCTACCAGTCGGGTGAGGTGCCCGAAGACGTCTTCCGCGTGTTCCGGCTCACGAACGGGATCTATGGCCAGCGCCAGGGTGGTACCAACCAGATGGTGCGCGTCAAGGTGCCGTACGGGTCGATGACACCCGAACAGCTCGAGATGATGGGACACATCGCCGAGCGCTACAGCCGCGGCTGGGGTCACATCACGACCCGCCAGAACCTGCAGTTCCACTTCGTACAGCTCGACGACATCCCCGACGTGATGGAGCTGATGGCAGCGGTCGGCCTGACCAGTCGTGAAGCCTGTGGCGACACGGTCCGCAACATCCAGGGCTGCCACCTCGCCGGTGCCTGCCCGCAGGAAGTGCTCGACATCAGCCAGTGGGCCGAAGCGGCGTACCAGCACTTCGTGCGCAACCCGCTCGGGCAGCGGCTGCCCCGCAAGTTCAAGATCAACTTCTCCGGGTGCGCCACCGACTGTGGCCAGGCGATGTTCAACGACGCCGGCGTCATCGCCGTCACCCGGACCCTCGACGACGGCACGGTCGAACGGGGCTTTCGCGTGTACATCGCCGGCGGTCTGGGCGCGAACCCGCACCCGGCGCTCGCCCTCGAGGACTTCACGCCACGCGACGAGCTGATGCCCACCATCGAGGCGATCCTGCGTGTGTTCAACGAGGCCGGCAACCGCGACAACAAGCTGCGGGCGCGCATGAAGTGGCTCGTCGACACGTTGGGCTTCGAGGAGGTCCAACGGCGGGTGTTCGCCAGCCGGAAGTTCCTCGTCGCGTCGTCCTCGTGGCCGGGTGGCATCCCCGACGAGGTCATCGCGCACGGTGACGATCCGGCCGGTTCCACCACCGACGGAGAGGTCACCAAGATCGGCCACGGCGTCGACTCGACCCCGGTCTCGATCGGTGGGTTGACACCGTACGTGCGTTGGCACCACGCCAACGTCGTGCGCGGTGCCGCCAACGGCTCCGTCAGCGCGTACGCCCACGCCGAACTCGGCGACATCACCGCCGACCAGTTCCGAGCCCTCGCGGCAATCCAACGCGACCTGGGCGCCGGCGTGCGCTTGAGCAACCGGCAGAACATCGTGTTCCGCGACCTGTCGGACGAACAACTCCCGGTGCTGTACGAGCGCCTCGACGAGATCGGGATGGCACAACCCGGAGCTGAGCTGGTGCGCGACGTCGTCGCCTGCCCCGGTGCCGACACCTGCAACCTGGCGGTCACGCAGAGCCGCGGCCTCGCCAAGGCGATCGGTGACCGGCTCGAGGAGGAGGGCCTCGCCGAGGTCGGCGGTCTGCGCATCAACATCTCGGGTTGCACGAACTCGTGCGGCCAGCACCACGTGGCCGACATCGGCTTCAACGGCGCCGAGCGCCGTGCCAACGGCCGGTCGTCCCCGGGCTACCAGATGCTGCTGGGCGGCTACGTCGGCGACGAGCAGATCCACTTCGGTGACAAGGCGACGCGCCTGCCGGCCAAGAATGCGGCCGAAGCGGCGATTCGGGTCATCCGCCGGTTCGCCGCCGAACGCGAGGCGGGGGAGACGTTCCGTAGCTGGCTCGACCGGGTCGGCGGTGCCTCGGCGCTCGGCGCCGAGCTCAAGGAGCTCGACTCGTTCCCGACCTTCGAGGAGAACCCCGACTTCTACATCGACTTCGGTGAGACCGGGCCGTACGTCGCCGAGGTCGGCGCATCGGAGTGCGCCACCTGAAGGACTGAGCACCCTGGTGGGGGTGCGTAGGCTGCGCGGTATGGATGCCGCACGTGCACGCCTCGCGATCAGCCTCGTCGACCTGACGAACCTGAACGATCGATGCACCGCCGACGACGTCGATGCGCTGTGCGCACGCGCCGCCGAGCACGGGACCGCCGCGGTGTGCGTGTGGCCCGACTTCGTCGAGCAGGCGGTCGCCGCGCTCGCTTCGACCGCGGTCGACGTCGCCACGGTCGTCAACTTCCCGACCGGCGACGAGCGCCCGTACGCCGTGCGAACGCTGACCGAGCGGGTCGTCGGCGCCGGCGCCGACGACGTCGATCTCGTGCTGCCGTACCGAGCGTTCGTCGCCGGTGACGTCGGGTGGTGCGCCGACGTGCTCGACGCCACCAAGGCGTCGACCGCGGATCGGGCACACCTCAAGGTCATCCTCGAAACCGGCGAGATCGGCGACGTGGCGATGATCGAGTCGGCAGCCCGGTTCGCGATCGACCACGGAGCCGATTTCGTGAAGACCTCGACCGGCAAGTCGCCGGTCTCTGCGACGCCCCAGGCAGCCGCGGCGATGCTGCGGGCGATCGCCGATGTCGCCGCCGACCGGACCGTCGGCCTGAAGCCGTCCGGTGGCATCTCGTCCGCCGAAGCAGCCGAGGTCTACCTCGACCAGGCCGAGTCGGCGATGGGCTCCGGGTACCTGACACCCGCCACCTTCCGCTTCGGCGCCAGCAGCCTCCTCGACGCCCTCCTCCCCCTCACCTGAACAGAAGGTGGCTCGACAGGAGGTATCCGACACCTCCCGTCCGGTCAGCCGACGTGGGCGGTGGCGGGGCTGGAGGTCGTCGTGCGCTCGACCAGGTGGATCGGAGCGATGAACCGCTCGACCGAATGATCGTCGTCGCGAAGCAGATCGACGAGCCACCGCGCGACACGGGCGCCGTGCTCGGCGACGTCTTGGTGAACGGTCGTGAGCCCGAGCACCTCGGCGACGGGTTGATCGTCCACCCCGACGATCGAAACGTCACGTGGGATCTCGATGCCGAGGTCGCGTGCTCGCTGCATCGCCCCGAGCGCCATGATGTCGCCGATCGCGAAGATGGCGGTCGGTGGATCGTCGAGCGCCATCAGCTGGTCGAACGCCTCCGCGCCGCCCTGCACCGTGAAGCTGCCGTCGACGATCAGCTCGTCGTCGACCTCGATGTCCGCGGCGGCGAGGGCCTGCGCGTACCCGCGCTGTCGCATGGTCGGCA
Organism: Acidimicrobiaceae bacterium; assembly: GCA_002698945.1. GTDB lineage: Bacteria > Actinomycetota > Acidimicrobiia > Acidimicrobiales > Ilumatobacteraceae > Ilumatobacter. The sequence goes on from NZZV01000062.1 coordinate 14,008, forward strand.
CGACGAACCCGAAGACGTTGTCGGTGGTGTCGCCGATGATGCCGATGCGGCGATGTCCGAGTCGGATCAGGTGCTCGGTGGCCAACCGCCCGACCTCGACGTCGTCGATGCCGGTCGAGGCGCAACCGTGGAGCGGCGGTCCGATCGACACGACGGCGAGGCCGCGGCTGATCATCTCGTCGAGTTCGACCGGGTCGAGTGCCACGTCGACGACGACGATCCCGTCCACGCGACGGTGCAGGGCCTCGGTGCCGTCGATCGGGCGGCGGTCGCCGTGCTCGGTACGGAGCGCGATGACGACCATGTCGTAGCCGGCCTCGGCACAGACCGCTTCCACGCCTGCCATGATCTCGGCGCAGTACCACGTGTTGACGAACGGCACGAGCACGGCGAGCGAGCGGGATCGGCCCGTTGCGAGGCGGCGTGCCGCCGGATCGGCGGAATAGGAGAGATCGGCGGCGACCTGCTCGACCCGGCTTCGGGTCGAGGCGGCGACGTTGGGCAGCCCGCGCAGAGCGCGCGACACCGTGGCGACCGAGACGTTCGCCGCAGCGGCAACGTCCTCGATCGTCGCCCGCGAAGCGGGCTGGCTGCTGCGTTGCTGGGTCATGGCAGGGGCACGATTGAAAGCGCTTGCACCATTGTTGCCTACTGGACGCGCCTTGGGAAAGTCCCTGCCGTCGACGGTGCCGTGGTCATCCAGTCCGCGAACGGCCGCGGGCTGGGTGACGATCGGCTCGGGGTCGTTCCGACCGCTGACTCAGCGTTGGAAGTACTTGGGATTCGGGTGGACCTCGTCGACGGCCCCGCCGGCTTCGACCCAGCCGTTGAAGCCGACCTCGAGGTGGGCGACGTTGGTGTAGCCGAGATCCTGCAGGACCTTCGCCGCGAGGGCCGATCGTTGTCCGCCGGCGCAGTGCAGCACGTAGCGGTCGTCGAAGCTCAGGTCGCCGCGGTAGTACGGCGACTCGGGATCGAACCAGAACTCCAGCATGCCGCGCGGCATCGACTTGGCGCCCGGGATGGCGCCCTTGTCCCACAGCTCACGGATGTCTCGGATGTCGATCACCGTGCACGTGCCGGCGTCGAGTTCGTCACGGAGCTGATCGACGGACAGTTCCTCGATGGCGGCCTTGGCGTCGGCGACCATGTCCGACAGGGGCGTGCGTGGCACGGCGCGGTGCCGATCAGGCCGCCAGGCCGGACTTCTCGAGGATGTGGACGCCGCAGGCCGAGCCGAGCCCGATCACATGAGCGAGGCCGACCTTGGCTCCCTCGATCTGGCGGGGCCCGCCCTCACCCCGCACGTGCTGGCACACCTCCCAGATGTTCGCGATACCGGTCGCCGAGATCGGGTGACCCTTCGACTGCAGGCCGCCCGACACGTTGACGGGCAGCTTGCCGTCGCGCCAGGGAGCGCCCGACTCGAAGAAGTCGACCGCACCGCCGGGTTCGCACAGCATGAGGTTGTCGTAGTGGACGAGTTCGGCGGTGGCGAAGCAGTCGTGCAGTTCGACGAGATCGAGATCCTCGGGGCCGACACCTGCCTGTTCGTACGCGGTTTGGGCAGCGTTGCGGGTGAGGGTGTTGACGTCGGGGAGGACCTGGCACGCCTCCTGGTACGGGTCGCTGGTGAGTACGGATGCCGACACCTTGATCGCACGACGCTGCTGTTCGAGCGACATCGTGCGCAGCTTCTCGCCACTGACGACGACCGCTGCGGCCGCCCCGTCGCAGTTCGCCGAGCACATCGGGCGTGTGTTCGGATAGGCGATCATGATGTCGTTCATGATCTGCTCGAGCGGCATCTCCTTCGAGTAGGCCGCCAGCGGGTTGAGCGTCGAGTGGCTGTGGTTCTTCTCGCTGATCTTCGCGAACAGCTCGAACGCCGTGCCGCCGTACTGGTGCTCATGGAGGTACTCCATGCCGACCTGGGCGAACACGCCGGGCATCGCCTCGGTGCCGATCCGGCCGTCGACCGGGGCGACGGCGCCGTACCGGCCGGAGCGCTCCCACTCGTGGCCGTCGGACTTGGCCTGACCGCCCGCACCGAGCAGGCCGGCACCCGCCAGCTTCTCGACGCCGCAGGCGAGTCCCATGTCGGTCTCGCCGGCCTTGACCGCCATGATCGCCGTGCGGAGCGCAGTGGCGCCGGTGGCGCACGCGTTCGAGACGTTGTAGGCGGGAATGCCGGTCTGGCCGACCTGCTTCTGGAGTTGCTGGGCGATGCCGCCGCGGCCCATCAGATTGCCGGCGGCGAACACGCCGATGTCGGCCATGGTGACGCCGGCGTCGGCCAGCGCGGCCATGATCGCCTCCGAGCCGAGGTCGACGACGTCCTTGTCCGGGTGTTTCCCGAACTTGGTCATCGAGATGCCGAGGATGAAGATGTCGTCGGATGCGCTCATTGCGGGGTGCTCCTGGTTCGTTCGTATGTCGCTGATCGGTCGAGTGGGCTGGCTTCGTGCTGGTTCAGGCGGGTTCGAAGCCGTAGTTGAGGGCTTCGACACCGTTGTCGTCGGCCCCCATCGAGTAGGTGGCGAGACGGACCTTCATGCCGAGCTTCACGTGTTCCGGGTCGGGCGGGCAGTTGATGATGTTGCCCTTGGCGCTGGTGCCGTCGAGGTCGACCACGGCGGCCACGAACGGCACCTCGACGCCGGGGGCGGCGAAGGTGACGATCGAGAACGACCGCACGATGCCCTCGGTCGCCACGTCGACGTCCGTGAAGTCGGTGCCGAAGCACGAGGCGCACGCGTTGCGGCGGTCGAAGTACCGGGCGCCGCAGGTGGTGCATTCGTGGGCACGGAGGTGGGGGTTGCCGTCGTCGAGTACGAGGTAGTCGACGAACGGGATCTGCGAAACCGTCTCGCTCATACCCGACAGCATTCACCCTCAAGAACGGTGAGAACGAACCGGAGCGTCGGGTGTGGCGGGGCTCGGCTGGATCAGGAGAGTCGTTCGAGGACGACGTCCGGTGTCAGGGGGAACGTGTCGAACCAGACACCCGTGGCGTCGTGCAGGGCGGACAGCACGGCGGGGGCGTAGGCCATCATCGGCATCTCCGCCATGCCGCGGGCGCCCCAGGGGCCGCGCGGGTCGGCCAGTTCGAGCACGACGGCGTCGATCTGGGTCGGCATGTCGCCGATGCCCGGGATGAGGTAGGTCGACAGACGCGGGTTGAGCACGCGGCCGTCGGCCACCCGCAGTCGTTCGCTCATCGTGTAGCCGTGCGCCTGCGCGATCCCGCCGTCGATCTGGCCGATCACCAGCTCGGGGTTGATCGCCTTGCCGACGTCGTGGGTGCTGACCACCCGGTCGACCACGATGTGCCCGGTGCGGCGGTCGACTGTGAGTTCGACCGCCTGGGCGACGTAGCCGTAGCTGAAGTTCGGCTGGCAGATCCCCGTCTCGGGATCGAGCATCTCGGTCGGGGGTGGCACGTACCGGAAGAAACCGGCCGCGGGCCGGTCGCCGTCGCGCCACGCCTTCTCGGCCTCCTCGGCTGCGCCGAGGATCGAGTTGCCGGCCATGAACGTCAGCCGTGACGCCGACGCCGAACCGGAGTCGCCCGTGGTCGAGGTGTCGGAGAACGTCGCTCGGATCGCCTCGATCGGCAACCCGGTCGCCTCGGCCGCCATCTGGACGAACGCCGTGTGTGCGCCTTGGCCGACGTCGGCGCCGGCGTGGAAGAACTCCGCCCACTCCGGTGTGTCACCCTCACCGTGCAGGACAATCTCGGCTTCGCACCGCTCGGGGAACCCGAACGAGAAGCCGACGTTCTTGTACGCGCACGCGAAGCCGCGCCCGCGCAACAGGTCGTCGGTGGCGGGGGCGAGGGTGGCGAACGGTGAGAACGGCTTCGCGTCGCGGAGGGGTTCGTCGAGCCGGGCAGCTTCGGCGCACGCGTCGATGACCTCCGGCAGGGTGACGCCCGGGGGGAGCGGTGCCTGGGTGATGCCGATCGATCCGTCGCGCAGGGTGTTGCGGCGGCGGATCTCGACCGGGTCGATGCCGAGGGCCTCGGCCAGCCGGTTCATCTGCATCTCGGCGACGAAGCTGCCCTGTGGGCCGCCGAAGCCGCGAAAGGCCCCGCCGGGCACGGCGTTCGTGTACACGGCGTGGCTGTCGATGTGCGCGTTCGGCACCTCGTAGGGGCCGGCCTGGCTCAGGTGGCAGTTCCCGAGCACCTTGTTGGACGTGTAGTTGTAGGCGCCGGCGTCGAGCCAGGCCTCGCTCTCGATCGCGACGATCTTGCCGTCGGCATCGGCACCCCACCTGGCGTGGATGCGGCCGCGGTGGCGCTTGTGGTGGCCGACGATCGACTCCTCGCGCGACCACTGCACCGTGACCGGTCGGTCGATGCCGCGTGCGTGGAGCTGCTGGGCGGCGATCGCGAGCACGATCTGGATCGAGGTGTCTTCGCGGCCGCCGAACGCGCCACCGATGGCGGGGTAGATCACCCGGACGCGGTCGTCGGGGAGGTCGAGCGCGTGTGCGATCTGCTCCCGATCCTCGTGCGTCCACTGACCGGCGACCTCGACGGTGACGCGACCCTCGTCGTCGACGTACGACATGCCGGCCTCGGGCTGGAGGTAGGCGTGCTCCTGGTACGGCACCTCGTAGGTCGCCTCGACGATCGCGGCCGCTCGCGCCCAGCCGGCCTCCATGTCGCCCTTGCGGATCTTGTAGTTGGTGTAGCTGTTGGTGGGGAGGTCGTTCTCCGGGTGCAGCAGGACGGCGTCGTCGGCGAGCGCGTCGTCGATGTCGCCGATGACCGGGAGTTGCTCCCATTCGACGTCGATCGCCCGCGCTGCAGCCTCGGCGGCCTCGGTCGTCTCGGCGACCACGAACGCGAGGTGGTCGGCCTCCCAGCGGCTGACGTCGCATCGCACCTTGCTCCGGCCGGTGTGCTCGACCGAGATGAACACCGGCTGGTCGAACATCGTGAGGCCGTATTCGTTGACGGGGACGTCGCGCCCGGTGAAGACGGCGATCACGCCGGGCAACGCCTCGGCCGCACGCACGTCGAGGCGGGTCAAGCGCGCGTGGGGCTGGTCGGTGAAGACGACCTTGCCGACCAGCGCATCGGTGGGAAACCGGTCGGCGGGGTACGTGGCGGCACCGGTGACCTTGTCGTGGGCGTCGAGCCGCAGCGGTGCCGCCCCGACGCTCGTCGTGCCCGGCACGTCGACGCTCATGACGCGCTCCTGACGCCGACACGGGTCGTTCGTTCGGCGGCGGTGGCGACGGCAGCCTCGATCGCCCGGTAGCCGGTGCAGCGGCACAGGTTGCCGGCCAACCCGGCTCGGATCTCGGCCGGACTCGGTCGGCCGGTCTCGGCGATGAGCGCCGTGCACGACACGAGGAAGCCGGGGGTGCAGAATCCGCACTGCACGGCGTGGTGCTCGACGAAGGCCTGCTGGATCGGTGCCAGCGCTCCGTCGGTGGCGAGCCCCTCGACGGTGGTCACCTCGGTGCCGGCGGCTCGCGCGGCGGGCACGAGGCAGCCCATGACGGCGGTGCCGTCGACGAGCACCGTGCATGCGCCGCACTCTCCCTCGGCGCAGCCCTCCTTGACGCCGGTGCAACCTGCTTCGTCGCGGAGCCAGTCGAGCAGTGTCACGCCGGTGGCGGTCGCGGCGCTGACACGCGAACCGTTGACGGTGACCTCGATCGGTGTCTCACGGCCGATCAACGAGACGGTCGTGGGAGGTGTGGTTGCGTCGGTGTGTCCGGTTGCTCGCAGCAGCGTCGGTCGTTCGGGCCAGCGTGCGGCGTGTTCGTTGCGGCCGATGGCGAGCAGTCCGCGCTCGACCATCGTCGCGACCTGGCTGGTGCGGTAGGCGGCGGTGGCGCGCAGGTCGTCGATCGGGGTCGCCGCCTCTGCAGCAGCGATGCCCGCCGCTCGACACGTATCGGCGTCGAGCGTGGTGCCGCGCACGAGCTCGGCGACGTCCGGCAACGTGATGATCGTCGGGGCGACGCTGCCGAGGGCGATTGTGACGTCCGTGACGGTCTCGCCGTCGAACGACGCCGCGATGGCGACGTGGACGACCGAGATCGCCTGGGCCCGTCGCAGTCCCGATTTCACGAACACCGATCGATGCGCACCTCGATCGGCGCCGGTCGGACGGGGGATCGAGATACCGGTCACCAGCTCGTCGTCGGCGAGCGTGGTGGTGCGGAACCCGGTGATGAACTCGCCGATCGGTTCGGATCGTGTTGCACCGACCGATGCGATGTGCACCGTGGCGCCGAGCGCGGTGAGGGCTGAGATCGTGTCGTTGGCGGGGCTGGCGGTGACGATGTTGCCGACCACGGTGGCCCGGTTGCGGAGCTGGGGTGAGCCGACCTCGAGACACGCTTGGGCGAGTGCGAGCGCCTCCGTGCGACACGTCGGGTCGGCGACGACGTCGTGGTGCGTCGTCGTGGCGCCGAGGTGGATCCCGTCGTCGGTGACCTCGATGTCGGCGAGCCCGGTGATCCGGCTGGTGTCGATCAGCAGCTCCACGCCGGAGTGGGCTCCCCGATCGAGCTCGACGATCAGGTCGGTGGCACCGGCGACGAGGCGTGCGGCAGCACCACGCTCGGACTTGAGCGCGAGCGCCTCGCCGAGCGTGCTGGGGGCGATGTACGACGGCACGCGGGTGGGCGGCCGCTGGACGGGATGCAGATCGCTCATGTGGCGACCCACGCTAGACGTTTCGTAAAGCAGACGGCCCGCATCGAGCCGGTGTTCACGGTGGTGTAACGCATGCCGACAGCGCTGGAGACGATGCCCACATCACGCCGGTCGCCGATCGATCAGCGACCCGGTCCAGAACACGACGCCGTCGGGTCGGGTCCAGGTGCCGAGCCGGTCGGGTGTGACGTCGAGTTGCCATCCGCCCTCGTGGACCAGGTCGTGATGGGTCTCGCACAACGGCGCCAGTCGGTCGAGGTCGGTCGTGCCGCCCTGTGACCAGGGATCGGTCCGGAGGTATCGCGGACGTTGTCGTCGGATCGAGGAGCGACTGCGCTTGCAACGGTGGCGTCGATCACTCCCGTCGAGCGTCCCACGTCGAACCGCTACGTAGTGTTCGTGGCATGACCGACCGGGCGACACCGAACTTGCCGTCGCGGGATTTCGCCGTGACATCGGACTTCTACGCAGCGCTCGGCTTCGTCGAGGAGTTCCGCGACGACGGGTGGATGATCCTGGCGCGCGGCGACCTCGTGTTGGAGTTCTTCCCGTTTCCTGATCTCGACCCGGCGACGAGCTCGTTCGGCAGCTGCCTCCGTCTCGACGACGTCGACGCCTTCTACCGAGTGTGTCTCGCAGCCGGTGTCGCCGAGACCAACCGGGGCTGGCCGCGGCTGCACGCTCCCGAAGTCGAGGACTCGGGTCTGCGCATCGGTGCGCTGATCGATCCCGATTGCTCACTCGTGCGCCTCATCCAGAACCCCTGACTTCGAACGGCGCGTCAGCTGAGCGCTCCGGGCGGGTGGTCCTGATCCAACGGGCTCACCCTCCGCGCTGTCGGCTATCTGCGTCGCTGGTACGCAGCGAGGAACGTGGCGATGGCGTGTTCGGAGCGGGTGCGGATCTGGTGCTCCGAGAGGGGTTCGTCGCTGCCGAGCAACATCGCCCGGTTGAGGGCGTCGGAGAGAACCAACCAGTTCAGGTCGGCCGCCGCCCGAGCGGGATCGGGCACTCGGAGGATCTCGCGCTCGTCGAGGCGTTCGACGACGACCGCCAGTTGATCGATGGCACTTCGCGGGCCCAGTTCGAAGTACAGCTCCGCGAGTTCTGGGAACTGCCGAGCTTCAGCGACGATCAGCCGGCGGAGTCGCATCGGTGCGGGTTGTATGACGAACCGGAGCTGTGCTCGGGCGTAGGCGCGTAGGTCGCGTTCGACGTCGTCGCTCTCGGCAAGATTTGCGATCGGGGCGTCGGCGTCGGCTCCTGCGGTCTCGATGACGCTCGTGACGACGTGGCGGAGCAGGTCCGCCTTCGTGTCGAAGTGGTGGTAGACGGTCTGCTTCGAGACGCCCGCGGCGCGGGCGACGGTGTCCATGCTCGTGCGTTCATACCCGTGTTCGAGGAAACACTCGGTCGCAGCGTCGACGACCTGACGCCGCTTGCGTTCGGTTCGCGTTTCGATGCTCGCACTGGGCTCGACCATCACGAAATCATACTGGACCGACCAGTTCCGATAGAGTGAACGGAACCAAACGGTCTAGTTGAAGGAAGCGATCAATGGCAGACGAAGACATCGAGCCTGTCGCGCTCACGGTTGAGGCCCAGATCACCACCGACGCCAACAGCGGGTGGGCGTGCGTCGTCATCCCCGACTCGCAGCACCGGCTCGGCACCGGCAAACCGGTGAAGATCGTCGGAGTGATCGACGGCCACGACATCCAGGCGACCATGCTGCCCATCGGTGACGGCAAGCACATGGTGCCGGTCAAGGCCGCCGTCCGCAAAGCGATCAACAAGGGCGTCGGCGACGACGTACGTCTCGAGATCACCGGGCGGCGGTCATGACCGCCGATCCGACCCCCCACGAGATGGTCCGGGACGCGCGGCGACGACTCGTCGACTACCTGGACGACCTCGAGCCCGAGGCATGGGCGCAGCCCTCATTGTGCGACGGGTGGACCGTCACCGACGTCGTCGCCCATCTGTCGCTCAGCACCTCCGGAACCTGGTCGGAGATGATCATCGGGATGATCCGTCACCGCGGGAGCTGGGACCGCTGGAACGCCAGCACCGCCCGTCGGCAAGCCGAAACTCACACACGAGACGAACTGATCGACATCATTCGCCAGAACGCAGACTCGCTCGAGCACGCAGCGGGCAGCAGCCACGACGACCAGCTCGTCGACCTGCTCGTGCACGGCCAAGACATCGCACGAGCCGTGGACACGCCACTTTCGGTGCCGGTCGAGTCTGCCGTCGCGGCGATCGATCACGTCCTGGCATCGCGCTGGTACGGAGCCAAGCAGCGGCTCGCCGACCTCGGACTGGACGCCACCGACGCCGACTGGTCCGGACCGGGTGGCAAGGCAGTCCGTGGCCCGATCGTCTCGCTCCTCCTCGCCGCGTCCGGGCGCCCCGCCGCGCTCGCCGACCTCCAGGGACCCGGCATCGAGATCCTCCGTGGCCGCCTCGCCTGAGCCACGTAGCGCCGAGCGTCAGCGGGCCCACCTCGCCGACGACATGCCGCCCGGTCAGGCCTGCAGCGCCTGGTCGACCGCCGCCGCTACCTGATCGGGCGTCCGTCCGGATGAGCGCGCCACCGCGATCACGTCGTCGTGTTCGGGTTTCCACCCGATCGGCCGGCCACGCCACGAGCGGGCCTTGACGCGCACCGGGCGTCCCTCGACCACGACGGTCGTCTCCGATCGCTCGGCCTCGTAGCGGTCGATCGGTTGACGGCGGACACCCAGGGTCGTCGTCCAGGTGAACAGCACGTCGACCACGGCTCGTTCGGCGTCGATCGGGCACACGACGGTCACGTCCGTGCCGAGGCGCCGCTTCTTCATCGCCACCGCCGCGCTCCACGCCTCATGGGCTCCCGCGTCGACGCACGCGTCGAGCGCAGCGGCGATCCGCTCGGGCGATTGGTCGTCGATCGTCGCCGACAGCAACACGACCGGGCGAGTGGCCGACGGCTCGTCGGCCGCCGCGGGCGAATCGCTCGATGCGACGCCGAGCACCGTCCGCAGACAGTTCGCTCGCGGCAGCTTCGTCGACGTGCCGAACCCGTAGCCGATCGCGGACACCGTCATCTCGATACCGGTCGACGGTGTCGTCAACTCGGCGACCAGAGCCGCGCCCGTCGGCGTCACCAACTCCATCGGGTCGTCGGTGAACCGCCACACATGGCCGGTACCTTCCAACAGCCGCAGGGTCGCCGGCGCCGGGACCGGGAGCTCGCCGTGCGCGGTCATGACCGTGCCCGACCCCGTCGGCAGCGGCGCGCACGTCGCCGACTCCACCCCCAGGTGATGCAGTGCCGAGCACACGCCGACCACGTCGACGATGGTGTCGAGCGCACCGACCTCGTGGAAGTGCACGTCCTCGACGTCGATGCCGTGGATCGCCGACTCGGCGACGGCGATCCGGTCGATCACGGCGACGGCCCGATCGCTGATCGCCGACGGCAGTCCGGCGGCCCTGATGATCCGGCGGAGTTCGCTCGCCGAGCGGTGCGTCGCGGTGTCGGCGGTGCCGACATGGGCCAACGAGCCGCTGATGCCGTGGCGGACGACCCGCTCGACGTCGAGCGTCCAACCGGGGAGCTCGAGGCGCCGGAGGTCGTCTCGAATGAGGTCGACCGGCGCTCCGGCGTCGATCAGGGCACCGAGCAGCATGTCGCCGCTGACGCCCGTCGTCGGGTCGAGGTGGAGGTGGCGGGTCATCCGCGAGTCGTGGTCCGGGTCGGGTGACCTTCGGAAACGGCTCGTTCCTCGCCGTTCCCTTCGACACCCGACCCGGTCTCTGCGAGACCTCGGTTGAGCTTGCCGGAGTGGAACCCCTCGAGGTCGAGGGCGACGAAGTCGAACCCCGCCCCCCGGACCGCCTCGGTGATCCGGTCGTGCAGGTCGGCCGCCTGCGCGATGCGGGCAGCGGGCACCTCGACGAGGCCGAGCCGGTCGTGGTGCCGCACTCGTACCTCGTCGAACCCCAAGCGTCGCAACGCCCGCTCCGCCAGCTCCACCTGCGACAGGCGACCGAGCGTCACCGGGGTGCCGTACGGCAACCGGGACGACAGGCATGGTGACGCCGGTTGGTCGGCGGTACTCAAGCCGAGCGTGCGCGACACGTCTCGCACGTCGTCCTTGGTCATGTCGGCCTCGACGAACGGGAAGCGGGCGCCGTGCTCACGCGCGGCCCGCTGGCCGGGCCGATGGTCGCCCAGGTCGTCCACGTTCACGCCCAGCACCACGGTCCCGACGGCGACCGGCAGGAGCGCCTCCATGAGGTGTGTCTTGCACCAGTAGCAGCGGTCGGTGTCGTTGGCCTGATAGCGATCGTCCGCCATCTCGTCGGTGTCGACCGTTCGCCAGTTCAGATCGTGGTCGGCGGCGAGCCGGGCGCACCGGTCGAAGTCGTCGGCGGCGAGCGACGGCGACACGGCGGTGACCGACAACGTGTGCTCGGCGCCGAGCACGGTGGTGGCGGCGATGGCGAGCAGGGTCGAGTCCACCCCGCCCGAGTAGGCGACCGTCATCGGCCCGATGTCGGTCAGTACGTCGACCAGCCGCTGTGGGAGTGCGTCACGAACCGGCATGACGTGTCCGCATCCATCGGGCGACGACGCACGCAGCACCGAAGCCGTTGTCGATCCCGACGACCGACACGCCGGGGGCACAGCTCGCGGTCATCGCCGCGAGCGCGGTCATCCCCTCGAACGACGAACCGTACCCGGTGCTCGTGGGGACGGCGACGAGCGGCGTGTCGACCAGACCGGCGACGGCGGTCGGCAGCGCTCCTTCCATCCCGGCGACGACGATCAACACGTCGAGCGCGGCCAGGTCGGCGGCCCGATCGAGCAGACGGTGCACGCCGGCCACACCCACGTCGTCGATGCGGTTGACCTCGTGTCCGAGCGCATCCAACGTGATCGCGGCCTCGTCGGCCACCACGTGGTCGGCCGTACCGGCAGTGACGACGCCCGCTCGCCGTCCGGTCGACTCCAACGGGTTCCAGACCGACGTCCGACCGAGCACGTGCGCCTCGGGAACATCTTCCAGCGCGGCGAGGTGCTCGTCGTCGCAGCGGGTGGCGATCACGGGTGCGACGCCACGCTCGATCAGTTCGATCACGATGTCGCGGACGTGGCTCGGTGTCTTGCCCTGCGAGTACACGGCCTCGGGCACGCCGGTCCGCCGGGCTCGATCGACGTCGAGCACCCACGGGCGCGTGGCCGGGCTGGCGGCGGACGAGGGGAGAGTCACAGGTCGGTGAGGGTAGCGCCGACTCCGTCGGGCTCGTCCAGCAGCACGTGCTCGACACGGCTGGACCTGATCGTGGCGATAGCGGCCGAGAGTGCGGCCGTCACCGGAACGGCCACGATGGCTCCGACGAGGCCCGCGATCGCTGCGCCTACGGCCAACGCGAGCAGCACCACGACCGGATGTAGCGACGTCTGGCGTCGCATGACGAGTGGCAGCAGGATGTCGCCCTCGATCTGTTGGACGGCCAACACCACGATCGCCACGATCAGCGCGGTGCCCGGACCGTCCGACACGAGCGCGATCAGTGTCGCGAGACCACCAGCGATCGTGGCGCCGATCACCGGGAGGAACGCGGCGAAGAACGTGATCACGGTGAGCGGAATCGCGGCGGGAATGTCGAGGATGATGAGCGCTGCGCCGATGAGCACCGCGTCGGCCACGCCGGTGATGGCGACGCCACGGATCCACCCCTGCATGGCGCGGAAGGCGGCGCGACCGGCCTCGTCGAGGGTCGTCCGGCGCGTCGTCCCGATCTGTTCGGTGAACCACCGCCACATCGCCGACCCGTCCTTCAGGAAGAAGAAGGTCAGCACGATCGTCAGGAAGAAGCCGCCGACGATCTCGGTCGCGGCGCGCGCCGCGCTGCTCGGTTCGGCGAGCAGGCCGGACCCGAGCCGTTCGACTGCCTCGCGTGCGCTCTCCGACAACTGGTCGACCCGTGCGGCGGACAGCCCGAGCGGCCCGTCGATCAGCCATTGCTCGATCTCGGTCCGCGCATCGTCCCACTCCGTGCCCAGGTCCTCGACCGAGTTGCGCAGCGGCCCCCACAACACGTATCCCAGCCCGCCCAGTGCTGCGGCGCCGGTGAGGAGGGTCGCCCACACGGCCAGGATCCGCGGCATCTTCGTCGCCAGTCGGCCGACGAGTGGACTCAGGAGCGCGGCCATCACGAGTGCGACGAAGACCGGGATCAGCACGACCCGGAGGCGAGCGAGGCTCCAGCCGACGACGGCGACGGCACCTGCCACGACCAGGATCCGCCACGACCACGCGGCGCCCCTCTCCAGCACGTGCGGCACGGCAGACCGCGCCTCGGGGCCGGCAGCGCGCGTGTCCGCGACTCGTTCCGACATGCCGACGCACGTACCCCGCCCGGGTGACTCGGAAACGACGCACCGGACGATCGGTCGATACTGGTTCCGGATCGACGGGTCGGGACCCAGGTGTCGAGAGGTCGACGTGTCAGCGCGCGAGGGCGGCTTGCACGGCGACGAGCAGGTCGTCCGCACGGAACGGCTTGGCGAGGAACCGTTGGGGCGCCGCGCCGGGTTCCGTCTCGGTCAACTCGGGAGCGAGCCCACTCATGGCCACGACCGGCACCGCGGGTTCGATCTCGCGCACCCTGGCCGCGAGCGTGCTGCTCCGCATCGTCGGCATCGTCGCATCGGTCACCACCAGCGCGATCTCGTGGTGGCGTTCACCGAACAGGGCGAGCCCGGCCACACCGTCGCCGGCGGTGAGGACCCGATACCCGTGCATCTCCAGCACTTGGCCGATCATGGTGCGAATCGGCTCCTCGTCGTCGATCACGAGGATCAGCTGGCCGTCGCCGCGCTCGGGCCGTGCCGTCGCGGACGGGGTCGGCAACGCCGCCCCGTCGACGTCACCGACGGGCACGTAGACGTCGAACCGGCTCCCGTCACCGAGACTGCTCTCCACATCGACCCAGCCGCCGTGGCTCGTGACGATCGCGGCGACGGTCGACAGTCCGAGCCCGCTGCCTTGGCCGACCTCCTTGGTGGTCAGGAACGGCTCGAAGACACGATCGACGAGTTCGGGAGGAATTCCCCTGCCGTCGTCGGTGACACGGATCGCGACGTGTGGGCGGCCCGACTCGGATCGATCGGGCCGATGGGCGACCTCGACGTTCTCGGCCTCGATCGTGATCCGGCCCCGGTCCGAGATCGCATCGCGAGCGTTCACACACAGGTTGAGCAACACCTGCTCGAGCTGGGTCCGGTCGCCGACGATCTCCCAGAGGTCGGTCGGGACGGCCGTCGTGACCTCGATCGACTTGGGAAAGGTCGTCACGGCGATCGAACGGGTCTCCTCGATCACCGAACGCAGATCGACCCGAGCGCGCACCCCCTCGATCCCGCGAGCGAACGAGAGCACTCGACGTACCAGGTCGGCGCCGCGTTGGGCGCTCGATGCCATCGTCTCGACGATCCGTCGGGTGTCGTCGTCGAGGTCGTCGGATTGGAGCAGGCCGGTACCGATCAGGATCGGAGCCAGGAGGTTGTTCAGGTCGTGGGCGATACCGCCGGCGAGCGTTCCGATGCTCTCCATCCGTTGTGAGCGCAGCATCTGCGCCTCGGCGCGCTTCAGATCGTCGATGTCGGTGCCGGTGCCGAGCCACTTGACGACGGCGCCCGATTCATCGAGCAACGGGTGGGCGCGACCCAGCATCCAGCGGTACGTCCCGTCGGCCCGCCGCAGACGACACTCGAGGTCGAGCGGCACCTCTGCCCGGACGGCCTCACGCCAGCGGTCGGTGGCGACGGCGACGTCGTCCGGGTGAAGGTGACGCAACCAGTCGTCGGGCTCGACCTCGTCCCGGGCAGCCCCGGTGTACTCGAACCATCGCTCGTTGAACTCCACGATGTTGCCGTGACGGTCGCCGATCCACACCATCTGCGGGAGCGACTCGACGAGAACGCGGAACTCTTGTTCGCTCGCTCTCAGCGCCGCCTCCACCCGCTCGCGTTCGGCGATGTCGGCCTGGAGCGCGGCGTTGGCGTCTTCGAGTTGAAGGGTCTTCTCCTCGAGCTTGCGGATCAGCGTCTCGCTGTAGTGCTTGAGCAACTCCGGGGCGCTGTCGACGCCGTCCGGATCGTCCTCGGTGCGGGGACGGGCGGGCTGCGACCGTGTCAGCACCTCGTCGAGTCGGGCGAGGAACTCGTCGGGCTCGGCTGGCTTCAAGATGAACGCGTCGGCGCCGAGATCGAGCGCCAGCCGTTCGTCTTCGGCCTCGGTGTAGGTGGCGGTGTACACGATGAACGGAGCGTGCCGCAGTCGGGCGTCCGCCTTCCAGTGGCGCAGCAACGTGTAGCCGTCCATCACCGGCATGAGCAGGTCGGACACGATGACGTCGGGCGGTTGGTTGCGGGCGAGTGTCAGCGCTTCGGCTCCATGGCGCGCCGTCACGACGTCGAATCCCCGGGCACCGAACAAGGCTTGGAGGTAGTACATGTTGTCGTCGTGGTCGTCGACGACGAGGACGCGGGTCATGCCGGCCCGCCGTCGAATCCGGATCGGTGATCGTCGGCGATCGCCTCGACCTGCCCCACGAAGGTCTCGGGATCGATCGGCTTCTCGATGTAGCCGCTGCACCCCGCTTCGAGACACTTCTCGCGATCGCCGACCATCGCGTACGACGTGACGGCGACGATGGGAGTGCGATCGAGCGCAGCGTTGGCCCGCAACGAACGGGCGACGGCGTACCCGTCCATCGTGGGGAGTTGGATGTCGAGCAGGATCACGTCGGGCGGAGATTCAGTTGCCGAGCGGATCCCACTCAGCCCGTCGTGGGCGACCCGGACCGAGTAGCCGTTGCGTTCGAGCAGGAACGTCGTCAGGTATCGGTTCTGCTCGTTGTCCTCGATGAGCAAGACCTGCGAGGTCACGGCGTTGCTCCGACGAACGCTCGTGCGTCACACGGGAGCACGACGGTGAATTGGCTGCCGACGCCGGGTTCGCTTTCGGCCGACACCTCGCCGCCCATCAACTCGGCGAGTCGACGGCAGATGGCGAGGCCCAGGCCCGTACCTTCGTGCTGTCTGGTGAGGCCCGTGTCGAGTTGGCGGAAGGGCTGGAAGAGTGTGCTCAGCTCGTCGGGACGGATGCCGATGCCGGTGTCGCGCACTCGTATCGCGACCGCTGGAGTTTCGCCGTTCCGCTCGCACCGTTCGACGCTGAGTGTCACCTCTCCCTGTTCGGTGAACTTGATGGCGTTCGACAGCAGGTTGAGGAGGATCTGTTCGACCCGGCGTTCGTCGGTCACCATCGGACCCACGTCGTCGGCGACGTGGGTGACGAGCCGAAGCCCTTTGGTGTCCGCCATCGGGCCGACCGTAGCCGTCACGTGCCGGATCGAGGCCAGGAGGTCGAACTCGTCGCAGCTCACCTCGAGCTGGCCGGCTTCGATCTTGGAGATGTCGAGGACGTCGTTGATGAGCGCGAGGAGGTGACGTGCGCTGCCGCGTACCATCCCGAGCTGCTTGCGTTGCTCGTCGGTGAGCGGGCCTGCCATCTCCTGCAACACGATCCCGGTGAAGCCGATGATCGAGTTGAGGGGCGTCCGGAGTTCGTGGGACATCGTCGCCAGGAACGCCGACTTCAGGCGGTCGGCGGCTTCGGCCCGGACGACGGCCGCTCGGAGTTCGTCGGTCCGCTCGGCGACGGTCCGCTCGAGCCCCGCGTTGAGTTCGTTGAGCGCTCGCGTGGCGGCCACACGGTCGCTGATGTCGATGCCGACACCGACGAGGCAGGCTCGTCCGTCGTACTGGACGTGGCGACCGGTGAAGTAGTACGGAGTCGTCGAGCCGTCGCGATGCAGGAACTCGGCCTCCACCGATGCTTCGCCGAGGGCGAACACGTCGGCGATGCGCTGCTCGACGCGGGTTCGATCGTCGCCGTGGAAGAAGTCGAGCGGGTGCATCGACTGGATCTCGCTCGCGTCGTAGCCGGTCACCGATTCGAAGTTCCGGTTCCAGCGCAGGAACCGTCCTTCGACGTCGTAGAAGTACACGACGCCGGGCATCGAGTCGATCATCTCCTCGGAGAAGGCGCGTTCTGTCCGCAGCGCCGCCTCGGCCCGCGTCCGCTCCTGGTCACGTTCCAGATTCTCGAGCGCGTGTGAGAGGTCGGCCGCCGCCTGCGACAGCAGTTCGGTCTCCGCCGTACCGAAGTAACCCAGCTCGGTGCGGTACACGATCAGTGCGCCCCAGTACTCCCCGCCGACGCGGAACGGGAACGACGCCAGCGAGCGCAACGGATACCGCGCCACGATCTCCGCCCACGGCGCCATGGCCGGATCGCGGAGCATGTCGTCGCAGATGTACGGTCGACCTTCACTGAGCGCGATGCCCGACGGGCCTCGCAGGTCGGAGCGATCGCCGATGTACACGTCGACCTCGTCGACGAATCCGACACTCGCACCCCGACTCGCGACCGGGACGAGACGCTGCAACGAGGCGTCGCGGCGACCCACCCAGGCCGTGTCGAAGCCGGCCGCCTCGACGAGCACTCGGCACGTCTCGTCGAACAACTCGTCGCGTGCGGGTCGACGGACGATCGTGTGGTTGATGTGCGTCAACGCGGTGTACAGGCCGCCGATGCGTCGCAGCTCGTCCTCGCGCTCCGCGAGTCGCTCGTTCACCGACCACGCGCCAGCGAGAACGCGTCGGATGAGCAGCGCGAGCAGCCCGGCGGTGACCATGACGTAGCCGATGCCCTTGACCGTGCCGTGGTCGCCGAGCAACCGGTCGGACCACAGGATCCAGGCGACGCCGACGAGGAGGTAACCCCCGCTGATCCCCCACACCCACCTTCGCCGCGCGCGGTCGTGCTGCGCGTGGGCGGATCCTGCGACCTGGATCTGTTCGATCACGCCGTGTCCGCCCACGTCGGCAATGTATCCCAACCACTTTTCGGGCCGGTGAACCTGGCCCGGTCGGCTCGACGTAGAACCTGGGCCGTGAGGCGGTTGTGAGTTGCGGTACGTTCGCGGGCATGGCGTCGTACGCCGCTCGGCTGATTGAACGATGGGCGGGGGCGGCCGACATTCGCGTCGGCGGCGATCGTCCCTGGGATGTGCGCGTTCTCGACGAGCGCGTCTACCGGCGCGTGCTCACGACGGGCACGCTCGGTCTCGGCGAGGCGTACATGGACGGTTGGTGGGACTGCGACGCGATCGATCAGATGGTGGAGCACGCACAAGACACCGGGTTGGCGTCGGACCTGTCGACTCGACTGGCGCCGCTGCAGGCGGCCGGCTCGGCGATCCACAACCAGCAGTCGAAGCGACGGGCCCGTGAGGTCGGCCGGCGTCACTACGACGTGGGCAACGACCTGTATCGGCGCATGCTCGACTCGCGCATGATGTACAGCTGCGCATACTGGCGACGGGCGACGACCCTCGACGAGGCGCAGCAACACAAGCTCGATCTGATCGCGAACAAGTTGGGTCTCGAACCCGGCATGCGGGTCCTCGACATCGGTTGCGGCTGGGGTGGAGCTGCGGCGTACTTCGCCGAGACGCGCGGTTGTGACGTCGTCGGGATCACGATCTCCGAACAGCAGGCGAAGCTCGCCACCGAACGGTGCGCCGGACTGCCGATCGACATCCGACTCCAGGACTATCGCGATCTCGACGAGACCTTCGACCGGGTCTACTCGATCGGCATGTTCGAGCACGTCGGTGTCCGCAACTACCGCACCTACCTGCAGGCGTGCCGCCGACTGCTTCGGGACCCTGACGGCCTGACACTGCTCCACACGATCGGCGGCTCGCGTTCTCGCCGGGCGACCGACCCGTGGGTCGAGCGCTACATCTTCCCGAACTCGATGCTGCC
Source organism: Acidimicrobiaceae bacterium (assembly GCA_002698945.1). Taxonomy (GTDB): domain Bacteria; phylum Actinomycetota; class Acidimicrobiia; order Acidimicrobiales; family Ilumatobacteraceae; genus Ilumatobacter. Next base: position 32,592 of record NZZV01000062.1, read on the forward strand.
GTCCGCCAAGCAGATCACCGAAGCGGCCGAGGGAATCCTGCAGCTCCAGGACTGGCACAATTTCGGTGCCGACTACGACCGCACGCTGATGTCGTGGCACGCCAACGTCGAGTCGGCCTGGGACGACCTCCCCGATTACGACGAGCGGTTCCGGCGGATGTGGCGGTACTACCTCCTGTCGTCGGCCGGCAGCTTTCGGTCGGGCAACCTCCAGCTCTGGCAGATCGTCTTCTCCCGCGACGGATTGTCCGCCGCCTACCGACCCGACGGCATCCGGTGAGTCGGTCGCGGTCGGGCTGCCGATGGGGCCCGACGTCGCTCGCCCTCGGCGCCGTGCTGATCGCGAGCTGCGCCACTGACGACACCGGCTCGCCGTCGGGTTCCGCACCGACGTCGGTGCGCCCACCGACCATCGTGACCGCATCGTCCACCAGCTCGACGGAACTCCTTCGGCCCGAGTTGGACGTCGCGGTCCCGAGCGACGTCGAGATGTTCTTCGACTATCCGCGCTACCTCTGGCACACACGTCGCCTGAGCGTCGCGACAACCAATCTCGGCGACGCACCGATCTCGATCACCTCGATCGCGGTCCGCGCCGATCACTTCACCGAGCTGGCGCCGGAGGCCAAACGGACGGTCATCGCACCCGGCCAGCGCGTCGACGTCCAGGTCGACTTCGGCGAGCTGACGTCCTGTTCGCCCTCCGGCGACGAGCGGGCGGCGGTCGAGGTCGAGATGCGGCACGGTGACGCAACGCCGGTGTCCTACCTGATCGAGCTGGACGATGCTCCTCTCGACGAGATCCGGGACCGTGAATGTGGTCAGCAGCGGGTCGAGACCGCTGCCGCCATCAGGTTCGCCGACGACCGGACGATCGATGGCTCGACGATGCGAACCTCGATCGAGGTCGTCCGTCGAGACGGCACCCCCACGATCGAGATCAGCTCGCTGCGCGGCAGCGTCATCTTCGCTCTGGTCCCCGACGACGACTCGGAGCCGCTCGCGGTCCTCTCGGCGGAAATCCGGCGCGCCGCCATCCCGATCGTGATCGAGGTGAGCCGCTGTGACCCCCACGTGGTGAGCCAGAGCTCACGGACGTTCGACCTCGCCGCGTACGTCAGCGTCGACGGTGCGGCGGCCCACCGCCACCAGCTCGACGTCGATCGTCGATTGCAGGGCGAACTCCAATCGATGATCGACCACTGCGCCGCCTCCGACACATGAGACTCGCCCGTCAGCGAGCCTCGAGGTCGTGGAACGGATCGGGTTCGGGCGGTAGCACGGTGTCCATCACGCAGAACTCGTTGCCGCCGGGGTCGGCCATGACGATCCACGACGGTGCCGATTGCCCGATGTCGATCCGGACCGCGCCGAGCGCCTCGAGCAGAGCAACTTCGTCGTCACGAGTACTGCCGGCCACCGGGCACACGTCGAGGTGCACCCGGTTCTTCACCGACTTGGGCTCTGCGGATCGAAGGAACAACAGGGTCGGCGCCGACGAGTTGCCCGACACTGCGACCCCGGTTGCGTCGCGTTCGGTGATGCGATAGCCGAGCGCCGCCGACCAGAACACCGCCGCCGCCTCGGGGTCGTTGCAGTCGAACACGATGTCGCCGATCCGAACGGTCGTGGCGGCATCATCGCGCGAGCACCGCACAGGTGAGGACAAGGTCGAGCGGGGCCCGCACGCCGGCGAGCTTCATGAACGCCGGCCCGAGCGTGCCCCGGATCACGAAGGCATCCATCAAGATCGCGAGCCCGAGTCCGAACATCTTGATGAAGGTGACGCCCGACGTGGCGAAGGCGAAGAACCTGATCGACAGCAGCAGCGCCCCAGCGGTCACGATGCGCCCGGCCCGTTCCAGACCGAGGGCGACCGCCGTGACGTTGTCGCCGGTCCGGTCGTGCCCCTCCTCGATCCGTGACAGCAGGAACACCTCCGTGCAGCCGGGTGCAGCGGGCTTCGTGCTCAAGGACTCGTCGGCCGACGAGATCATCCGGGCCATCCGGATCGTGGCCGCCGTGCTCTCACCGACCGGGCGTCAGCCGGTCGCCTCCAACGAGGTCCGGTCGGCGGCGAGTTCTGAGCGGACTCGAGGCGCGACCTCCGTGCCGTAGCGTTCGATCGAGCCGAGCAGGTCGTCATGGCCCAATGTGCCCATGCTGTACTTCAGGGTGAATCGGTCGACGCCCAGCTCGCGCACGGTCGCGGTGATCTTGTCGGCGACGGTCTCGGCGCTGCCGACGTACAACGATCCGGACGGCCCGGCGGACGACTCGAACTCGGCCGGTGACGTCGGACCCCAGCCCCGCTCCGCCCCGATCTTGTCGCGCATGGCGCGGTAGTGCGGCCAGACCAGCTCGCGTGCCGCCTCGTCGTCGGACCCGACGAACCCCGGTGAGTGGACGGCGATCGGCAGCTGCGGGTGACCGAACTCCTCGAGCGCCCGGCGGTACAGATCGACGAGCGGGCGGAACCGGCGCGGCTCGCCGCCGATGATGGCGATCATGAGCGGGAGGCCGTATCGGGCCGCCCGGACCGCCGATTCGGGGCTCCCGCCGACCCCCACCCAGGTGGTGAGGCCGGACTCGGTCCGCGGTACGACGATCTGGCCGTCGAGTGACGCTCGGGTCGAGCCCGACCAGGTGGTCGGCACCTCGTCGAGGAGGTGGGCGAAGAGGTCGAGCCGGTCCTCGAAGAGTTCCTCGTACCGGTCGAGTGGATATCCGAACAGCGGGAACGACTCGACGAACGACCCACGTCCGAGGACGACCTCCGCCCGGCCGCCCGACACTGCGTCGAGCGTTGCGAAGCGCTGGAACACCCGAACCGGATCGTCTGAGCTGAGCACGGTCACCGCCGAACCGAGTCGGATCCGTTCGGTCCGGCCGGCGATCGCCGCCAACACCGTCTCGGGCGACGAGATCGCGAACTCGGTGCGGTGGTGCTCGCCGACCCCGAACGCATCCAGACCGACCTGATCGGCAAGGGTCGCCTGATCCATCACCTGACGTATGACGACGGCGTCGTGGAGGGGACGTCCGAGGCCGTCGACGCCCACGTCGCCGAAGGTGTCGAGTCCCAGTTCGAGGTCGGCCCGCTCCGAGCCTGGCGTCAAAGAAGATTGCATGCACAAGGAAACTCGCCGACGGACGGTTCGATTCCCGCAATCGACGGGACCGCACCGTTCGGCCCTTCCCGCGCGTATGCTGGTCGGCCGTCGCCCACGTAGCTCAGGGGATAGAGCACTTGCCTCCGGAGCAAGGTGTCGCAGGTTCGAATCCTGCCGTGGGCACTCCGAGCCCGACGGGGCCGTGCGACAATCGCCCCGTGATCGATCCGGTCGACGTCCGAACCGCAGCACGGGTCGCCGTGCTGGCCGGCTTCCCGTTGGTGAACGACCACCCCGACGTCGCCGGTGTGCTGCGCCGTCCCGACCTGCTGGCACAACTCGGTCCTGCTCTCGCCGCCCCGTTCGCCGACGCCCGCATCACCGCGGTGTGTGCTCCGGAGGCGCGTGGTCCGATCCTCGGTGCGCTGGTCGCAGTCGAACTCGGCGCCGGGTTGGTGCTGGTGCGCAAGGACGAGCGCAATCATCCGGGGGCAGATCGACGCGTGGTGTCGGCGCCGACGTGGCGCGGCGCGAGCGAGTCGTTCCAGACCCGATCATGGGACATCGAGGTGGGTGACCGGGTGCTGGTCGTGGACGATTGGGTCACGACCGGAAGCTCCCTCCGTGCCGTTCGGTCGCTCGTGCACGAGGCCGGTGCCGAGTACGTCGGCGCGTCGGTCCTCGTCCACAAGACCGATGCCGACACGGTTGACGACCTCCAGGTGGCGTGGCTCGTCCGATTCGAGGAGATCGTGGGCCGGTGAACGAGCGTCCGCTGCGCTGATCTCGACTGCCTGGCCCGCCGTCGGGACGAGTGAGCGACCCGGAAACGGCTGAGCGCGTGCCGGCTTCTCGGGGCAGACTGGGGAGGTGGCCGACCCGCTCTCGCTCGTCAACGATCTGCTCACACCCGTGTTCGCCGATATCGCCGGTGGGCCCGCCGACCCGGTGGTCCGTCCGAGTGATCGAGCCGACGCCCAGGTCAACGGAGCGCTGCCACTCGCCAAGCAGCTTGGAACGAATCCCCGTGAGATCGCCCAACGGGTCGTCGATTCAGGTGCCCTGGCGAAGGTGTGCTCCGACGTCGAAATCGCGGGCCCGGGCTTCATCAACCTGACGTTCGACGACTCCTTCCTCGCCGCCGAACTCGCGGCGATCGCCACCGGCGAGCGCCTCGGCATCTCGCCCGACCCGCATCCCCGCACCGTCGTGGTCGACTACTCGGCGCCCAATGTCGCGAAGGAGATGCACGCCGGTCACCTCCGCACCACGGTCATCGGCGATGCCCTCGTGCGAATGCTCGACTTCCGCGGTCACACCGTCATCCGTGAGAACCACATCGGCGACTGGGGTCGGCCGTTCGGCATGCTCATCGAGCACCTGCTCGACATCGGTGAGGACGTCGCGGCCGAAGGGATGCAGCAGGGCGATCTCGACGGGTTCTACAAGGCGGCGAACGCCAAGTTCGCCGACGACGAAGAGTTCCAGGCCCGCTCTCGCGATCGTGTCGTCAAGCTCCAGGCCGAGGACCCCGAGACGATCGCTCTCTGGCAGCGCCTCGTCGAGATGTCGACCGCCTACTTCAACCAGGTCTACGACAAGCTCGGCGTGCTCCTCGTCGACGACGACCTGATGGGCGAGAGCAAGTACCAGTCGCTCATGCCCGTCGTGTACGAGCGACTCGAGGCGGCCGGGCTGATCGAGGAGAGCGACGGGGCCAAGGTCGTCTTCCCGCCCGGGTTCACCAACCGCGACAACGAGCCCTTACCGCTGATCGTGAAGTCGAGCGCCGGTGCGTTCATGTACGCCACCAGCGATCTCGCCTGTGTGCTCGACCGCGTCGAGCGGCTCGGTGCCGACCAGCTGCTGTACGTCGTCGGCGCACCCCAGGCCCAGCACTTCCAGATGGTGTTCGCCGTGGCGAAGATGGCCGGTTGGCTGGCCGACGGGGTCGAGGCGGTGCACGTTCCCTTCGGCAGCGTGTTGGGCGACGATCGCAAGATGCTGCGCAGCCGGACCGGCGGTGCTGTCAAGCTCGTCGAGTTGCTCGACGAGGCCGTCGAGCGTGCGGCCGACGCGGTCGCCGAGAAGAATCCCGACCTCGACGTCGACGCCCGAGCCGAGGTGGCGCGCACGATCGGGATCGGCGCCGTCAAGTACGCCGATCTGTCGACCGACCGCATCAAGGACTATGTGTTCGATTGGGATCGGATGCTCGCGTTCGACGGCAACACGGCCCCGTATCTCCAATACGCGCACGCCCGCATCTGCTCGATCTTCCGGCGGGCCGAGGTCGATCGCAACAGCGTCCGGTCGACCGCAATCGCACTCGATGAGCCGCAAGAGCGTGTGCTCGCCAAGCGGCTGCTCGCGTACCCGTCGGCGCTGGACGAGACGGTGAACACCTTCTCGCCGCACAAGCTGTGCACGTACCTGTTCGACCTCGCCCAGGAGTTCACGAGCTTCTACGAGCACTGCCCGGTCATGAAAGCCGACGAGCCGGTGCGCACGAGCCGCCTCGCGCTGTGCGACCTCACGGCCCGCACGCTCGAGCACGGCCTCGGGCTGCTCGGCATCACCGCTCCCGAAGCGATGTAGCTCGCTTCATCGACACGGCGCCCGACAACCGACCGAGATCGACCTTCGAGGAGGGGCGGGCGAGCCGGTACCGTGACCCGGCGTGAGCGTGCTGCCCCGCCATCTGCTTCCCGACACCGCTGACGTCGCCGGCGACGGGTGGTTGACGATCGGCGGCTGCTCGATCCGCGACCTCGCTGCCGAGTACGGCACACCGCTGTTCGTCTACGACGAGGAACACCTTCGAGCTCGGTGCCGGGAGGCGGTCGAGGCGTTCGGACAGGGCAACGGCTACTACGCGTCGAAGGCGTTCTTGTGCCGGGCGATGGCGCGTCTGGCGTACGAGGAGGGCATGAAGCTCGACGTCGCCACCGGGGGCGAGTTGCACGTTGCCGTATCGGCCGGTATCCCGGCGTCGGCCTGCGCACTCCACGGCAACAACAAGAGCCTCGCCGAACTCCGCATGGCGATCGAGCACGGCGTCGGCCACATCGTCGTCGACAGCTTCGACGAGCTCGATCGGATCGACGCCCTCGTCTCCGAGGCGGTCGGACCGGTCCCGAAGGTCCTGCTCCGCGTCACCCCCGGCGTCGAGGCGCACACCCACGAGTTCATCTCGACCGGACAGGACGACTCCAAGTTCGGTTTCAATCTCGCGAACGGCGACGCGATGCGAGCGGTGGAGCGTGCCCGCAGATCATCCACCGTCGAGCTGGTCGGGCTGCACTGCCACATCGGCTCGAACGTGTTCGTCGCGTCCAGCTTCGGCAAGGCGGCCGAGGTGATGGCGAACTTCGCTGCGCCGCTCGACTTGCCGGAACTCGTGCTCGGCGGTGGCCTCGGTGTGCCGTACGTCGAGGGTGAGGAAGCGCCGACCATCACCCAGTGGGGCAACGTGTTGCGCGACGCCTGCGAGTCGCTCGGCGTGACGGCGCGCGTCGGCGTGGAGCCCGGACGGTCGATCGTCGCGGCCGCAGCGATCACCGTGTACACCCTCGGCACCATCAAGCCGATCCCGGGCGTCCGCACCTACTTCTCGGTCGACGGCGGGATGAGCGACAACCCGCGGCCCGTCCTCTACGGCTCGGGCTACGAGTCGTTCCTACCGCGGGCACCGTTCGCCGACCGCACGACCCACGGCCGACTCGTCGGGAAGCACTGCGAGTCGGGCGACGTCCTCCTCCGCGAGGCGAAGCTGCCGGGCGACGTCGCAGTCGGCGACCTCGTGGCGACGCCGGTCACCGGAGCGTACGGCCGCTCGATGGGATCGAACTACAACCAGATCACCCGCCCACCGGTCGTGTTCGTCCGTGACGGCGACGCACGCCTGGTCATCCGTCGCGAGACCTTCGACGACCTCCTGGCGACCGACGTCGGCTGACGCCCCGCCGGCTACTTCGAACCGCGCCGGCGCAGGTAGTTGCGGCTGAACTCGACCGATTCCGGGTCGGCCATGGCAGCGACGAGCGTGTCGGCGTCGTTCGCATTGCGGCCGACGCCGGCGATCTCGTCCATCACCGCGTTGACGTGCTCCTTGGTCGCCCGGATCGAGAACCACGGCTTCGCGGCCAACTCGTCGGCCAGTTCCTCGGCGGCGGCGACGAGCCCGTCGGACGCGACGACCCGATTCACGAACCGCAGGTTGCGAGCTTCCGCGGCGTCGAACGGTCGGCACGTGAGGACCAGCTCCTTCGTCATCGCGGGACCGATCTCGCGGACGAGCCGGGGGATGCCTCCCCACGCCAGCGGTATGCCGAGGTCGACCTCGGGGATGGCGAACCGGGCGTCGTCGCCGGCGAGGCGCAGGTCGCATGCTGCGGTGAGCACGACACCGCCGCCCACGCAGTGACCGTGCACGGCGGCGATCGTCAGCGGGCGGACGTCGGTCAATGCGCTCGTTGCGAGCCGTCCGAGATCGGCCTGTTCCCGCTTGGCGGCCGGGTCGAGCGGCCCGCCGAACGCGTCGAGATCGAAGCCGGCGCAGAACGCCCGACCGGCACCGCGGACGATGACGACGCGGATCTCGTCGACACTGCTCAACCAGTCGCTCGCCACCACGATCTCGCGCAGCAGCTCCGGCGACAGTGCGTTGAGCTTGTCGGGGCGGTTCAACAACAGCGTCGCGACCGGAGCGCCGGATGTGTGCAACAGGTCGATGGTGGAGAGCTGCGGGGCGTCCATGGTGCCCAGCCAAACAGAGCGCCGCGATGTTCGTCTCACCGGAGCCCGGGAGTGGGCGACGGCGTGCGCACGTACGATGGTCGGTCATGCCCGGCAAGATCGACATCGGCGGCTACTTCCAGCGCCTCACCAAGCGGGGGAGCGGCGGACGTCGAGCCGACCGGGAGGCCGACCCCACACGCTCCGCCGGTCCGGTCATCGACGGGGAAGCACGCCGCCCGAGCGGCGTGCGCGGTGCGATCAAGGACGCGCTCGGTAAAGGCAAGTCCGGCGCGAAGCGAGCTGCCGACAAGGTGTCCCGGACCGCGCGGCGCCGCAAGCAACCCGAGTTGGCGGCCGAGAGCGTCGTCACGATCGAGTACAGCCCGCGTCGCGACGGCGACCCCGACCCCGGCGAGGTCGTCTGGGCCTGGGTGCCGTTCGAGGAAGACCCGACACAGGGCAAGGACCGGCCGGTCGTCATCATCGGTCGACGCGGCCCGAAGCTGGTCGGTGTCCCGTTGACCACGAGACGCAACAGCCGGGAAGCGCAACTCAACATGGGGACCGGCGGCTGGGACCCCAAGCGTCGCACGAGCTACGCCCGAATCTGGCGCATGTGCGACATCGACCCCGACCGAACGCGCCGGGAAGGTTCCGTCCTCGACGTCCAGCGATTCGAGGCCCTCGTGCGCGCCGTCGACGAGTACTACGACGTCCGGCTGCCGGACGACGACTACGACTACTGAGCCCACCTCGACCTGTGTCGAATTGTGCCAGGCACAATTCGACACAGGTCGCGGTGGCGGCGGAACGGATCTGCGGGACCGGCACCCGGGCCTCTAACCTTCACCGCCGTGGCGACTCAGAACAGCACCGTCCGGATCGGCCTGCTCGGCTGCGGCAACGTCGGCGGCGCGCTGATCCCGTTGATCGAGCAGCAGGCCGACGTGATCGAGGCCCGCACCGGCCTCCGACTGGAGGTCACCCGGGTGGCGGTCCGCAACGTGGCCCGCGACCGGGGGGTCACCCTCGGCGACGGTGTGCTCACTCGCGACGCGATGTCCGTGGTCACCGATCCCGACATCGACCTCGTCGTCGAGGTGATCGGCGGCATCGAACCCGCCCGCGAGCTGATCACCGCAGCGCTCCGGGCCGGCAAGCCGGTCGTGACGGGCAACAAGGAACTGCTCGCCAACGTCGGGCACGAACTGTTCGCCATTGCCGACGAGTCGGGCGTCGACCTGCTCTTCGAGGCGGCGGTTGCCGGGGGTATCCCGTTCATCAGGCCCCTCCGCGAAAGCCTCCGCGGCGAACCGGTCACGCGCGTGATGGGCATCCTCAACGGCACCACCAACTTCATCCTCACGAAGATGACCGAGGAGGGCGCCGAGTACGCCACCGCGCTCGCCGAGGCGCAGGACCTGGGCTACGCCGAGCGCGATCCCACGGCCGACGTCGAGGGCTACGACGCCGGCGCGAAGGCGGCGATCATCGCGTCGATCGCCTACGGCTCGCGGGTCGTCGCCGGTGACGTGTACCACGAGGGGATCAGTGCGATCACCGCCGCCGACATCGGCGTCGCCTCCCGGCTCGGGTACGTCGTCAAACTGCTCGGCATCGTCGAGCGCGACGCCGAGTCGGGTGCGGTGGCGGTGCGCGTGCACCCCGCGATGGTGCCCAAGCACCACCCGCTCGCCAGCGTCCGCGAGAGTTTCAACGCCGTCTTCGTCGAGGGCGACGCCGTCGGACAGCTCATGTTCTACGGCCGAGGTGCCGGCGGTGCGCCCACCGCATCCGCCGTGCTGGGCGACGTGATCGACGCCGCAGTGAACCTGCACAAGGGCACACACGCCACCCTCGGCTCGTTCGGTCGGGCGACGATCATGGGCATCGACGAGACCAGTGCCGAGTACCTGATCAGCCTCGACGTGTCCGACGAGCCCGGTGTGCTGCACGCCGTGACCGGTGCCTTCGCCGACCACGGCGTGAGCATCCGCGCCGCCGAGCAGGAGGGGATCGGTCCGGATGCCCGGCTGGTGTTCATCACCCACACCGCGCGCGAGGCCGACGTCCAGGCGACGGTACGCCGCCTGCGCGATCTCGACGCCGTGTTGAAGGTGGGCGGCTTCATCCGGGTGATCGGGAGCTGACCATGCGGTTCGTCTCGACTCGCGGTGACGCGCCCGAGCTCGGCTTCGTCGATGTCCTGCTCGCCGGGCTCGCCACCGACGGCGGGTTGTACGTGCCGAAGCACTGGCCCGACCTCCCCGATCTTTCGGGAGCGACCTCGTACGTCGACACCGCCGTCGCGGTGATCGAGACCTTCGTCGGCGACGACATCGACGCCGCACGTCTACGTGCCCTGTGCGTCGACGCCTACGGCACCTTCCGACACGCTGCGACGTGTCCGCTGGTGCAGATCGACGACCGGCAGTGGGTGCTCGAGCTGTTCCATGGCCCGACGCTGGCGTTCAAGGACGTCGCGCTCCAGCTCGTCGGTCGCATGTTCGACGACGCCCTCGAGCGGCGTGGCGAACGGATCACGATCGTCGGCGCGACGAGCGGCGACACCGGCTCGGCAGCGATCGACGGTGTGAAGGCCTGCGACAACGTCGACATCGTCATCCTGTACCCCGCCGGACGCACCAGCGAGGTGCAACGCCGTCAGATGACCACCGTCGACAGCCCGAATGCCCACGCGATCGCGATCGACGGCAACTTCGACGACTGCCAAGACCTCGTGAAGGCGATGTTCAACGACGCTGCCTTCCGCGACGAGGTCCGTCTGTCGGCCGTCAACTCGATCAACTGGGCGCGGGTCATGGCTCAGATCGTCTACTACGTGACCGCTGCACGTGCGCTCGAAGGCACCTCGACCTTCTGCGTCCCGACCGGCAACTTCGGCAACGTCCTCGCCGGCTGGATCGCTCG
>NZZV01000063.1 GCA_002698945.1 Acidimicrobiaceae bacterium
GGCGACGGTCGCCGGGTTCGACGTGGCGGAACAGCCGAACGAGGTCCGCCTCCGGATCGGGGACGCACTCCAGGAAGCGGCGCTCGACCCGAAGCAGACGGGCATCGAACTGCTTCGGCTGCAGGGCCGGCTGTACGGACTCCAACGCGACGAAGTCGACGAGCGGGTCGCCGAACTGACACAGATGATCGACCTCGGCGAGGCGGTCGACCGGCCGATCAGCACGTACTCGGGCGGCATGAAGCGTCGCCTCGACTTGGCGGCGGCCCTGGTCCACAACCCACAGGTGCTGTTCCTCGACGAGCCGACCACCGGCCTCGATCCCGTGAGCCGGGCGCGGGTGTGGGACGAGGTCCGCAGCCTCAACGAGCAACTGGGGATGACGATCCTGCTGACGACGCAGTACTTGGAAGAGGCGGACGCCCTGGCCCACCGGGTCGGCATCATCGACGGCGGCACGTTGGTGGTCGAAGGGACGCCGGCCGAACTCAAGCGGCAGGTCGGCGCCGACCTCGTCATCGCTCGGATCGATGGCGAGGCAGCCGAGGCTGCTGCCGCAGTGGCGTCGATCGACGACCTCGAAGTGGTCGACGCGACCGACGGCGAGTTGGTGCTGGCGACCGCCGACGGCGCCGCCACGATCGGTCCGGTCGCCGTCGCCTTGGCCGAGGCCGGCATCCACCTCCGCGACCTCACGTTGCGCACGCCGACGCTCGACGACGTGTTCCTCGAGATGACCGGCAACCGCATGCAACACGATGCTGCCGTCGATCACGACCACGTGCAGGACGAGCAGGAAGGAGCGCAACGATGAGCACGGCAGAACTGCGCAGTGGCGCTCCGGCGCCGTCGACGATTCGTGCCCGACCGACCGGGTTCGTGCACGACGTCACCACGATCGCCGGGCGCGCCCTGCGGGCGGTGCCGCGCGACCTCGAGGGGGTCATCCCGCCGGTCTTCATCGCGATCTTCTTCTTCGTGGTGAACATCGCCACCCTCGAGCGACTCACCGAGGGGACGATCGGCGGGTTCGACTACACGGCGTTCCAGATGCCGACGGCCATCCTGCTCGGTGTGACCGGCGTGTCGCGGGCGCCGGCGCTGGTGCTCGACGTCCAGAACGGCTACTTCGACCGGCTGCTCATGACCCCGATGAAGCGCAGTGCCATCCTGCTCGGACACCTCGTGGCCGACGTGCTCGTTGCCGCCTGCCTCACGGTGCCGATCCTGGTACTCGGGTTGCTGCTCGGCGCCGGCTTCGAGACCGGGGTGCTGGGCGTCGTGGTCTTCATCGGGGCCGCCGCGTTCTGGAGCCTTGCCTTCGCCGGATTCGGCTACGCCGTGGCGCTCAAGACCGGCAACCCGGCGGCGGTGCAGTCGATGTTCCTGCTGTTCTTCCCGTTCCTGTTCCTGACGACGTCGTATGTGCCCCGCGAGCAGCTCTCGGGCTGGCTCGACGTGGTCGCCACCTTCAACCCGGTGACGTACATCCTCGAGGGGATGCGGTCGCTGGCGATCGACGGGTGGACCGTCGATGTGCTGTGGGCCGTCGTGGCGATCGCCGCCGTCGGCGCACTGAGCATGTCGATGTGCATGGCCGCGCTGCGCGGGAGGGTCCGCGCCGGATGAGCGACCCGACCGCCCGTGCGCTCTCGCTGCTGGCGCTGCTCCAGACCCACCGTTACTGGTCGGGGGTCGAGCTGGCCGATCGACTCGGCGTGAGCGCACGGACGGTCCGCCGCGACGTCGATCGGCTGCGAGAGCTCGGCTATCGGGTCGATGCGGCACCCGGCGTCGCCGGCGGGTACCAACTCGTCGCCGGGTCGGCGGTGCCACCGTTGCTCGTCGACGAGGACGAGGCGGTGGCCCTGTCGGTCGGGATGCGGGCCGCCGCTGGTTCGGCGATCGAAGGGATCGACGAAACGACGGTCCGGTTGCTCGCCAAGCTCGATCAGGTGCTGCCCGATCGGCTCCGACGGCGGGTCGAGGCACTGCATTCGAACGTGGAGGTCCTGCGATGGGCGCCGTCGGTGATGGTGTCGGCGGCCGCGTTGACCGTGCTGGCTCAGGGGTGCCGCGATCGAGAGGAAATGCGATTCGGTTACCGGCGCCGCGACGGCGAGGAGTCGAGCCGGTTGGTGCAGCCGTATCAGCTCGTGTCGGCCGGCCAACGGTGGTACCTGGTTGCCTGGGACTGTCGTCGGGAGGACTGGCGCACGTTCCGCGTCGACCGGATGGTCGAGCCGAGGCTGGCCGGCGCACGATTCGAACCGCTGTCGCTCCCGGCCGAGAGCGCCGCCGACTTCGTCGCGGCGGGCCTTCGCGCCGCGACCGAACAGCACGAGGCGGTCGTGGTCCTCGGTGGTGACCCCGACGAGATCGAGCGACTCGCCCACTGGTTCCGCGGCGATCTCACCGCACTCGGAGAAGGCCGGACCCGCATGCGGGTGACCGCCGAGTCACTCGAGTGGTTGGCGGGCATGATCGCGATCTTGTCCACCAGCTTCACCGTCGACGTCGTCGAGGCCCCCGACGAGGTGCGCGCGAGGCTGTCCGCTGCCGCGGACCGTTTGCGCACCGTCGGTTGAGGTCAGACCCCAACCGACGAGTCGACTGGAGCTTCAGGAGCAGGTCGGTCGGTTGCGGTCTGACCTCAACCGACTCCCACGTAGTCAGGCGACGCCGAGTGATTCGGTGGCTTCGGCCTTGAGGCGCTTGTAGTCGACCTTGCCGTTGGGAGCGCGGCCGATCGTGTCGACGACGACGATCCGCTTCGGGCTCTTGTACGCCGCCAACGTCTGGCGGACGTGCGCGATCAACTCGCTCTCGTCGATCGATTGACCGTCGCGCGGCTCGACGACACCGGTGACCGCTTCGCCGAACTTGTCGTCGGGCACACCGACGACCACGGCGTCGAGCACGGCGGGGTGACGCTTCAGCGCCTCTTCCACTTCCTCGGGGAACACCTTCTCGCCGCCGGTGTTGATGCACACCGAGCCGCGGCCGAGCAGGGTGATCGTGCCGTCCGCTTCGATGGTGGCGAAGTCGCCCGGGCACGAGTAGCGCTTGCCGTCGATGATGAGGAAGGTGCGGGCCGACTTCTCGGGGTCCTTGTAGTAGCCGACCGGTTGGCGCCCGCCGACCGCGAGGCGGCCGATCTCCCCCGACCCGGCCGTGAGCGGACGGTTCTCCTCGTCGATGACGATCGAGTCGGGGCTGAGCTCGAACTTGGCGGTCTCGGCGGTCTGTCCCATGCCCGACACCGACGAGCCCATGCCGAGCGCCTCGCTGGACGAGAACGCGTCGAGCAGGAGCATGTTCGGGTTGTGGCCGAGCAGACCCTGCTTGACCTCCTTCGACCACATGACCCCGCTGGACGTGATGCCGACCAGGCTCGACAGATCCCACTTGCCGGGGTTGGCGTCGAGCGCTTTCAGGATCGGCTTGCCGAATGCGTCGCCGACCATCGACATGACGTTGACGCCCTCACGCTCGATGGTGTCGAGCAACTCGACCGGATCGAAGTGACGGTCGGTCAGGGTCACGATCGCACCGCCGTCGCAGAGCGCAGCGAGGCCGGGGAAGTTGCCGGTGCCGTGCATCTGCGGGCACGCGGGCATGAAGCTGCGACCCGGCGCGGTGTAGGTGCCACGCCGATCTTCGGCCGACCCGTCGTCGGGGATCGGGTTGCCGAGCGTGGCGGTGAGGACGACGGCGAGATCGTCCTGGCGCCACATCACACCTTTCGGCATACCGGTCGTGCCGCCGGTGTACAGCATGTTGAGATCGTCGCCACTGCGCCCCCAGTCCGGGACGACGCGCTCGCTCGCGGAGGTGGCCGCTTCCTCGTACGGGATCGCCCACTCGGGACACGGGCTCGAGCCGTCGTCGACCCAGAGCCAGACCTTCACCTTCGGCAGCTGGTCACGGATCGGTTCGATGGTGTCGGCGAAGCAGCCGTGGAAGACGACGGCGCCGGCGTCGGCGTTGTCCCACAGGTAGAGCAGCTCGTCGGCGGTGTACCGGTAGTTGGTGTTGACCGGGACGAAGGCGGCCTTGAAGCCGGCGAACATCGCTTCCATGTACTCGGGTCCGTTGTACAGGTACTGCGCGAACGCTTGCTGCCGTTCGAGTCCGGCGTCGAGCAGCGTCTTCGCGATGCCGTCCGCGCGTCGGTCGAACTCGCCCCACGTGATCCGGCGGTCGCCGTGGATCGCGGCAGGTGCGTCGGGCAGGTCGTCGGCGACGACTTCCCAGATGTCAGCGAAATTCCAGTTCCCCATATGGACGGTGTGTAGCAGCTGGCTCGCCCTCGGAACGTGTCGTGCTGACATGCCGCGCCTCCCCTCCTCGTCGATCGGTCCGTAGTCTGGCTGCATGCGTCTGATCGCTCTCGTCGTCGCCGCCATCGCGATGGTGTGGGGAACGGTCACCGACGCGTTCGAGGCCGGCTCGGGCGCCGTTGCTACGCAGACCGCCGAACGCGGTGTGCAGCACGACCCGGCGGCCGAGTGCGACATGGTCACGGTCGAGGCGCTGTCGGCGAAGCATCCGAGCGTCGACCAGTTCGTCGTGATGGCCACCGACTCGTGGGGCGACACGACCGGCACCGTCGAGGTCGCTGCTCGCGGCCGGGGCGGTACCTGGCTCTGCCAGCTCGGGTCGATGGACGCGATGTACGGACGCTCCGGCACCCGACCGTTGGCCGACCGGAGGTCGGGCGACGGCACCACGCCGGCCGGCGTGTTCCCACTCGGTGAGGTCACCGCCTGGGACGGCGAGGTCTTCTCGATGTTCGGCAACTCGCCCGATCCCGGCGTCTTGGTGCCGTACCGCGACGTGCGCCCGGAAGACTGCTGGGGCGCCACCAAGAACACCCCGAGCTACCAGCACCTGGTGAACCGCTACCGCTGTCCCGGTCCGGATGACGAGTGGTTGGCGGGCATCACCGAGTCGTACTCGCACGCCGCCGTCATCGGCGCCAACCTCGACCCGATCTCCGGCGACGAGCCGGGCGAGATCCCCTACGCGGCCGCGATCTTCCTCCACCGCTACAGCTACTACTCCAGTGGGGTGCCCAAGCCGACGAGCGGTTGCGTGTCGTTGCAGTACGACGACCTGGTCGCCACCCTCCGCCTGATCGACCCGCGCCTGAACCCCCACTTCGCCATCGGCCCCACGAGCCACCTCCGCACCTGAACACACACGGGGTCAGGTGTCGCAGGGAACGGTGACGGAGTCGACGTTTCCGGAGATCACCGGACCCCGGACGGGTGCCCGACTCAATCGCCGAGAAAGCGCAGCACCGCGGTCACGCCACCAGCGACCGCGACCCCGGCAGCTGCCAGCACGGCGACGTGTCGCACGACCTGTGCCGCGGTCATCCGTTCCCCGTGCGAGTGCAGGATGCTGCCGTCGGAGCAGTGGCTCAGGATCGAGCCCGCCGAACCGATCGACAGGATCGAACCCGCCGAGCCGACCGACAGGATCGAACCAGCGGAACCGATCGACAGGATCGACCCGGTCGAACCGATCGACAGGATCGAGCCCACCGACGTCAGCGATCGGAGTGAGCCCACCGACGCCACCGAGTCGATCGAGCCCACCGACCAGCGGGAACGGAGCGAGTACGTCGACACCACCCCATCATGTCTCATCCGGGGCTGCCTCATCCGGACCGCCTCACCCGGGCTGCCTCATCCGACGGTGTTGAAGTAGCGCCAACCGTTCACCTCGTCCATCGCAAGACGGTGACGCGGTCCGTCGATCGTGTGGTCCTCGAGACCGTACGCGGCATCGCCCTCCCACAGACACAGCCGAGTCTCGCCGTCCATCAGCATGTGGGTGGCGAAGTAGCGGGGGTCGGCGGCGGCAAGCGCCGTGGCGACATCGCCGTACCGGGCGAGCTGGGTCAGGGTGACGTACGTCGGCGGAGCGAGCAGGATCTCGTTGCGCTCCTGCATGTGGAGCGCGACGGCAGGCGGCACCCACTGATGGGCGTGCACCTCGTGACCGTCGACGTCGATCACGTGGTCGGCGTGGCCGTCGTGTGCCTCCGCGACGAAGAACCAGGTCGAGTAACGCTTCGGCGACAGAGCGTTCTGGCCAGGCGGTAGCCAGTGGCTCCAGAACACGAGCGAATCGGGGTCGACCGTCAGCGAGATCTCCTCGCGGGTCTCTCGCACCGCGGCGCGGCGGGCCGCCGGGAGCGGATCGGGTTCGGTCCCGGGTGGGATGTCGTCGTCCTCGATCGCGCCGCCCGGGAACGCCCACATGCCTCCGAACGCCGTCTCGGCGCCGCGGTGGATCATCAGTACCTCGAGCTCACCGTCGCCGTCACGGATCAGCACGAGGGTCGCCGCCGGCCGCGCCGGCACCTCCGCGTCGTCCTGGTCGATCACATCGATCCGCATGGGGGCCAACCTAAGCGACGCCTTGGCGCGAACATGTCTTCGCTCGGTCCTCGACGGAGCGTCACGACGTCCCGCCGAACCAACGTCCCCGACCAACGAGGCAACATGATCCTGCGACTCGACCACGACCAACTCATCATCGACGACGCTGACGACCTTCGGCGGCTCCACGCCGTCATCGATGGCGGCTCTGTCCCGGCCGTCCTACCGGATGGTGTTCGGGCCGACCCCGACGGTTCGCACCTGTGGGTGGACGTCGAGGCGTTGGCCGCTCGACTGCGAGCAGCGGGCAGCGATGTCGGCGAAGGCTTCGCCTCCATGGTCGAGTTCGCCCGATCGCACGGGTACGCCTCCGAGGACGGCAGCGCGCTGCGCGTCCACGTCGAGGCCGACGCGTAGCCGGCACCGCCCTGGGCCACTACTCGAGGCTCGTGCGGGGACGGTCGATGCCGCGGAACTTGTCGGGGTTGACGAGGCTGGTGATGCGCACGATGCATCCGTCGACCACCTCGATGCCGGTGACCGAGAAGAGCCTGTCGTCCAGTTCGATCACGATCCCGGGGAAGCCGCCGACCAGCGCGGGAGCGAACGACCACGATTCGGGGAATCGCCGCCACAGGTGCATCAACAGCCGAACGATGCGGGACGGCTCCCGGATCGGATGACGTGCCGCTCGATGATCGGGCCCGCCGTCGCTCACGTACACGGCGTCGGGCGCCAGACAACGGATGGCGGCCTCCTCGTCGCCGGTGGCGAGGGCGATGATGAACCGGCGGGCCACCTCGTTCGAGGCAGCGGTGGCGTCACGGCGGCGTTGCTCGGCTGCTCGCACTTTGCGACGGGCGCGACTGGCCAGTTGGCGACACGACTCGGGCGTGCGCCCCATCGAGGCGGCGATCGAGTCGTAGCGGTCGCCGAACACGTCGGCCAGGAGGAAAGCGGCCCGCTCGTCGGGGGTCAGCTCCTCCAACATGATGAGGAACGCGGACGTCATCGAGTCGGACAGCTCTGCGACGTCGGCGGGGTCGGTCGACCGTTCGACGAGCGGTGTCGGCAGCCACGGGCCGGTGTATCGCTCCTCGTCCCGCTTCCGTTGACGGAGTCGGTCGATCGCCAAGCGGGAGACCACTGTGTTGAGCCACGCGTCGGGGTTGTCGATCTCGGCCTGATCGGCCGCGTTCCAGCGCAGCCACGCTTCCTGTACGACGTCGTCGGCGTCGGCGAACGAGCCGAGGATGCGGTAGGCCCGACCGGTGAGGCGGGCACGTGCCGCTTCGAAGACGTCGCTCACGCCGACACCATCGCCCGCGCCGGCACCATCGCTCGCTTCGTCATCACGGTTCACACCGTCACCATCGCACGCTTCGCTGCCGCCGCACCAGCGTTCGCTCCGCTGACGAGGGATGCGTCGGCGAGCAGTGGTCTGCCGACCCAGTCGCCGGCGGCGAACACGCCACGGTCGGCGAGTTCGAGCCCGGTCGGCCGGACGACGCCGACCTGGGGACTCCCCCACGTGACGGTGCACGCCGCGAGGAACCGCTCCAGCGTCCGGTCGCTCCCGGCCGGGAGCCCGGCCAGCGCAGCATGCGCCTCGAGCGCTTCACGGTTCTGTTCCGCCGTGTCGTCGTCGTCGGGGGCGAGATACCTCATCACGGAGTAGAGCGTCTCGCCGTCCGGAGCGAGCCGGGCGGCGGGGGCATGGAGCGAGAGGTACATCGGCGTGTCGGTGCCCTGCAGGAAGGCGAGTTCGCCACGCGGCCCGCCGACGTCGAGGCTCGACGCTCGCAGGACCGGACCGGCCCGTTCGACCCAACCGGCCGCGTCGTCGCCGATCAGGTTCACTGCCACGCGTGGACCGCCGGTGGCGAACACGATCGACGTCGTGTCGAAGGTGCGGTCGGGCGTCGTCACCGTCCACCGTTCGCCGACCCGCCCGAGTCCCGTGACCGTCTGGTGGTCGAGGAGGTGGACACCCGCTTCCTGTGCCCGCTCGGTGAGCCCGTCGACGAGCGACTGCCATCCACCGTGCAGGTACGCCACACCACCGCCGAGCGCGAGCTGCCCGAGCACGGCCGCGGCAGGCATGTCGCCGGGCCGAGCCCCGTACGTGACGAGGCGGCCGAGCGCTGTGAGGAGGGTGTGCAGGTCGGGCCGCGCTCCCTGGGCGCCCAGCCACTCGTCGAGGGTGACGTCGCCCGCCTCGGAGGCGGTGGCGGCCATGTCGTTGAACCAGCCGGCCAGCTTCATCTTGGACCGGACCCCGAGCAACCGGGTGGTCATGATCCCCTTGGCGGTGGTGGGCAGGGGCGCGATGTCCCCGTGCCACAGGACCCGGTAGTTCGACGCATCGGGGGTCACGCCCTGCGGCTGCACCCCGAGCGAGGTGAGCACGTCCCACCCTCCGCCGCCGCGGTACAGCGCGTGGCCGCCTTCGTTGAGGACGAACCCGTCCCGGGAGACCGAGCGCCCCCGGCCCCCGAACGACCGCGAGTCGAGCACCGCGACCGAAATCCCGGCTCGGGCGGCGGTGACACCGGCAACGAGTCCGGCCAAACCTCCTCCGACGACGACGACATCGAGCGGACGCAGTTGATCTTCCATGCCCACCCTGACGACCCCCGGGACGAAAACGTGACAGCCCGACCCAGGGGTCAGGTGTCGGAGGTGACGCCGAGGAACGAGGCGTTACCGTCGATCACCTGACCCCCGGACGCGTCACCACACCAGCCGCCATCACCAGAACAGATCAAACACAATGCAGCATCACAATGATGCTGTACCAGCATGTTTGCGATGTCCGGAGAACACCAGTACGATCTGTGTATGGGACTGGTCGACATTCCCGACGACGCCACACTCGACGACCGCGCCGACCTGTTCGCACAACCACTCGCCGAAGCAGCCGGCGCCCTCAACGCCGCCCACGCCCACCTCGTCGAA
>NZZV01000064.1 GCA_002698945.1 Acidimicrobiaceae bacterium
CGCGGGCACGGCCTCCGCAAAGGGAGCCGGCGTGTGTTGCACGACGTCCCGGTGCGTCGAACGCCCGCTGAAAACTGAGATGACCAGGGCGTTTGCCCTGGTCATGTGTGGTGTCGAAGGAGACGTGAACTCCGGTATCGGGAGGTCACGTCGAGTGTCGTTAGGTGACGTTTAGCCTGGTCAGCGCCCATTCTAGCCGAGCCGTCGTGTCGCCTGATGTTGTCTGATTCCCGTTGGTTTCGCCCCGTTCGCGGACATTTCGCGGACAAATTGCTGACAAGCGACACCTCGCCAATGACGCCGTTGGGGCGCGTCAGGCGGACGTGCGATCGAGCAGGTGCCGGTTCTTCGCAACCGAGCCGGGCAGGATCGAGAAGTGGATCTGGCCGTCGTCATCGACGGCCACAACGCGAACGACCGCCTTCGCTGATTCGTTGCCGGCGAGAAGCATCGCTCCGGGTCGCACTCGGTCGGTATCGCGCGCGTCGGACAGGGTCGACCAGCCGAGGCCGTCATCGTCCTCGGCATTGAGATCTGCAATCACATCGAGTTCGTCGAGCATCTCTGAGCCTCCTCTTGCTACGTCAGTCTTCATGATACGGGTTGATCCACACCTGGTGCCGACACGACAGCAGCGCTTCGGTGCCTGCATCGAGATCGTCGAGCATCACAGTGAAGTGCCGGCGGTTTCGTCCCGTCGGTTCGAGGCGGACCCCGGCGCTTCGGAGAGCCCCGACGGTCACGATCGTGAACTCAGCGGAGATCCTGGGCGAGATCGAGAAGCAGGGCAAGCGGATCAAGGATTTCGATCGTCGTGTATCGATCGACTTCATCGCCGAGTCGGTCGAGCATGTCGTCGCCGTCGGACCTCAGCATGGCCTGCCTTCGATCGACACGGATGAGATCAGCTTTGAACGCTTGCCGTCGACATGGCTGCTCTGCGGCGTCGCCGCCGCACGAGCGACCAGGATGGCGGGTGAGAACCGAAAGGCGAAGTCGTCCGACAATCACGACCGTCTACATGCTTCAGCGGGCGCGTACTTCGACGTGCTCGTGACCGACGACGTCGAGTTCAGGCAGACGCTGGCGCTGATCCCGGAGCTGCCGTTCGAGGCGTGCTCGAGCGCGGTGTTCAAGAGCAGGTTGAGCGCCCCGTAACCCTTGGGTCGTCCGAACCAAAAATCGCCGTGCTGACAAATCGCGGACAGCGGCCGATTTCGGCGTTTCGAGACGACCCGAAAAAGACGCTGACCAGGGCCGAAGCCCTGGTCATGCGTGGTGTCGAAGGGGGGACTTGAACCCCCACGCCCAATAATAGGGCACTAGCACCTCAAGCTAGCGCGTCTGCCAATTCCGCCACTTCGACGTGGACGGCGACAGGCTATCGCCTGTTTCCGTGATCGTTACTCCATCATCAGGAAGCTGAGGGCGATCACCGTCAGGATCCAGATGAGGGAGAACACGAACGTGATGCGGTTCAGGTTGCGCTCGGCCGCGGTCGACCCGAGGGCCGCTCCGCCGCCTCCACCGAACATGTCGGAGAGACCGCCACCGCGACCGCTGTGCATCAAGATGCCGGCGATCAACGCCACCATCGAGATCACATTGATCACGAGCACGATGTAGAGCATCACGTCACGCACGGTCGACCAGCCTATCGGCGCGTCACAAGACCGGGCGCTCGAAACTCACGTCGCCGACCACGACCGGGGTGTCGTCGGCGAAGTGACAGGCGACGGGATGCCCCTGGCCACGTTCGATCAGCAACGGTTCCTCCGCGGCACAGATGTCCTGCGCCTTCGGGCACCGGGTGCGGAACCGACAACCCGACGGCGGATTGATCGGTGACGGCACCTCACCTTCGAGCATGACTCGTTGGCGCTGGCGTTCGAGTGCCGGATCGGGCTCGGGCACCGCCGACAGCAACGCCTGCGTGTACGGGTGTGACGGACGCTCGTAGATCTCCTCGGCCGGTGCGACCTCGACCAGCTTGCCGAGGTACATCACGGCGACCACGTCGGAGATGTGGCGCACCACCGACAGGTCGTGGGCGATGAAGATGTACGCCACGCCGAGTTCTTCCTGCAGATCTTCCAACAGGTTGACCACGCCGGCCTGGATCGACACGTCGAGCGCGGAGACCGGCTCGTCGAGCACGATCAGCGACGGACGCAGGGCGAGGGCGCGGGCGATCCCGATCCGCTGGCGCTGACCACCCGAGAACTCGTGCGGGAAGCGCTGCGCGTGGTCGGGAGCGAGACCGACCAGTTCGAGCAGGTCGCCGACCATCTTCTTGTGGTCGCCCTTGACCTTCTGGATCTCGAACGGCTCGGCGATCGCGTCACCGACCGTGCGCTTCGGGTCGAGCGATGCGTACGGATCCTGGAACACGATCTGGATCTCCTTGCGGAGGTCGCGCAACTCGTTGCGGTGCATCCCGACCAGTTCCTGGCCCTTGTAGACGACCGAGCCGCTCGTGGGCTCCAGCAGGCGCAGCAGGCATCGACCGACGGTCGTCTTGCCCGATCCCGACTCACCGACCAGACCGACGGTCTGGCCTTCCTCGGCGTCGAACGACACGCCCGCTACCGCCTGCACCGACGCCCGTTCCACACGGATCCCGTTGGCTCGGCGCACTTCGAAGGTCTTGACGAGGTTCGTGACCTCGAGCAACTTGTCAGACACCGGCGACCTCCACTGCGATCTCCTCGGCGCGGATGCACGCCGTTTCGCCGGCGCCGAACGGACGCAGCTCCGGCAGTTCCAGGACGCACTCGGGCTGCGCGTGGCGACAACGGGGCGCGAACGCGCACCCGGGCGGTGGTTGCAGCATGTTGGGTGGCGACCCCTGAATCGGCACCAGACGTTCACGGCCGAGTGCCGGCAGCGAGTCGAGCAGGCCACGCGTGTACGGGTGGGATGCACGCACGAACAGGTCGTCGACGGTGCCGCGCTCGACGGCACGCCCGGCGTACATGACCTGCACGCGGTCGACGACACGGGCGACGACACCGAGGTCGTGGGTGATCAGCACGATCGCCGTGCGCAGCTCGTGTTGAATGCGTTGCATCACGTCGAGGATCTGCGCCTGCACCGTCACGTCAAGGGCGGTGGTCGGCTCGTCGGCGATGAGGACCTCCGGCTCGTTCGCGATCGCCATCGCGATCATCACGCGCTGGCGCATGCCGCCCGAGAACTCGTGCGGGTACTGGTGAGCACGCTGATCGGGTTGCGGGATGCCGACGATGTCGAGCAACTCGACCGCCTTGACGTGCGCTGCCTTCTTCGTGATGTTCTCGTGTGCCTGGATCATCTCGACGATCTGACGCCCGATCTTGTGGACCGGGTTGAGTGCCGACAGCGGATCCTGGAAGATCATCGCGATCTTCTTCCCCCGCACCGATCGCAGCTGCTTGGAGTTCTGACCGACCAACTCCTTGCCGTGGACGGTGGCCGACCCTTCGATGATCGTCGTGCGCGGCAGCAGTCCCATCAGCCCGAGGAACGTCACCGACTTGCCCGAGCCGGACTCGCCGACCACCCCGACCATCTCGCCTTGAGAGACGTCGAGGTCGACGCCGCGGACGGCTTGCACCGGACCGTTGACCGTCGGGAACGAGACGCGGAAGTCGCGCAATGAGAGGACCGTGTCGTTCATGTCAGCCTCCCTGCACGAGCTTGGGGTCGGTGGCGTCGCGCAACCCGTCACCGATGAAGTTGATGCACAGAGCGACCAGCACGAGCAGCGAGCACGGGAACACGATCATCCACCAGTAGCCGGCGAGGACCGCACCGCGGGCCTCACCGACGAGCAGTCCGAGCGAGGTGTCACCCGAGCCGGCATCGGGACCGAACCCGAAGAACGACAGCGTCGCCTCACCGATGATGGCGGCGACGACGGCGTTGGTGGCGGCGACGAGGATCGGGCCGATCGAGTTCGGCAGCAGATGCTTGAAGATCACACGCGTGTGCGACGCACCGAGCGCTCGCGACGCCTCCACGAATTCGCGCTCCTTCAGGGCGAGCACCGAGCCGCGGACCAGGCGGGCGACGCCCATCCAACCGAAGATCACGAACAGCAAGATGATGAAGCGGATCGATGTCCGCTCCCCCACGATCGGCTCGAGGAAGGCGAGCTCGCCGAGGAAGTTCCGCACCACGAGCAGTGCGACCAGGAACGGGAAGGCGAGGAAGATGTCGGTCACGCGCATCAGGCCGTCGTCGAAGCGGCCGCCGCGCAGACCGGCGATCGAGCCGACCGTCACCCCGACGATCGTCGCGAAGATCGCCGAACTGATCCCGATGATCAGCGAGACACGCAGGCCGTAGATGAGTCGCGAGTAGATGTCGCGCCCGATCGTGTCCGTGCCGAACCAGGCCTCCGACCGCGGACTGAGATACGAGTTCGGCTTGCCGGGTTCGGCCGGGAAGATCGCCTCGTTCACGCCGTACCGGGTGGTGATCGGCGTCAGGATGACGAAGATGATCATGATCGCCATGAGGATCGTCGCCATGAACGCACCCTTGTGGCGGAAGTAGCGCCGGACCGCCATCTGGCGCGGCGACATGGACGCGGTGGTGAGACCGACGGCCTCGTCGTCGAGCAGTACGTCGTCGACGCCGTCGTGGGTGCGCTCGTATTCGATGGTCGACTCGACCAGTTCGTGTTGCGACATCGGATTACCTCCGCCGGTGCGGGTCGTGGTCGGGCAGATCGTGAATCATCGGGGTCACGGTGGTCGGTGCGTTATCCAAGGCGGATCCTCGGGTCGAGCCATGCGTACGAGACGTCGGCGAGCAGGTTGAACATGATCACGGCGGTCACGATGATGACCATGAACGGCATCAGCTGCGGGAAGTCACCGTTGTCGAACGCGGTCAGGAAGAAGTCGCCCATACCGGGGTACTGGAAGATGCGTTCGGTGATGATCAGACCGCCGAGGATCGCCCCGATGTCGATCGCGGCGACGGTCACCACCGGGATCATCGAGTTGCGCACCGCGTGGTTCACGAGCACCCGCCGCTCGCTGATGCCTTTGGCGCGAGCCGTCCGCATGTAGTCGCTGTTGAGCACCTCGAGCAGCGACGCCCGCATGTACCTCGCGTAGACGGCGATGATCTGGATCGCGACCACCGTGACCGGCAGGATCATGTGCTTCAGCATCAGACCCAGGTCGAACCCCTGTTGACCGGGCGGATACACGCCCGACGTCGGCAACAGCGAACTCCCGAACCACTTGCTCCACAGCACGGCGAAGACCAGCTGGAAGATCATCGCCGACACGTACGGCGGCACGCTGAACGCGACGAAGGCGGACGTGTTGACGGCGGTGTCGCGCAGACCGCCGGGGCGGAGTGCGGCGAAGATGCCCATCGACAGCCCGACGGTGATCCCGATGAACGAGGCGGTCAGACCGAGTCGGAGTGAGTTGGCCATCGCGTCCTTCATCTCGGGCCACACCTCACGACTGCCGACGATGCTGCGCTGCCAGCCCTCGCCGCCCCACAGCGGGCTCAGGAAGTCGGTGAGCCACCCGATGTAGCCCTCGACGTAGCTGCCGGTCAGGTTGTTGAGTTCTTTGTACTCCTGCACCTTGGCCTCGTTGGCCCTGGGGTTCGCGCGCTCGTACGCCTCAGCGGGATTGGTCCCCAGACGGATCGCGACATAGACGAGGAAGGTGACGATGAGGAGCGTCGGGATGGCCCAGATGAGTCTCCTCAGAACGAATCGAAGCATGCCTGCTCCTTGATCTGCGTCGACGAGCACTCCCCATGAGCATCGCGACGGGGTGAAACAGTAGTCGACGTGGCGGGTCGGGACGAGCGAGGGGGCCGACCGTGGGGCCGGCCCCCTCCTCTCGTGTCGATCGGGTCAGCTGACCCGATCAGGTTGACGGAACCTCAGTCCCGAGTGGTCACAGGACCTCGACGACCGGTTCCCCGGTGACGAGATCGGTGATCTCGTAGGTCTGCGCGTCGGTCGTGTCCCAGATGGCGGGCATGACCGGGAAGGCAACCGACCAGACGTACCACGACGAGTTCGCGCACTCCGTGATCGGGTTCAAGCACTCGGGCCACTGCTCGGCGCCGATGACGACCTGGCCGTCACCGTTGATGTCCTCCATGTTCGGGAGGCTCCGGGCGTAACCGGTGTAGTTGAGCGTGTTCGACGCCATCACGTCTTCGGGGCCGACACCGTCGGTCCGCCAGATGTTCGACTTCGGGAACTGGAAGAGCGGGACCATGACGTGGTCCTGCGCCATCAGTTCCAACGCACCCTTGATCAGATCGGCGCGGGCGACCTCGTCGACCGTGTTGTCGGCCTCCTCGAGCATCGCCGATGCCTCCTCGTTGCACCAACCGGTGGAGTTCTGGCCCACGTAACCGTTGTCCTCGGTCGGGATCTGGTTGCAGGTGAACGAGCTGGTCAGGTACGCCGGGTCCGGCGGGGCGGTCGAGATGTACATGGCCATGTCGTAGTCGAGGGCTGGCAGACGCTGCTGGAAGTAGCAGGCCGCGTCGCAGTTGTCGGGCACGACGTTGAAGCCGAGCTCGGCGAGCATCGGGATCAGGAACGCCTGGGTGCTCTCACGACGGGTGTTGCCGGTGTTGATGATCCACCGGACCTCGGGGACCTCTCCGGACTCCGGGTCCACCCACATGCCACTGCCGTCCTGGGTCCAGCCGTTCTCCTCGAGCAGCGCCGCGGCGCCTTCGGGGTCGTACATGTCGACGAACGGTGCCGTGGCCAGATCGCAGTACGGTCCGGGGGAGATCGGGCCGCAGGTCAGGACCTCCGACTCCTCACCACCGATCGGCACGTAGATCTGCTGGAACACGGCCTGACGGTCGATCGACTTCAGGAAGGCCTCGCGGTAGATCGGGTCGGCGAACGGCCCGTCGTACTGCGGGTCGACCTCGCCGCCGGCCTGGAAGTAGAACCCTTCGTAGTCGGCGCCCGGCCGAACGTCGTAGGTGATGTTCTCGTCGGAGTCGGCGACCTCACGGAAGCCGGGGTCCCACTGCGGGCTGATGAAGTCGACCTCGCCCGAGGCGATCGCGGCCTTCTCCGTGTCCTGATCGGCGAACGGGACCTGGGTGATCTGGCCCACAGTCGGCGCCTCGCCCCAGTAGTTCTCGTTCGGCACGAGGATCGACTGGCTCGTCGACCACTCCTGGAACTTGTACGGGCGGGCCGACGACGGCGGCGCGTCCTCGAAGTCGAGCGACACGTCGTTGCAGTCGGCGTGACGGCTCGCCTGCAGGATGCGGTCGAACAGACCCTTGTACGGCGCGTACACGGTGCTGAACGAGACGACGGCCTGCGTATCGGACTCGCCGGTGGCGACGGAGAGGATCTGGTCCCAGCCGGTCGTGTTGAGCGACGCCGGGGTGTTCAGGTTGGCCATCCAGGTGCATTCGAGGTCGGCCACGGTGATCGGGCTGCCGTCCTCCCACACGGCATCAGGGTTCAGGTCGATGGTGACGGTCATCGCGGCATCGCCGGACGCCTCACCTTCGTCGGCGGGCTCCTCGCCCTCTGCGGCCGGTTCTTCCGTTTCCTCGGCGGGCTCCTCGCCCTCCGCGGCAGGCTCCTCGGCCTCGGCCGGTTCTTCAGCCTCGGCCGGCTCCTCGGCTTCCGCTGGCTCTTCGGCCTCGGCCGGTTCTTCGGCCTCGGCGGGTTCTTCGGCCTCCGCAGGTTCGTCGTCGCCTGAATCGTCGTCGTCGCCGCAAGCGGCGGCGACGAGTGACAGGCCGACGGCGAGTGCGATGACCCGCTTCGTACGCCTCGTGGTGATCACGTAGGTCCTCCTCTGTGTCTGGACAGGAGGGAGGTGTGCGAGCTGGGTCCGGCATCCCCACGTTCACGCTGCGGCGCCTGATTCAGCACCCGATCGTCCTCCCCAGCCGATCGGGTGCGGAGCAACCTAGCACGTGTCGAACGTCACAATTGTGAACGTGCGTGAACAGTTGGTTCAGATGTTCCGAAAACGGCCGGAGGCGAACAGGGCGAACCGGATGACTTATCCGGCGGAGAACTGGACGATGCGGGCGAACTCGTCGGGCTGCAGGCTCGCTCCGCCGACGAGGGCGCCGTCGATGTCGGGCTGCTCCATCAGCTCTGCTGTTGTCGCCGCCTTCACCGACCCGCCGTACTGGATCCGGACGGCGCCGGCGGTCTCGGCGCCGTACTTCGCCGCGATCGCGTCACGGATCGCCTTGCACACCGTCTGCGCATCGTCGGCGGTTGCGGTCTTGCCGGTGCCGATCGCCCAGATCGGCTCGTACGCGATCACCATCGAGGCCACCTGATCGGCCGTCACCTTCTCGAGCCCGGCCGCGACCTGGCCGAGCACCTTGGCCTCGGTCTCACCCGCCTCACGCTCCTCGAGCGACTCGCCGCAGCACATGATCGGCGTCATCCCGTACTTGAAGATCGCCTTGACCTTGCGGTTGACCATCTCGTCGGTCTCACCGAACAGGTCGCGCCGCTCGCTGTGGCCGCACACCACCAACTTGACGTCGAGCTTGGCGAGGAACGCCGGCGAGATCTCACCGGTGAAGGCACCCTTCTCTTCGAAGTGGCAGTGCTGCGCGCCGAGCAACAGCTCGAGCTCGTCGCTCTCGATCACGGTCTGGACGCTGCGGATGTCGGTGAACGGCGGGTGCACGCTCACGTCGACCGACCGGTACACCTCCTTCGGCAGCGAGTAGTGCAACTTCTGCACGGTCTGGATCGCCTCGAAGTGGTTGAGGTTCATCTTCCAGTTCCCGGAGATGATCGGCTTGCGCGACATGTCGGTTCCTTCGTGACGTCAGTGAATGATGTGTCGAATCGTGCCAGGCACCATTCGACACATCGGTTGGTCGGTTCGGGTCGGTTCAGGTGTTGGGTGCGCCGCGGAGGGCGGCGAGGCCGGGAAGATCGCCGTTCTCGAGCAGTTCGAGGCTGGCGCCGCCGCCGGTCGACACGTGGTCGACGTCGTCGTCGAGACGGAACTGCGCCAGCGCCGCCGCCGAGTCGCCGCCGCCGACCACCGTGAACGCCTTGGTGTCGGCCATCGCCTGCGCCACCGTCTTGGTGCCGTTGGCGAAACGCTCGTCTTCGAACATGCCCATCGGGCCGTTCCAGAACACCATCCGGGCGTCCATGATCACGTCGCTGAAGGCGGCGGCCGAGCCCGGGCCGATGTCGAAACCCTTGCCGCCGTCGGGCACCTGCGACCCCCACGTGGCGAACTGGCCGCTCGCGTCGACCCCGACGAGGTCGTCGGGCAGGTGGATCTTGCCGCTGCTCTGATCGAGGATCCGTCGGCAGTTGTCGACCTGATCGCGTTCGAACAGTGAGTCGCCGATCCGTTTGTCTTGCGCGGCGAAGAAGGTGAAGCACATCGCCCCGCCGATCACCAGCGAGTCGACCACGTCCAGCAGGGCCTCCACGACGCCCAGCTTGTCGGAGATCTTGGCCCCGCCGAGCACGGCGACGAACGGACGCTTCGGCTGGTTCCGGAGTCCGAGGAGGACATCGACTTCTTTCTCGAGCAGCCGCCCCATCGCCGACGGCAGCGTGCGGGGCGGACCGACGGTCGAGGCGTGCGACCGGTGCGAAGCGCCGAACGCGTCGTTCACGTACAGGTCGACCCCCTCGATCAACGTCGCCGTGAACTCGTCGCTGTTGCCGGTCTCGCCCGGGTCGAATCGGAGGTTCTCGAGCAGCTCGACGCCGGGCGCGAGTTCGGCCAACCGGTCGCGGACCGGTTCCATGGAGAACTGCGGGTTCGGCTCCCCCTTGGGACGTCCGAGGTGGCTGGCGCAGACGACGGAGGCGCCGCGCTCGGTGAGCCACTCGATGGTCGGGAGCGCCGCGCGAATGCGGAAGTCGTCGGTGATGCGGCGGTGGTCGCCGTCGTCGTCCACCTCGCCGTCGAGGGGCACGTTGAAGTCGGTGCGCACGAGCACGCGCTTGCCCGACACGTCACCGAGATCCTCCAGGGTGGGAATCCCGTTGATCACGGTCGCCTCAGCGCTGCTTGGTGCCGACGTACGAGACGAGGTCGACGAGCCGGTTCGAGTACCCCCACTCGTTGTCGTACCACGAGCAGACCTTGACCAGCTTGCCCATCGTCATCGTGAGGCCGGCGTCGAAGATCGACGAGTGCGGGTTGTTCACGATGTCGCTCGACACGATCGGGTCTTCGGTGTACTCGAGAATGCCCTTGAGCGCGCCACGGGCCGCGGCGGCCTTGTAGGCGGCGTTGATCTCCTCGACGGTCGCCTTCTTGCGCAGGTTGGCCGTGAAGTCGGTGATCGAACCGGTCGGGATCGGCACCCGGAACGAGGTGCCGTCGAGCTTGCCCTTCATCGACTCCATCACCAGGCTGGTGGCGCGAGCGGCGCCGGTGCTCGTGGGCACGATGTTGATCGCCGCGCCACGGGCACGACGCAGGTCCTTGTGCGGGCCGTCGACCAGCTGCTGGTCGCCGGTGTAGGCGTGGGTCGTCGTCATCAACCCGTTGACGACGCCGAACGCGTCGTCGAGGACCTTCACGAGCGGCACGAAGCAGTTGGTGGTGCAGCTCGCGTTCGAGATCACCTGGTGCTGCTTCGGCTTGTAGTCCTTGTGGTTCAC
This sequence comes from Acidimicrobiaceae bacterium, assembly GCA_002698945.1. Classification (GTDB taxonomy): domain Bacteria; phylum Actinomycetota; class Acidimicrobiia; order Acidimicrobiales; family Ilumatobacteraceae; genus Ilumatobacter. The sequence continues at coordinate 10,631 of NZZV01000064.1, forward strand.
GCCGTAGACGACGGTCAGGTCGGCGCCCGCCGACGGGGCCGACACGATCACGGTCGGAGCGCCCGCTTCGAGGTGCATCGCCGCCTTGTCACGGTCGGTGAAGAAGCCGGTCGACTCGATCACGACGTCGACGCCGAGGTCGCCCCACGGCAACGCCTTCGGATCGCGTTCGGACAGCACCGTCAGCGTGTCGTCGCCCACCTTGATGCCGTTCTTCGTCGCGGTGATCTTGTCGGGCAGCACGCCCATCACCGAGTCGTACTTGAGGAGGTGCGCCATCGTGTCGAGCGAACCGAGATCGTTCACCGCGACGAAGTCGATGTCGGCGCCGCTCTCCTTCGCTGCGCGGAAGAAGTTGCGTCCGATGCGTCCGAAGCCGTTGATGCCTACGCGAACGGTCATGGATGGTCCTTTCGAATGGGGGTCGTGCAGTCCTGCTGACGCCGTCGACACTAGTGGGCGCGGCGACGAGTGCCGTCAGTTCCCGGCCGTTCCGTCGATCCCGGAGGTGTTGTCAGTTCCCGACGTCGCGGTGCGACGTGCGGGCGGCGATGCCGTGTTCGGCCAGGCGCCGGGCGAGCTCCTCGGTGATCGCCACCGAACGGTGGCGGCCGCCAGTGCATCCGATCGCGATCGTGAGGTACGCCCGGCCTTCGGCCCGGTAGCTCGGCAACACGTCGATCAACATCGCCTCGAGGTGATCGAGGAACGAGGCGGTCACGCTGCGTTCGAGTACGTAGTCGCGTACCTTCGGGTCATGGCCGGTGAGGGGCCGCAGCTCGTCTTCCCAGTGCGGATTGGGGAGGAAGCGGACGTCCATCACGATGTCGGCGTCGAGCGGCAGTCCGTGCTTGAACCCGAACGACTCGACGGCGATCTGGAGCTGCTGGTGATCGACCTCGGCGAAGGCGCTGATCAGCTTCTCCTTGAGCTGGTGGACGTTCAGTTCGCTCGTGTCGATCACGAGATCGGCCTGGTTCTTCACCGGCTGCAACAGGTCGCGCTCGTACTCGATCGCCTCGAGCACGCCGTCGCCGTGTTCGGCGAACGGGTGACGTCGTCTGGTGGCGTCGTAGCGTTGAACCAGGACCGGTGTCGCTGCATCGAGGAACAGGAGCGTCACGACATGACCGTCGGAGCGCATCTTGGCGACCTCACGCATGAGGCCCTCGTGATGACGCCCCGACACCAGCGCGAGCCGGGCGATGTCGGACGACGGTTGTGACGCCAGATCGACGATCGTGGGGAGCAGCGATGTCGGCAGGTTGTCGACCACGTAGAAGCCCAGGTCTTCGAGCACGTCCGCGGCACCCGACCGCCCCGCTCCGGACAACCCGGCGATCACCACGATCTCAGCCACGTCGTCGAGGGTAGTCGTCAGACGCGCCGGAGCCGCAGGTACAACAGACGGGGCACGGTGGCGGCCTCGACGTACTCGGGCGCTCGCTCGAGGAAGCCAGGGGGTGGTGCCGGTTCGAGCATCCGTTCCAACTGGAGCCCGTGTTCGACGAGCGTGTTCAGATAGCGCGACAGCGGTCGATGGATGAAACGGATCCACACGCCGAGCTCGACCTGCTCGATCGACTCGCTCTCGACGAGGTACGGCCCGATCCGCCAGTACTGCTCGGGCGGGTCGATCATGTGGTCGTCGATCCACCCGGACCCCGGCGTCTGCAGCAGTGGATGGTTGAGGAAGAAGCAGAACCGTCCGCCCGGCTTGGTGACGCGCGCCACCTCGGCAATGGCCGCGTCGACGGCGTCGATGTGTTCGAACACGAGACACGCCACGGTGGCGTCGAACGTCGCGTCGGGGAACGGCAACTCGTCAGCGGTCGACCGGGCGTAGTGGGCGCCACCGCCGCGCTCGTGCGCGACCCGGATCTGGTTCCAGGTCGGGTCGATGCCGACGACGGTCGCACCGACCGACGCCATCATCCGGCTGATCTGGCCGTCGCCGCACCCGATGTCGAGGATCGTTCGGGCGTCGCCCAGTTCGGCCGCCGCGAGCGGGAGGATCTGCTCCTCGTACTCGGGGTCGGCCCCCTCCGTGAACCCGTCGATCCACCAACCGGCGTGGTCCTCCCACAGGTCGCGCGACGGGTCGCGATCGCTCCGGGGATCGGTGTCGGGTTCGGCGTCCGGGATCACGACCCGAACCTACTGTCCGCCGGAACCTGCTCCTCAGGGGCGGCGGCGCGTGTCGGTCACACGGGTCGGGTCGTCGAGCGGAGCCAGCCCGTCGACCCAGGTGCCGGTGTGATCGACCACGAGATGGGTCGCGGCGTGCGTTCGGAGGCAGACACGGCCGTCGGCGTCGGGACGCACCATCACCAGGTTCGCCACCGTCTCTCCCGCCCCGTAGTTCAGATTCGACGCCGTCGGCACCCCGCGATCACACGGGAACGCCGTCACGTGACCCGCCGCCGACGGCGCCACCGCC
>NZZV01000065.1 GCA_002698945.1 Acidimicrobiaceae bacterium
CGAGTGCGCCGGCGGCGACGAGCCGATGTGCCAGCGCGACCGCCGGCACGCGGCGGTAGTTGTACCAGACGAACGTCCGGGCGCCCGACGACGCTGCCGCGGCGGCCATCGCCTCGGCGTCGGCCAGTGTGCCGGCGAGTGGCTTCTCGCAGACGACGTGTTTGCCGGCCTCGAGGGCAGCGATCGCCTGCTCGGCGTGCACGTGGTTCGGCGTCGCGATGTCGACCAACCCGATGTCGTCGTCCGTGATCGCCGCTCGCCAGTCGGTACGAGCCTCCGACCACCCCCATCGCTCGGCGAAGTCGGCGAGTTCGGTCTCGTTGCGACCGACGACCGTGCGCATCACGGGGACCGGGTCGACATCGAAGAACCGCCCGACGTTCAGCCACGCGTTCGAGTGGGCACGGCCCATGAACTTCGAGCCGACAAGAGCGATGTTGATGGATCGGGTCATTGGTTCACCTTTCCTCGAAGGGCACGACGGACGTCGTGGGTGGTGCCGGGCGCGGTCACGCGTCGACTCCGAGATAGCGACGCTGGAGTTCGGGACTCGCCCGGAGTTCGGCGGCCGTGGTCTCGAGTTCGAACCGACCCGACACCATGACGAGCTGACGCTCGGCGATCTCGGTCGCCGCTCGCAGATTCTGTTCGACGACGAGCACGGCAACGCCCTCGTCGACGAGGCGGTGTGTCGCGTCGATCAGCGCGTCGACGATCGTCGGCGCGAGCCCTTCGGACGGCTCGTCCATCACGACGAGCTTGCCGTTGAGCAGGAGTGCACGCCCGACGGCGAGCATCTGTTGCTCGCCGCCCGACAACTCGGCACCGCCGTTGCGGCGCCGTTGGGCGAGCCGGGGGAACAGCTCGTAGACGGCGTCGGGTGTCCAGCGCTTGCCGCGCGTCCCCTTGGCGAGCATCGCCAGGTGCTCGTCGACCGTCAGGGACGGGAACAGTCGGCGACCCTGGGGAACGTACGCCATGCCGTGTCGAGCGATCCGTTCGGGCTGCGACCGCTCGAGGTGCCGACCGTCGAGCACGATCTGGCCCGAGGTCGGACGCAGCATTCCGGTGAGCGCAGCACAGAGCGTCGTCTTGCCCATCCCGTTGCGGCCGATCACGCACACGGCCTCGACACCCATCGAGAACGACACCCGGTCGAGGACACGTGCCGCGCCGTAGCCGGCACACAGATCGGTGACGGTCAAGAGCGCACCCGGACGAGACGTCTCGGTCGCCGATGTCGGCTCGGTGGTGGTCATCGGCCACCCTCCCGACCGAGATAGACCTCGTGGACGAGTGTGTTGCTCCTGATCTCGTCGGGGTTTCCTCTCGCGATGATGATGCCGTCCGCCATCACCACGACACGATCGGCGACGCGGAGTGCGACGTCCATGTCGTGCTCGATGAGGAGCAGCGTGATCGCGGGGTCGAGCGCTTCGATGAGCTCGGAGAGTCGTTCGCGCTCGCCGCGCGACAGTCCGGATGCCGGCTCGTCGAGCAGCATGATGTCGGGCTCGGCCGCGAGTGCCATTCCGATCTCCAGCTGTCGGCGCTGGCCGTGGGACAGGCCGTCGACGGTCGCGTCGACCATGGGGCCGAGCCAGACCCGGTGCGCCACCTCGCGAGCCCGCTCGCGCAGGGAACGATCGCGCTCGCTGACGAACAGCGCGAGGTGGCGGCGCTGACGGCCGGTCTGGGCGAGGTACAAGTTGTCCTCGACCGTCAGGTTCGAGAACAACCGCGTCTTCTGATAGGTGCGCGCCACGCCGAGCGCAGGGCGGGCGTGCGACGGCAGGTGGCTACAGTCCCGGCCGCACAGCACGACGCTGCCCGTCGTCGGCCTGATGTCGCCGGCGATGACGTTGAACAAGGTGGTCTTGCCGGCACCGTTGGGCCCGAGCACGGCGAGCCGCTCACCGGGGGCAACATCGAGATCGATCCCGTCGAGGGCGCGAAGACCACCGAAGGCCACGCCGATCGATCGCAGTCGCACGACGTGGTCGGCGGCCTCGATCGATGTGGGGGTGGTCACTTCGGTGGTCATCTCGCTCCTCTCCGGGGTGGTTTGGGGGGTCAGGTGATCGCGGTCAGGCGATCACTCCTGTGGCACACCGTCCACGACAGGGATCGCGTTCCCCGACCACGGCAGATCGCGCGTCTCGCACGACGGGTTGTCGCGATCCGGTGGTGGCGTGTCAGGGCTGAAGGTTCCGCCGAAGCTCTGGTCGACGCCGGGCACGAGCGCGATCGTCTCGGCGACGACCTCGCCCGACTCGTCGTCGAGGACGAGCTGCTGGACGTACGTCGTGATGATGCCGTGACGGTTCTCGTCGAGGGTCACCTCACCGTAGGGAACGTCGAGTGTCATCGTCGACATCTCTTCCCGAAGCGCCGCGTGGTTGTCCGACAGGTCACCACCGACCGCTTCGAGCGCCTGGTTGAGCGCCTTGCCGGCGGCGTAGTAGCCGTAGCCGAAGCCGAAGCCGAGCGCGACCGACGGCGGACCGACCTCACCGCCGGCGGCGCCGGCCGCCAGGGTTTCCCAGGTCGCATCGGCACTCGCCAGGTACGCCTCGATCTCCGGTGTCTGGATGTCCGCCGGCAGCGACGCGAAGCCACCGACGTAGGCACCTGCGATGTCCGGGCCGAGCGCCGACGCCAACGCCGGGCTGAAGAACAGGTTGCCCGCGTGCTGGTCACCGGTCAGGTCGCCCTTGGCGTTGACGAACGCCTCGAGCGCTGCGTTCGTGCCGGTTCCTCCGACGACCCAGAAGTAGCCGTCGACTTCGTCGGGGTCGGGAAGCTGCTGCACGAACGACGAATAGTCCGTCGTGCCGAGCGGTGGGAACACGCGGCTGACGACATCGCCGCCGACCGCGCAGAAGTCGGCGATGAACCCGGCGGCGGACGTCCAACCGAAGCTGTAGTCATCGGCGATGATCGCCGCCGTCTCCCAACCGGCCTCGTTGTACAAGATGTCACCGAGACCCGCGTTCCACTGGGCACCATCGCCGTGGAAACGGAAGTAGTTCGGCGCCTGGACCTGCATCGTCGTTTCCTGAGCGCCGGCGATGCCGTCGATGAACGTCACCTCGGGATGGTCCTTCGCATAGTTCGCGACCGCGATGCTCTCGTCGCCCGACAGCGGGCCGATGACCACCTCGGCGCCCTGCTGCTCGACGAGGGCGCGCACCTCCTGGATGATGCGGTCCGCGGTGTCGTCGCCGCAGCCGATGCCGACGAGTTCGATGTCGAGCCCGGCGACGTTGGCGCCGGTGAACCCGTCGAGAGCGGATGTCGTCGAGTTGACCGTCGCCCCGCCGTCTTCGACCATCGCCAGCGACACGCCGGCCACCACGTCTTCGTGGAAGCCGCCGAACGCGCCTTCGCACTCGCCGAGGATGCCGAGCTTCAGCGAGCCGCCTTCGGCGGCCGGTTCATCGGCCGGCTCGTCAGCGGGTTCGTCGGCCGGTTCATCGGCGGGTTCGTCAGCCGGTTCGTCGGCGGGCTCGTCGGCGGGCTCGTCGGCGGGTTCGTCGGCGGGTTCGTCGGACGGTTCGGGTGCCGGCTCGTCTGCCGGCTCCCCCGCTGGTTCATCGGCGGTGTCGTCGTCGTCACCACCGCATGCTGCAGCGATGAGCGTCAAGGTCGTCGCGGCAGCCACGACCTTGCGCAACCGCCGCCTCGTCTGGGACTTGATCATCGGATACTCCCCTCTCTGGTATGGGTCGGGACGGGTGGTCCCTTCGGACCGCCGTCAGCGGTCGCGATCTGGTGGTCGGATGCGTCGTCGCTCGTCGACCCGCCGTCGCCGCGCAGTCCGGTTGCGGCGGTGCGGATGCGAAGGATCACGCCGACGAGCCCGTCGGGCGAGAGCAGCATGATGAGGAGCACGAGCAGACCGACCACGGTGTTGAAACGGGCCTCGGTCAGGCCGATCGTGTCGGCGAACGGCAGGTTCCGCATGTAGTTGTTGGCCATCACGTAGACGAACGCGCCGAGCCAGGCACCCTCGAGGTGGACGATCCCACCGATCACGGCGATGATGAGCAGGTCGAGGGTGGGGCCGATCGAGATCGAGGTCGGATCGATCTGGCCGTTCCACCAGATGTTCAACACACCGGCGACGCCGGCGATGAAACCGGCGAAGGTGAACGCCAGTGTGCGATGCAGCGCGACGTTGAAGCCGAGTGACGCCATTCGTACCGGATCGTCACGCACCCCTTGGAGAGCCATGCCGAACGGCGAGCGCACGAGCAGGCGGAGTCCGACGTAAGTGACGACCGACAGTACGACGCACACGTAGTACAGGCGGACGGGGTGGCCCTCGAACCAGGGTGGAGCGTCGATGCCGGTGATGCCGCCGAACCCCGAGAACGTCGTCACCTGACCGAAGAAGTAGTAGCCGATCACGGCATAGGTCAGCGTCAGCATGAGGAAGTAGATCCCGGCGGTTCTCGCGGACAGGGCTCCGAGCAGCGCCGCCACGGCGACGGTCACCGCGAGCGCGAACACGACGGCGACCCATGCGTTCCAGCCGAGCTTCAGCCCTTTCGATCCGGCTTCGCCCACCGCATTGCCGACCATGAACCCGGCGATGCCGAACAGCAGCAGCTGGGCGAGCGACACCATGCCGCCGTACGCCGACAGGAACACGATCGACGACGCGGCGAGCCCCAGGATGACGGTACGCGTCATCACGAACTCGACGAAGAACGCCGACCCGAAGAGCGGCAGCAGCACGAGGATCGCCACGACCGCCACCGCCACGAGATCACGCCAGGAGCGGTTCATTCCGGCTTCCCGAACAGGCCGTAGGGGCGGACAGCGAGCACCAGCGCGAGCAGCACGAACGTGAAGATGATCGCGTAGTACGTGTACTGGCTCGGCAGGTACGCCGGCGCGAACGAGATCACCATGCCGTACAGCAGCGAACCGGCGATGGCGCCGCGGATCGAGCCGAGCCCGCCGACGATCACGACGATCAGTGAGTTCAGGAGCCATTGCCCGTCGGTTCCCGGTGCGACGCCGGCGAACGACGCCCCCATGACCCCGCCGAATCCGGCAAGGAAGGCACCGACGAAGAAGGTGATGCCGAACACGACCGTGATGTTGATCCCGAGCGCCCGCACCATCTCCTGGTCGTCGACCCCGGCTCGGATGACCATGCCCATCCGCGTGTGGTTCAGCCAGAGCCAGAGCAGCACAGCGACGACGAGGGCGAGGCCGAGCATGAAGAGCCGACTCAGCGCGTAGCGCTCGCCGGCGATCTCGAAGAACTTCACGACGGCGCCCGGCCACACCATCCGCTGGGCGAGCCCGCCGAAGTGGGCCAACATCTGATCGGCCAGGATGACGGACACGGCCAAGGTGATCAGCGCCTGCCGGAGATCCTGACCCTGGTTCCAGCGCAGCAGCAGTTGCTGCATGACGACGCCGAGGACGGCGACGGCGAACGATGCGACCAACAGCGGAATGATCCATTGGAGGATCCCGACGTCGGACGCTTCGATGTTGCGGTCCTTGCCGACCATCGATTGTTGCAACTCGATCGCGACGTAGGCCGAGAGGAGGAACAGCGAGCCGTGCGCCATGTTGACGGTGCGCATCAGTCCGAAGACGAGCGTGAAGCCGGAGGCCACGACGAACAACAGGCCGGCAAAGGTGAGCCCGTCCAACAAGGTGACGAGGAACGCACCCGGTTCGTCGATCGCAGCACCGGCCGAAGTACCACGGGCGAAGACCAGCACCCAGAGAGCGACGGCGACGCCGACGACGATCATCAGCCACGTCGTGAATGTGCGTGTGCTCCGGATCGACCACGGCTCGACGGCCGGAGTCGATGCGGCACTCGCGGCCTCGTTGGCGTCCAACGTGCGCGCCGATTCCCCCTGCAACGGTGCTCCCCTCTCCCGCACAACCCCTGTGCGGTCCCGTCGACAGTACGGACGAGGTCACCGCCTCGGAAGGGGCATGCGAGCGAGAACCCGGAGCGCGCTGGAGGGGGCGCGAAAGCACTAGTCGCGCCGGCGATCAGGTCGCTTCACGAACGATCGCTGCGAGGCGGAGGAGCCGGACCGCCGGCTACCTCGGGCTCAGCCCGGAACGCCGTCGAACGGCCGCTCGGCGTTGCGCGCGGTCAAGATCAACGCGGCGGCCTCGGTCCGGGTCTGCGCGTGGAGCTTGCTCAAGATGTTGCTCACGTGGTTCTTGACCGTGTAGATGCTGAGGCTCAGGGCATGTGCGATCTCGGCGTTGGTCCGTCCGCTGGCGACCAGATCGGCGATCTCGGTCTCACGGTCGGTGAGGACCTCGAGCGCCCCGGTCGACGCGGCCGGCGTCGCGGCCAGGGCTCGGGTGACTTCGGGCGAGAAGCTGTCCTGACCGATCGCGACGCTCCGCACGGCGTGGGCGAGCGACTCGGTGTCGACCGACTTGACGAGGTAGCCGTTCGCGCCGGCGTCGAGCGCGTCCTGGATCCGGGCCCGCTCGGAGAAGCTCGTGAGCGCGACGATGCCGAGTTCGGGGTGGCGGGTGCGCAACTGGCGGATCGCCTCGAGCCCGCCCATGCCGGGCATCACCATGTCGATCACCGCGACGTCGGGATCGTGCTCGGCAACGAGGTCGATGGCTCCTTCTCCGGAGGACGCCTCACCGACGACGGTGATCTGATCGGCCGCCGACAAACACGCGCTGACGCCCTCGCGCAGCAAATCGTGGTCGTCGGCGATGACGACTCTGATCATGGCCCCTCCCCGGGTCGTCGGTAGCGCAGGACGACGGTGGTCCCGTGCCCCGGTTCGGCGTCGACGTCGAGCGTGGCCCCGATCGAGGCGGCGCGCTCGTGCATGATCGCCAGGCCGAGATGGCCGCTCGGCACCCCGCTGTCGTCGAAGCCGCGTCCGTCGTCGGCGACGACGAGTTCGACGATCGGGCCGTCGTTCAGCCGAACCTCGACCGCGGCCGCCTCGGCGTGTTGGGTGATGTTCCGCAACGCCTCTTGCGCGACCCGGTAGAACACGTGGTGCACGTCGGGAGGGAGTTCGGGGTTGGTGAGGTCGACGTGGACCTGCAACGTACGCCGGCACTCCATTGCGGCGATGAGGTAGTTGATGAGTTCGTCGAGGCCGACGTCGGTGAGGTCGTCCGGTCGGAGTTCGAGCAACAAGGCCCGCATCTCGGACAATGCGCCGCGTGCGAGCTGGTGCAGCCGGGCGACCCGGTGGTACAACGGCGACGACTCGTCGACGTCGCGCAGGAGCGATTCGGCCGTGATCGCCTCGGTCCACAGCGTCTGGTTGACGGCGTCGTGCAACTCATGTGCGAGCCGTTGGCGTTCTTCGGCCGCGGCGACCTCGCTCGCTCGGCCGGCGAGGCGGGCGTTCGAAATCGCGGCACCGGCCTGATCGGCGACCGCCGCGAGCCGCTCGGCATGGCTGGACGTGTAGAACCCGTGCACGGCGCTCTCCACGAACAGGAAGCCGAGCACCTGGTCGGCGACGCTGATGCGCGCCCCGAGCACCGAACTCGCCTGACCGAGCGCGTCCATCGGCTCGTTGATGATGATCGGGCCGTGGTCGACACCGAGCCGACGCAAGATCGACAGTTCGGAGCAGCCGCCCTCCAGTCGTTCGATCCGGACGTCGCCGTAGCCGTAGCTCGCTCGGTGGCTCGAGTTCTGAACGTGGCCGTCGGAATCAACCAGCACAACCGCGATCAGGTCGGCCGACACGACGCGCTCGACCCCGATCACCGCTTCGCGCAGTACGGCGTCGAGATCGAACGTCGACGTCATCGCCGCAGCGGTGTCGCGCAAGGCGTCCGCATAGGCCCGCTGGAGCCGCTCCTCGGCTTGGAGGCGGACACGATCTTCGACCTCGCGTCGCAACGACTCGTTGGCGAGTGTCAGTTGCGCGGTTCGCTGGCGCACCCGCTCGTCGAGTTCGTCGAGTGTTCGTTGCAGTTCTTCCTCGGCACGACGGCGGTTCGTGATGTCCTCGAAGGTGCCGAGCACGCCGATGATGCGACCATCGAGATCGCGCAGCGGAACCTTGTTGGTCTGGAGCCAGCGCTCCTCCCCCGCAGCGCTGCGCAACTGCTCGATGATGCCGAACGCCGGCTCGCCGGTCTCCATGACCTGACGGTCCCAGTCGATGAACCAGTCGGCGCTGTACGACTGGCTGTCGGCCCACGGCATGTCGCGATCGGACATCCCGACCAGCACGCTCGGGTCGACACCGGCGAACCGAGCGAACACCTTGTTGCAGCCCATGTAGCACGAGCGGAGGTCCTTCCAGAACACGGCGTTCGCCATCGAGTCCATCAGGATCTGCAGCATCTGCTGGCTGGCGGTGAGCGCGTCGGGACCCGACAGCTCGCCCTGCAGCAGGAGCGCGTACATCTCACGCACTTCAGCGGTGCGCGTCTCGATCGCAGCTTCGGAACCCCCCACGGCCACGGCCGAACTGTAGACCGAATCTCCTGAACGCCGCACCCCTCGCTTCATGGCCGACCGCATGATCGCTCCGGTCGGTGCCGCTGCGGGGGCGCGAACGAACCACGCCACCTCGTACCGATGCACCTGTCCCGTCGCGGAGCGGCTCGGTACCGTCGGCCGACGAAGCGTTGCGCCCGACGGCCCGATCGACAGTCGCGTCTCCGCGATGTCCGGAGCGGTCGTCAGCGCGTGATCGATCCGGCCATCTGTACAACGGTCGGTTCGGGGCGCCGGGCCCGCCGTCGTCACCCCCAGTGCTTCGGTGGGCCCGACTCCGGACGCCTCGGGCTGGCAGGGTCCGCCCGCTAGCGCGATGGGACCATCCCATCGCTGGCAGGGTCCGCCCCGCTAGCGCGATGGGACTATCCCATGGAGGGATTGACCGCCCGACACTCCGGCGCGACCGTGGTCGCCGGGACATCGAAGATGTCCGTGATGCGGGGCTGGGGGGTCCGATCGAGGAGCGCTGATTCAGCGCGCCCGTCGTTCGCCGTGCTCGGGCCGAAGGTGCCCACCGTTACGACGGACTATGAGAGGGGATTCCATGATCGCGAGACGCCGTCTCGTTGCGTTCATTGCCGCCCTGGCGATGACGTTCGGCACCTTCGTGGTGTCATCGACCTCGGCCACGGCCGACAACCACACCGACTACTCCATCCTGGTGTACTCGCGAACCGCCGGGTTCCGACACAGCTCGATCCCGGCAGGTATCGCCGCGCTCGAATCGCTGGGCGCGACGAACAACATCACCGTCGACGCCACCGAAGATCCGACGGCGTTCACACCCGAGAACCTCAGCCAGTACGCCGCCGTCGTGTTCCTGTCGACGACCGGCGACGTGCTGGACGCCACCCAACAAGCGGCGTTCGAGGGATACATCCAAGCGGGTGGCGGCTACGCCGGCATCCACTCAGCGTCGGACACCGAATACAGCTGGCCGTGGTACGGCGAGCTCGTCGGCGCGTACTTCGAGGGCCACCCTCCCGGAACGCCGACGGGCACGGTGGTCACCGAAGACCACGCCCACCCGTCGACCGATCACCTCGACACCCGCTGGACGCGCGATGACGAGTGGTACAGCTTCCAGTCGAACCCTCGCAACGACGTCCACGTGCTGCAGTCGCTCGACGAGTCGAGCTACGCGGCGGGCAGCCTCGCGATGGGCGACCACCCGATCTCGTGGTGTCACGCCTACGACGGCGGACGCGCCTGGTACACCGGGCTCGGACACACCGAGGCATCGTTCTCCGAACCAGAATTCCTCGACCTCATCTGGGGCGGCATCGAATACGCGGCCGGCGCCGCACCCGGCGACTGTGGCGCAACCGACTGGGACAACTTCCAGAAGGTCACCCTCGACGACAGCACCGCCAACCCGATGACCCTCGAAGTCGCCCCCGACGGACGCGTCTTCTACGTCGACCGCAGCGGTTTCGTCCAGATCATCCGCACCGACGGCTCGATCACTCGTGCCGCCACCATCGACGTGAGCACCGTGCACGAGTTCGGACTCACCGGGATGGCGCTCGACCCCGACTTCGACGACAACGGCTGGATCTATCTCACGTACTCCCCGGCCGGATCGACACCGCGCGACATCGTCTCGCGGTTCACGGTCACCGGCGACACCCTCGACATGGCGAGCGAGGTGGAGATCCTCTCGATCGACACCCAGCGCGCCGAGTGCTGCCACGCCGGCGGCGAGATCGAGTTCGACACCGAGGGCAACCTGTACATCGCCGTCGGCGACAACACCAACCCGTTCGCATCCGACGGCTACGCCCCGATCGACGAGCGCGCCGGCCGGTCTGCGTGGGACGCCCAACGCACGTCGGCGAACTCGAACGCGCTCAACGGGAAGATCCTTCGCATCACGCCGCAACCGGACGGCACCTACACGATCCCCGACGGCAACCTGTTCGACGAGGCGCTCGACACCGAGAACCTGACTCGACCCGAGATCTACGCGATGGGATTCCGGAACCCGTTCCGCATCGGTGTCGACCCGCTGACCAACAAGCTGCTCGTCGCCGACTACGGACCCGACGCCGGCTCGGTGAATCCCGACCGCGGTCCGGACGGGCGGGTCGAGTGGAACATCGTCGACGAGCCCGGCTTCTACGGCTGGCCCTACTGCGTCGGTGACAACGCGCCGTACACCGACTACGACTTCGAGACCCAGACACCGGGCGATGCGTTCGACTGTGAGAACGGCCCGGTGAACGACTCGCCGAACAACACCGGCATCACGCAACTGCCGGCACCGATCGCCGCCGAACAGTGGTACGGACGCCAGGAGACCGGCACGCCCGAGATCGGCACCGGAGGCGCTCCGATGGCCGGTCCGGTATACCGCTACGACGCCGCCAATCCGTCGTCGATCAAGTGGCCCGAGTACTGGGACGGCAAGGCCATCTTCGGCGAGTGGAACCGGACGACGAACGGCATGCTCTCGTTCCAGGTCGACGACGACGTCGACGCGGCCGAGGTCATCACCGTGATGTTCCCGGGTCAGACGTTCCGCCGCCTCATGGACTTCGACTTCGGTCCCGACGGCGCGCTCTACTTCATCGAGTGGGGCAGTGGCTTCGGCGGCAACAACAGCGACTCGGGGATCTACCGGATGGAGTACGTCGGCGCGTCGCGATCGCCGATCGCCCGTCTGACGACCGACGTCACGAACGGCCCGCTCCCGCTGACCGTCAACTTCTCGTCGGCCGGGTCGTACGATCCGGACGGCGGCGAGGTCACGTACCAGTGGGACTTCGACGGCAACGGGACGACCGACTCGACCGACGCCGACCCGACGCACGTCTACGAGAACGCCGGCGACTTCCAGGCCCAGCTGACCGTCGTCGACGACGAAGGCGCCACCGGCACGTCGAGCACGACGATCACCGCCGGGAACTCGGCGCCGGTGATCACCGTCGACAGTCCATCGAACGGCGGCTTCTTCAGCTTCGGTGACGAGATCAGCTATTCCGTGTCGGTCGCCGACGCGGAGGACGGGACCGGTGACTGCGAAGCGATCGTCACCCAACCGGCGCTCGGTCACGACGAACACGCCCATCCGTACGCTCAGTACACCGGATGCTCGGGCAGCTTCCCGCTCACCGGCGACACCGGGCACGTCGGTGCCAACATCTTCGGCATCGTCACGTTCACGTACACCGACGGTGGCGGCGCCAACGGCGCCGGCAGCCTCACCTCGCAGGAGGTGATCGAGCTCCGACTCCGACACACCGAGGCCGAGTACTTCGCAGCATCCGGGCGCCTCCCGGGTTCGTCGTCGTCCGGCGACGCCGGCGTTCAGCTCGAAACCACGACCGACGTCAACGGTGGCCAGAACATCGGCTTCATCGAAGCCGACGACTGGTGGTCGCTCGCGCCTGCCGATCTGACCAACATCGACTCGGTCGACTTCCGGGTCGCTTCCGACGCCGTCGGCGGTCAGATCGAGATCCGCACCGACTCGCCGGACGGCCCGATCGTCGGTACCGCCGACGTCCCGGACACCGGAGGATGGCAGGAGTGGACCACCGTGTCAGCCGACATCGCCCCCGGCACGACGAGCGACAGCATCTTCTTCGTCGCCGGTTCACCGACCGGAGCGACCGGCTCACTGTTCAACGTCAACTGGATGGAGTTCGACGGTGAAGGCGTCAGCTCGAACCGCGCTCCCGACGTCGACGTCACGGCCACCCCGACATCGGGTGAGGCACCGCTCGACGTCTCGTTCGACGCCACGGCGACCGACCCCGACGGCGACACCGACCTGACGTACAGCTGGACGTTCGGGGACGGCAACGTCGCCGACGGTGAAGACGTCGAGCACACGTACGAGGCACCCGGTGAGTACACGGCGACCGTCACCGTGTCCGATCCGGCGGGTGCATCGTCGTTCGCCTCGGTCGACATCGACGTCGATCCCGCCGGGGTCGAGTGCATCGCCGGACGTTCCGACGACTTCCTCGGCACGACGCTCGATCGCGATCGCTGGACCGTGATCCGCGAGAACCAGGATCTGAGCGTCGCCGACTCACAACTCGTGTTGCCGATCACGGCGACCGACATCTACGGCACGAACAACACGGACGCTCCGAACATCGTCGTCCAGCCGCTCCCCGGCGGTGCGGTGACGATCACCACGACGGTGACCGGTGAGTTCTACGACGCGTACGAACAGGCCGGGTTGATCCTCTACCAGGACGACGACAACTACGTGAAGTTCGTCTTCGAGGGCCGCTCGACGGGCAGCGCCGACCCCGCCGCCCGAGTGTTCCAGCTGGTCCAGGAGACCGCCGGGTCGCCCGACGAGACCAACGGCCCCGCCGTCGGCGACGGGTACCCCGACACGGTCCACCTGCAGCTCCGCATCGACGACGCCGGACTCGTCGAGGCCTACTCGTCGCTCGACGGTGACACCTGGGACCTGTTCGGTGCGACCGGCGACGTGTCGGGCCTCACCGACGTGCAGATGGGGCTGTTCGCACTCGCCGGCAACGGTCGGCCCGGTGGGGACATCGCTTCGTTCGACCGGTTCCTCGTCACGCCCGACGACTCGGTCGGCGATCCCGACCCGGACGACGAGTTCGACGGTCCCGACCTCGATCTGTGCCGTTGGGCTCGCAGTATCCGACTCGATCCGTCGGCGTACGAGTTCGCCGACGAGGGGATCGTGATCGAGACCGGCCAGGGCGACATCTACCAGACCGGCAACAGCGACCCGACGAACTTCCTCTTGCAGGAACAGCCGGGTGAGGAGTGGACGGTCGAAGCCAAGCTCGACACGTCGGCGCTCGCCGAGCAGTACCAGCAGGCCGGGTTGATCGCCTACGCGGACGACGACAACTACGTCAAGTTCGACATGGTGGCCACCAACTCGGCCGGCAACGAGGTCAGCACGAATCTCGAGATGCTGAACGAGATCGACGCCGCCATCGCCGACGCCATCAATCAGAACGGGGTGGCACGAGGCGACCTGTGGCTCCGCATGTCACGTGCAGGCGACGTCTTCTCCGGTGCGTTCTCGCTCGACGGTGCCACGTGGACCGACATGCCCGACGTTGCGACCAACGCCCTGGTCGCAGCCGAAGGTGCCATCGGTGTGTTCACCATCGGAACGAACCAGGCGGCGCCGGTGCCGATCACGTTCGACTACTTCCGAGTCGTGGGCGACAGTTCCGACACCACGGCTCCCGTGGTCGAGGCGGCGTTGCTCGGTTCCTTCAGCGGTACCGTCGAACCGGCGGCGAGCTACGACTCGCTGGCGGGCACCGGTGAACTCATCGTCACGTCGACGCAGACGACCGCGTCGATCGACGTGACCGGGCTGGAGCCGGACGGCTTGTTCTCGGCACATCTCCATACCGGCACCTGCTCGTCGCTCGGTGAGCACTACATGGACGATCCCGACGGGGCGATGATGCCACCGAACGAGCTGTGGATCCTCGACGATCCGAGCGACCCGAACGGTGGCTTCATCGCCGACGCCGGCGGGAATGCGACCGTCAGCACCTCGGCCGACTGGGTGGCGCGGGCCGACGCCCAAGCCGTCGTCATTCACGGTGGAGCCAATGGGCTGCCGATCGGATGCATCACACTCGACACGTCGATCGACCCGGTCTCGGTCCAACTGACCGCCGAGGACGACATGCCGGGCCAGGTGTACATCGAGTACCGCATCGACGACGGCGAATGGTCGGAGTACACGGCCGCCGTCGTCGTCAGCGGGCCGGGCGACCACACGGTCGACTATCGGGCCTCCGACACCGCCGGGAACGTGAGCGAGGTCGGGTCGGCGAGCTTCACGCTCGGCGACGCCGCCGACGACGGCGACCTCTCGATCGAAGTCGTCGTCCCCGAGGTGACCGGACCCGGCGAGTTCGTGTGGACGATCGACGGTGACCCGAACGTCCAGATGACCGAGGCGGCCAACATGGGCTCGTACCTGCAGTCGACGGGCGACCTGACGCCGATCATGGTGACCGACACCCGTGACGGTGGCCCCGAGTGGTCGCTGTCCGGGCAGGTGTCGGACTTCAGCGGCGGCCTACCGGGCAGCTACCTCGGCTGGACACCCGAGGTCCTGTCTCCCGGCGCCGGAGCGACCGCCGGCGCACCCGTCGCATCCGGGTTCGACGGAGGCGACGGGCTCACGGCGGCATCGATACTGGCATCGGCCACCGCGGGGCACCCGCTCGGAACCGGCACGGTCGGTGCCGAGCTCGAGCTCCGCCTGCCCGTCGACACCGAGGCCGGCACCTACACGGCGACGTTGACCATCACCGCCTTGTCCTGAAGCTCGGCGGTCACGGCCCCCGACCGTGGCCGCCGGAACGAAACATCCATACGGGCGGGGAGTGCACCGACACCGGAGCACTCCCCGCCCCTCCCATGAGGACGCGACACGTGCACCCACGACCCGCCGACCCGACATCGACCTCACGACGCACCATGTTCGTCGTTCTCCTCCTGTGCGTTGCACTGGGGTCGGTGCTGGCGCCCGGACTCGAACCGGCGAACGCGATCGGCCGGACCTCCCCGGCCGCCACGCTCCCGTCGCAGGACGACGGATCGTCGATCACGTGGTCCGTTCGGCCGTCCCCCACCGACGCGGACCCTGAGCGACCGAACTTCGGCTACGACATCGCACCGGGGGTGACGGTCACCGACAGCATCCGGGTTCGCAACTACAGCGAGGAGACACTGCGGCTCGATCTCTACGCGAGCGATGCGATCACCACATCGACCGGAGCTCTCGACCTCTTGCCGGCCGGGGAGGAGCCGACCGGCGTCGGCGCCTGGATCTCCCTCGACAGCAGCGAACTCGCCATTGCGCCGCTCGAGTTCGTCGACGTCGACTTCACGCTGACCGTCCCCGCCGACGCCGAGCCCGGCGACCACACCGGCGGCATCGTGACGTCACATCGGACGCCCGGCGTCGACGACGGCGGCGACACGGTGATCCTCGACCGGCGCCTCGGCAACCGGGTCCACGTCCGAGTCGACGGTCCTCTCCGTCCGGCACTCCAGATCTCCGATGCCGAGGTGTCCTACACCGGGTCGTTCAACCCGGTCGGCACCGGCTCGATGCACGTCACCTACACGGTGACCAACACCGGCAACGTTCGTCTCGGAGCGGAACAGACGGTCACGACGAACGGTCGGCTCTTCTTCCCTGGCCGCACCGTGACACCGGAGCCGATGGGCGAACTGCTCCCGGGCAACTCACTCACCTTCGACGTCGACGTCGGCGAGGTCTGGCCGATCGGACGAACGACCGCCACGATCGAACTCACACCGATCCCCACTCGCGACGGCGACGTGTTCGATGCCGACACGCCCGTCGAATCTGCGTCGGTGACCGCACCGACGATGCCGTGGACGCTGCTCGCCTCACTCGCCGTACTCGTCGGCGTCGCGGTGCTGTGGCGCCGCCACCGTCGGCGTCGCGAACGTCGCGAAGCCGCCCTGGTCGATGCCGCCGTGCGCGAGGCCCTCGCCGACACGCCGAACGCGTCGGACGGGTCGGACGGGTCGGACGGGTCGGAACAAGACGGTTCCGAGCACGACGAGCCCCAGCACGAGAACGGCGACCGAGACCGCGCCCCCGACGGCACCGGTGCGGGGGTCGGTGGGGCACACCGGTCCGGCGAGCGCCGTGGTCCGCCAGCACCTCGCGGGAACGAACAATGACTGAGTGAGTGCTCACTCATTCCGGTAGTCTGGCCGGCATCGTTGCCTCGAAGACACCGTCGGACCCGAGCACGCCGCCCCGGCGCGCGGCGCCGCTGCCCCCGGACGAACGCCGGCGGGCACTCGTCGACGCCGCCATCCCGCTGATCGCCGACCACGGCGCCGCGGTCACGACGAAGCAGCTCGCCGACGCCGCCGGTGTCAGCGAGGGCACGATCTTCAACGTGTTCGACGACAAGTCGGCGCTGATCGACGCCGTCGTGGACGCCGTCACCGACCCCGAAGCAACCCGACAGGCGATCGCCGACATCGACGCCGCACTGTCGTTCCCCGACCAACTGATCGTCGCGACGACCCTGCTGCAGCGTCGTACCCGCGACGTCTGGCGACTGCTCTCGAAGCTGGTCGAACAACGACCCACCAAACGTGGACCCATGAGCGAGGACCCGGCGCTCGTCGAGCTGATGTCCGCGCATCGCGACGAACTCGCGGTCGAACCCGAGGATGCGGCCCGCACGCTCCAGGCGCTCGTACTGGCACTGTCCCACCCGATGATCACGCCGCACGCCATGACACCCGAAGTCATCGTTCACCGCTTCCTCCACGGCTGCGCCAACCCCGAGGAGTCAGCGTGAAGCTCCGCCAACTGATCGTCGACGGCCTGCGGCCATATCGCCGCGAGCTGATCCTCGTCCTGGTGCTCCAAGCCCTGCAGACCACCGCGACCCTCACCCTGCCCGGGCTCAACGCCCGACTGATCGACGAGGGGGTCCTGGTCGGCGACAACGGCGAGATCTGGCGGGTGGGCGCGATCATGGTCGCGTTCAGCTTCATCCAGGTGGTCTTCGCGATCGCCGCCGTCTGGTTCGGTGCACGGGTGGCGATGGGGTTCGGCCGCGACATCCGACGCGACCTGTTCCACCAGGTGACCGACTACTCCGCCCGCGAAGTCGGGCGGTTCGGCGCACCGTCGCTCATCACCCGCATCACCAACGACGTCCAGCAGGTGCAGCAGCTCGTCGTGCTGGCGGCGACGATGATGATCGCCGCCCCGATCACCCTCGTCGTCGGCGTCATCATGGCCATGCGCGAAGACGTCGGGCTGTCGATCGTGCTCGTCATCGCCGTGCCCGCGACCGTCATCGTGCTCGGACTGCTGATCGTGCAGATGGTGCCGGCGTTCCAGGCGATGCAGGAGCGCATCGACCAGGTCAACTCGGTGCTGCGCGAACAGATCACCGGGATGCGGGTGGTGCGGGCCTTCGTCCGCGAGCCGGAAGAACGAGCCCGCTTCGCCAAGGCGAACACGGCCCTGACCGACGTCTCGCTGCGCGCCGGCCGGATCATGGCGGCGATGTTCCCGACGATCGGGTTCATGGTCAACATCTCGAGTATCGGCGTGCTCTGGCTCGGGGCCGGTCGGATCGAGAGCGGCGACCTCCAGGTCGGTTCACTCGTCGCCTACCTCTCGTATCTCATGCAGATCCTGATCGCCGTCGTCATGGCGACGTTCATGGTGTCGATGATCCCGCGCGCCGCAGTGGCCGGCGAGCGCATCTCCGAGGTCCTCGAACGGCCGTCGACCGTGACGACTCCGCCCGACCCCGTCACTGCGATGCCCGAACGTGGCACCGTCGCGTTCGATCGGGTCGGCTTCCGCTACGCCGGCGCCGACCAGCCCGTGCTTCGCGACGTCTCGTTCCGAGTGGAGCCCGGCCAGATGCTCGCCGTGATCGGCAGCACCGGCGCCGGCAAGACGACCCTGGTCAACCTCGTCGCCCGCCTGTTCGACGCCACCGACGGCACCGTCAGCGTCAACGGCGTCGACCTCAAGCGGCTCGACCCGCAGCTCCTGTGGGGCCACGTCGGCTACGTGCCCCAGCGCGCGTTCTTGTTCTCCGGCACCGTGGCGAGCAACCTCCGCTTCGGTCGCCCCGACGCCACCGACGACGAGCTGTGGGACGCGCTCGAGATCGCGCAGGCGTCCGGGTTCGTCCAGACGCTGCCGAAGGGGCTCGAGAGCCCGATCAACCAGGGCGGCACCAACGTGTCGGGCGGTCAGCGGCAGCGACTCTCCATCGCACGAGCCCTGGTCGCGAACCCGGACATCTACGTCTTCGACGACTCGTTCTCCGCGCTCGACCTGGCCACCGAGGCCCGGTTGCGGGCGGCCCTCGAACCCCGAACCCGCGACGCGGCGGTGATCGTGGTCGCCCAGCGGGTGTCGACGATCGCCGGCGCCGACCAGATCCTCGTCCTCGAAGACGGCGCCGTCGTCGGGCTCGGCCGGCACGACGAACTGATCGACCGATGCCCCACCTACGCCGAGATCCTGGCGTCGCAGGCCGGCGAGGAGGCAGCAGCATGAGCGACGAACGCAACGGCCGGCACTCCGGCCAGCACGGTGACGACCAGCACAGCGGCGAGCGCGACGAGCTCGACATGATCACGACCACGGGGCGCGAGGCGCGACGCAGCAGCTTCGGTCCGGGCGGTGGCGCCGGCATGCCGACCGAACGCAGCCGCGACACCGGCGCCGCGCTGCGTCGGCTGCGTCAGATCATCGGACCCGAGCAGCGGTGGATCGTGATCTCGCTCGTCCTCACCGTCGCCAGCGTCGTCTGCGTCGTCTTCGGCCCGCGGCTGCTGGGCGAGGCGACCGACATCATCGTCAGCGGTGCGCTCGACGGCGACATCGACAGCGGGCGACTGGCCGACCAGCTGATCCTCGTCGGCGTGATCTACGTGGCCTCCTGGCTGTTCGCCTACGCCCAGGGGTTCATCCTCGCCGGCTCGATCCAGCGCTCGATGTACCGGCTGCGCGAAGCGGTCGAGGAGAAGCTGCACGTCCTGCCGATCTCGTACGTCGATCGTCAGGAGCGTGGTGATCTGCTGAGCCGGGTCACCAACGACATCGACAACCTCGCACAGAGCCTGCAGCAGACGACCAGCCAGATCGTCACGTCACTCCTGACCCTGATCGGCGTGACGGTGATGATGTTCACGATCTCACCGCTGCTCGCCGTCATCGCGCTCGTGACCGTACCGACATCGGTGTGGCTCATGAAGACGATCACGAAACGAGCGCGACCCCGCTTCATCGCCCAGTGGGGACACACCGGCTCGCTCAACGCACAGGCCGAGGAAGTGTTCACCGGGCACGCGGTCGTCAAGGCATTCGGTCGCCAGGCCGACGTCGAGGCACGCTTCCGTGACGAGAACGACCAGCTCTTCGAAGCGAGCCGGTCGGCCCAGTTCACCGCCAGTCTCATCCAGCCGATGATGGTCTTCATGGGCAACCTGCAGTTCGTGATCATCGCCGTCGCCGGCGGGTTGCGGATCTCGGCCGGTGCGATCACCGTCGGCGACATGCAGGCGATGATCCAGTACGCCCGCCAGTTCTCGCAACCGCTCACGCATCTCGCCTCGATGGCGGCGACGTTCCAGTCCGGATTGGCGTCGCTCGAGCGTGTCGTCGAGCTCCTCGACGCCGACGAGCAATCCCCCGAAGCGGCGGCGACGGTCGACCCGAAGCCGGTTCGGGGCCGGATCGTGTTCGACGACGTGACGTTCTCGTACGACCCCGACACACCGCTGATCGAGCACCTCTCGCTCACGGCCGAACCCGGCCAGACGATCGCGATCGTCGGACCGACCGGCGCCGGCAAGACGACCCTCGTCAACCTGCTGATGCGGTTCTACGAGCTCGACGGTGGCTCGATCAGCATCGACGGTCGCGACATCGCCTCGATCCCGCGCAGCGAACTGCGGTCGGAGATGGGCATGGTGCTGCAGGACACCTGGCTGTTCGGCGGCACGATCCGCGACAACCTCGCCTACGGCCGTCCCTCGGCGACCGAGGCCGAGATCCACGAGGCGGCCGAGATCGCCTACGTCGACCGGTTCGTCCACTCCCTCCCCGACGGCTACGACACGGTGATCAACGACGAGGGTGACAATGTGTCGGCCGGCGAGAAGCAGCTGCTCACGATCGCCCGTGCGTTCCTGAACGATCCGTCGATCCTGATCCTCGACGAGGCGACCAGTTCGGTCGACACCCGCACCGAGGTGCTGATCCAGGAAGCGATGAACCGGCTGCGTTCCCAGCGCACCAGCTTCGTGATCGCCCACCGCCTCTCCACGATCCGCGGCGCCGACGTGATCCTCGTGATGGACGGCGGCCGGATCGTCGAACAGGGCGACCACGACGAACTGATGGCCGCCGACGGCGCCTACGCCCGCCTCCACCGAGCCCAGTTCGCCGGCCAAGCCACGTAAATGCACAGATGGTGTCGGATCCCTTCCGTGCACCGCGCCGACACCGGGCAGGAGCCTTGTGCACGGAAGGGATCCGACACCATCTGTGCTCGACGCCAGTGGAACGGGACCGATCGGCAAGGCTGGGCGGCATGGATCCGTTGTTCGATTTTTCGGGGAAGGTCGTGCTCGTCACCGGCGGGAGCCGGGGGTTGGGTTACGAGATGGTCAAGGCGTTCGCCGAGCGCGGCGCGGACGTGGTGATCGCAAGCCGCAAGCTCGACAACTGTGAGGCGGTCGCCGACGAGGTGCGCGCCATCGGACGCAAGGCGCTCGCCGTCCAGGTGCACGCCGCCAAGTGGGACTCGATCGACGCCCTCATCCAACGTGCCTACGACGAGTTCGGCCGCATCGACGTCTGCATCAACAACGCCGGCATGGGACCAGCGGCCCACAGTCACGAGGTGACCGAGGCGCTGTTCGACAGCGTCGTCGGCCTCAACTTCAAGGGACCGTTCCGGATGGCGTCACAGATCGCCAAGCGGATGAGCGAAGGTGACGGTGGCGTCATCATCAACGTGACGTCGTCGGGATCGCTGCTCCCACTCCCCCACGTGGTCCCCTACGGCTCCGCGAAGGCGGCGCTCAACCAGATGGGTCGGTCACTCGCCGCCGAATACGGGCCGAAGGTGCGGATCAGCACCCTCTCCCCCGGACCGTTCCTGACCGACATCTCCAAGGCGTGGACGGACGAGGCACGCGAGACCGCCGACAACGCACTCGGGCGCCCGGGCCGCCCCGAGGAGATCGTGACCGCCGCGCTGTTCCTGGCGAGC
>NZZV01000066.1 GCA_002698945.1 Acidimicrobiaceae bacterium
GACGAGCCGCTCCGTCCGCTCGGCGTCGGAGCACGGTCGAGGCCATGGCGCGCATCGACGGGGTGGTGCGTGCGACGTCGAGCGCCAGCTCGGCGACCGGGATCGCGTCGGTGAGGTAGCGCCGGTAGCCGGCGACGGCGTGCGGGTGCGTCCGGTTCAGCGCCTCCAGGTGGGCGTCGACGTCGTGGAGGAACAGCCACGGGTCGGACCCGTCGTGGAACCGGTGGATCCCGCTCACCTCCGGTTCGAGATACCGCAGCCCGAACGAAGCCAGGTCGAGCTCGTCGGCGATCGGCATCGCGCGCACCATCGTGTGGTCGCAGTTGCAGATGTTGAACCGGGCACCGAGGTCGGTGACGGTCGAGGCACATCCGCCGACGTCCGATCGTGCGTCGACGACGAGCACGTCATGGCCGGCGCGGGCGAGATATGCCGCACAGATCAGTCCGTTGTGGCCGGCACCGACGACGATCACGTCGGCGTCGTGGTGCGACGTGATCGGCGACACGGTCGGCGGCATCTCGCGGACGGTAGCGCGGGCGTCCGCGCGGCTCGGCATGCGCACGACCCCGAAACAAGATGTACACGTCGACGTGCCGTGCGGAGGACGACGCGTGCCGACGCGAGGACTAACGTCGCCGGTGCCATGGCAGCGATGACGAGCCCCGAGGCACCGCCGCGACGTGTCGTCGTGACGGGAGCGGCGCGTGGCATCGGCGCGTCGATCGCCGCCGCGTTCGTGGCGGCCGGCGACCAGGTCGTCCTGCTCGACCGTTCCGCCGTCGTCGCCGACACCGCCGCCGATCTCGGGGCGAAGTCCGTCACCTGTGACCTCGCCGATCCCGTCGACGCCCGCCGCGGCACCGCGGAAGCGATCGACACCGTGGGTGGCGTCGACGTGCTCGTGAACAACGCCGGCGTGTTCGAGATCGTGCCGTTGCTCGAGATCGACGCCGACCAGTGGAGCCGGATGTTCGACGTCAACACGCGATCGATGTTGCTCACGATCCAGGTCGCAGCGCGCCGCATGATCGAGCAGGGCACCGGGGGCCGGATCGTCAACATGGCGAGCATGGGCGGCAAGGACGGCGAGGCCGGTCAGGCGCACTACGCAGCGTCGAAGGCGGCGGTGATCTCGCTGACCCAGGTCGCAGCGAAAGAACTCGGCGCCCATCAGATCACCGTCAACTCGATCTGCCCGGGATACGTGCTCACCGAGATGGGCGCCGACACCCGAACCCCCGAGATGGTCGCCGGTTGGTCGGCGAAGTCACCCCTCGGCCGCTGCGGTTCGCCCGACGACGTCGCCGCGATGGCCGTCCATCTCGCATCCCCGTCCGCCGCGTATCTCACCGGACAGGCGTTCAACGTCACCGGTGGGATGATCATGCACTGACCCCACGAGACCCACCGATGACCACCGAATCACCCGCCCACGTCGACGACGCCACCGAGCTGGGAGCCGTCCCGGCCGGCGCCGGCCAACCGATGCTCCCACCCAAGCCCGCCGGCCGTTCCTCGAAGGCGCTGAGCAAGGCCGCCGGCCCACTGATCGGCCTCGCCGTGTTCGTCGGCATCTGGTACCTCATGCACTACTGGGTCCTCGAGAACGTGTTCGACAAGCCCCGGTTCCTGATCACCGAGCCGCACCGCGTCATCGCCGACTCGTTCTTCGACAGCGTGCCGCGGGGACAGATGCTGTCCGGGCTCGCCTGGACGACGATGATCGCGCTGATCGGACTCGGTATCTCGATCATGCTCGGGATGACCATCGCCGTCCTCATGGCCCAGTCGACGACGCTCGAGGGTGCCTTCTGGCCGTACCTCATCGCCGCTCAGGCGGTCCCGATCCTCGCCATCGTGCCGATCATCGGCACCATCTTCGGATTCGGCTACGGCTCGCGAGTGCTGGTGTGCGTGATCATCTCGATCTTCCCGATCGTGTCGAACACCCTGTTCGGCCTGCTGTCGGCCGAGCGCGGCATGCACGACCTCTTCACGTTGCACCACGCCAGCCGGACGACGCGACTGTTCAAGCTCCAGTTCCCCGCGGCACTGCCGGCGATCTTCGCCGGGTTCCGGATCGCCGCCGGGCTGTCGGTGATCGGCGCCGTGGTGGGCGAGCTGTTCTTCCGACGCGGCAGCAAGGGCATCGGGATCTTGATGGATCAGTACCGGTCGCGCAACCTCTACCCGCTCACGTACGGCGCCCTGATCCTGTCGTCGCTGCTCGGCATCGCCGTGTTCGTCTTCTTCGGATGGCTGTCCAAGGTGGCGATCGGCAAGTGGCACGAAACCAGCCGTACCGGCACCTGATCTCCCTACCCACCGAGCCCTCGGGCTCCCGTCCAGCGTGAACACCCCAGAACAGGAGAACCACATGAACCGTCGACCCCGACGATTCGCCGCCATGTCCGTGGTCGCAGCACTCGCCCTTGCGGCGTGCGGCGACGATGACGAGACCGCCGACGAACCGGCTGCCGAGCCGACCGAGGAGCCCGCCGAGGAGCCCGCCGAAGAACCCGCGGAGGAGCCGACCGAGGAGCCCGCCGAGGAACCCACCGAGGAGCCCGCCGAAGAACCCACCGAGGAGCCCGCCGAAGAATCGACGGAGGAGCCCGCGGAGGCGGTGTCGCTCGCCGACGTCTGCCCCTCGCCGATCGTCATCCAGACCGACTGGAACCCCGAGGCCGAGCACGGCTGGATCTACGAGATGATCGGTGACGGGTACGAGATCGACACCAATACGGTGGCGGTCCGCGGGCCGCTCGTGTCCGGTGGCCAGGAGACCGGCGTCGACATCGAGATCCGCTCCGGCGGCCCGGCGATCGGCTTCCAGACCGTCACGTCGCAGATGTACGCCGACGACTCGATCCTGCTCGGCTACGTCTACACCGACGAGGCGATCCAGAACTCGGCCGAGTTCCCGACCGTCGCGGTGATGGCCGGCATGGAGAAGAACCCGCAGATCCTCTTCTGGGATCCCGAGACGTACCCCGACATCGAGTCGATCGAGGACCTCGGTGAGGAAAACGTGCTCATCCGCTACTTCGGTGGCGCCGCGTACATGGACTACTTCACCCAGACCGGCATCCTGTCGGCCGACCAGGTCGACGGGTCGTACGACGGCACGCCGGCACTGTTCATCGCCGACCAGGGCGCCTCGGCGCAGCAGGGGTTCGGTTCGGCCGAGCCGTACATCTACGCCAACGAGGTCCCGGACTGGAACAAGCCGATCGAGTACGCGTACATCAACGACGCCGGCTGGGAGAACTACGCCGAGTCGATCGCGATCAAGGCCGATCGACTCGAGGAGAACCGGGCTTGCCTCGAGCAGTTGGTGCCGATCATCCAGCAGAGCACGATCGACTACGTCACCGATCCGGCCGAGACCAACGGCGTCATCATCGAGGCCGTCGAAGCGTTCGACAACGGCTGGGTCTACACCGAGGGTGTGGCCGAGTACGCCGTGCAGACCATGCTCGACGACGGTCTACTGTCGAACGGCCCCGACGACACGATCGGCAACTTCGACCTGGACCGCGTCAATGGTCTGATCGAGAAGGCGATCCCGGTGTACGAGTCGCTCGGCCAGACGCCGGCCGAGGGTCTCACCGCCGAGGACATCGTGACCAACGAGTTCATCGACGAGAGCATCGGCCTCTGATCGATTGACACCTTGATCGATTGACACCTTGATCGATTGACACCTCGAGAAGGGTGCGGCTCCCCGTGCGGGTGCCGCACCCTTGTCGCGTCCCGTCACTCCATCTGGGCGCAGTCGAGGAGGACGTGGAGCAGGGTGTCGGCGCCGGCGGCGATGTCGGACGGGTGGGTGTCCTCGGCGATGTTGTGGCTCAGCCCGTCGATGCTGGGCGTGAAGATCATCGCCGTCGGACACACCCGGGCCAGCATCTGGGCGTCGTGTCCGGCGCCGCTCGGCATCCGCCGCGTCGAGTGTCCGAGCGCTCGCGCCGCGGCCTCGACACGATCGACCATGCCGGCGTCGAACTCGACCGGTTCGAACCTCGCCAGGGTCCGCCGTTCGACCGTTACGCGCTCCGCGTCGGCCACCTCGTCGACGAGGGTCGCGAACCGCGCCTCGGCGTCACGGAGCACGGACTCGCTGGTGTTGCGGAGGTCGACCGTCATCGTCACCGACTGGGCGACGACGTTCACGAGGTTCGGATGTGGTTCGAGGCGACCGACGGTCGCCACCTGGTCGCCGCCCAGGTCGTCCGCGATCCGCCGGACGCCGTCGGTGATCCGGGCCGCAGCGAGCAGGGCGTCGCGTCGAAGCCGCATGGGGGTCGTGCCGGCGTGGGCGGACCGCCCGGTGAGCGTCAGCTCGGTCCAGGAGATCCCCTGGACCCCTTCGACCACGCCGATGGTGATGCCCTCGTCTTCGAGGATCGGACCCTGTTCGATGTGCAGTTCGACGAAGGCGTGCGGGAAACGGTCGCCGGGCACCGGCCGCGGCCCCGCGTAGCCGATCCGTGCCAGCTCGTCACCCAACCGTGCGCCGTCGTCGACGGCGCACACGTCGAGCGCCGCCTCGATCGGCATGCCCCCGACGTAGACGAGGCTGCCGAGCATGTCGGGTGGGAAGCGAGCACCCTCCTCGTCGGTGAAGAACGCGACGGTCAGGCCACGCCGTGTCTCGACGCCGGCGGTGATCAGCGTCTCGATCGCCTCGAGCCCGGCCAACACGCCGAGGTTGCCGTCGAAGCGTCCGCCGGTCCGGACGGTGTCGATGTGCGATCCGGTCATCACCGGGGCGAGACCGGGGTCGGTGCCGGGTCGGGTCGCGAAGACGTTGCCGATCTCGTCGATCTCCACGACGAGTCCGAGGTCGCGCATCCACGTCACGACGAGGTCTCTGCCGGCCCGGTCGTCGTCGGTCAGGGCCAGCCGAGCACAGCCCCGCTCGCCGTTCGGGCCCTCGACCGCGCCGAGCTCGCCGAGTTCGTCGAGCCGGCGTACCAATCGGTCGACATCGATGTGCAGCACCATGCCCGAGACGCTACCGACCGCGTGCGGGGCGGGAATACGGCGTGGCAAGATGACGGTTACACGCCACAGCGAGGGTCGTCGACGGTCCTCAGGAGCACACATGCAACGAGGATCTCTCCGCCTGGGAACCTGGCTCGGCATCCGGGTCAACCTGCATTGGAGCGTGGCTGTCATCGCGCTGGTCCTCGCCTCGAGCCTCGCCGGTGGCGTCGGCTGGTACGCCGCCTCGGTCGGCGTCGTCGGATTCCTCGTCTCGATCCTCGTCCACGAGTTCGCCCACGCCCTCACCGCCCGTCGCTACGACGTCGACACCGAGTCGATCCAACTCTGGGCACTCGGCGGCATCGCCCGGTTGAAGAGCGAATCCCCGTCGGCACGAGCCGAGGGGTGGATCGCCGCCGCCGGACCGCTCGCCAGCTGCGCCTTGGCGGGCCTGTTCGGCGCGGTGTGGTGGTGGGGCACCGGCGCCGACACCGCCGGCGCGTTCGAGACGATGCTGTTCTGGCTGGCGATCATCAACGCACTCCTCGGTGGCTTCAACCTGCTGCCCGGCGCGCCCCTCGACGGCGGCCGCATCGTGAAGGCCGTCAGGTGGGGGCAGCACGGCAACCGGTATCGGGCCGCCCGTGAGGCGGGGCAGGCCGGCACCGGTCTTGCTTGGCTGCTGATCGGGTTGGGTTTCCTGCTCGTGGTACGCAGCGACGGTGGACTCTGGTGGCTCATCGTCGGGCTGTTCATCCTGGTCAACGCTCAGGTCGAGATCCGCGCCGCCGCCGTCGGCGAGCGCCTCGACGGCCTCACGGTCGGCGATCTGACCTGGTACGGACTCGCCCACGCCGGGCCCGACATGGACGCCGACTCGATGCTGTGGCAGCGCGGACGCCTGGGCAATGTCGGCGGGGTGCTCGTCACCGACGCCGCTGGTGGACCGCAAGGCCTCGTGTTGGAGGACCAACTCTGGAACGTGCCGGCCGAGGATCGGCCGTGGGTGCTCCTCACCCAGCTGATGGTCCCGCTCGAGGGCATCACCCGCGCGTCGCCCGACGAACCGCTCAGCAGTGTCCTGCCGCGGCTCGACCCGCGACGCCCTGCGGTGACGGTCTGGCGCGACGACCGCCTGGTCGGGCTGATCTCACCGGATCGACTGATGGAGCGGATTCGCGCCGCGACCCGCTGACGCGTCCGCCGTGACGATCTGTCAGGCGTCCGCGACCGACCAGTCGCGGCGGGTGACCGGCGGCTGGTCGCTCCACGGGAAGTTGATCCAGAGGTCGGTGCGCTTCCAGACGTAGTCGCACTTCACGACCGAGTGCGACTTCTCGTAGATCACCGCGGTGCGGACCTCGCCGACCTTGCCCTCGCAGAACTCCTCGACGCTCTTGAGGGTATGCCCGGTGTCGGCCACGTCGTCGACGATCAGGATCTTCGCGTTGTGCAGATCGACGAAGTCGGGAGCGGGCGGCAGGATGCGCGGGACCTCGAGTCGCTCGTCGACGCCGGTGTAGAACTCGACGTTCATCGTGTACGTGTTCTTGACCGAGAGCGCGTAGCCCATGGCGCCGCCGATGAGCAGGCCGCCGCGAGCGATCGACAGGACCATGTCGGGCTCGTAGCCGTCGTCGGCCACCATCTGGGCGAGGGCTCGTGACGCCTCGCCGAACTTGTCCCAGGTCAGGATCTCGCGCTCTTCCGACATGCCCGCCGACGCTACAGGATCGACCCGGCGCGACGGCCAGGCCGGTCGGGTACGTGTCGATCGTCACGTGCGCCGACGATCACCGGGCCTGGAGGGCCGACGCTCACGTGACGACGATGTGCTCGATGTCCTCCTCGGCGGGCGGGTACTCGGGTCCGATGAGTCGCAGGTGATGCCGCAGTGCGAGCGCGACGACGAGGTTCCGGACCCACTTGCGGTCGCCGGGGACGACGTACCACGGGGCCGCGTCGGTGGTGGTCTCGCGGATGGCGTCCTGGAAGGCGGCCTGGTACTCGTCCCAGAGCGCGCGGTCGTCGAGATCACCGGCTCGGAACTTCCACCGCTCCTCCGGGTCGTCGATCCGGTCCTGCAGGCGCTCGCGCTGCTCCTCGCTCGACACGTTCAAGAAGAACTTCACGACGGTGGTGCCCTCGTCGTCGAGTAGGGCCTCGAAGTTGCGGATGTGGGCGAAGCGTCCACGCCAGACCGACTCGGGCACGAGTTGCTTCACCCGCACGACGAGGACGTCTTCGTAGTGGCTGCGGTCGAAGACGGCGATCTTGCCGAGCTCGGGAGTGTGCGCATGGATGCGCCACAGGAAGTCGTGCGCCCGCTCCTCCTCGGACGGCACCCCGAATCCGTGCACCGACACACCGGCCGGGTTGAGCTGGTTCATGACCGAGCGGATCGTGCCGCCCTTGCCGCCGGCGTCGATCCCCTGCAGCACCATCAGCAGCGCGCGCTCACCCTCGGCGTAGAGGCGCTGCTGGAGCGCCGACACCTCGTCGGTGACATCGCCGAAGCGTGCCTTGGCGTCGCGCTTGTCCCACCCGAACGTCTCGCGAGGATCGTGCTCGGCCAGCACCGCGTCCGTGCCGGCTCGACATCGGTCGAGCACCGTCTCGTCGGTGATCGGCTCGAGACCGGTGACGGATTCGGCACGCTCGTCGTCGGGATGCTCAGCCATGTCGCGACGCTAGCCGAACGCCGCTCTGGCGACGTCGGGCGCATGAACACGCGCGTCCCGTGGGAGCCGGTGGTCCGACCATCGGGCCACCGGATCGACACGGTCGGCGGGCGGGCGCGCTCGCGGCATGTTGCTCGGCAGAGGTAGCCCTGTTGTAACGTCCGTTTTCACCCGGCGCTCAGACGAGCCGGGGCGGACTCCCAGGGGGACAATTCTCACGATGAGCACACAGCACCGACCGGCCGTACGACGCCGTTTGACAGCGCTCGCCGTCGCGGCCGGCCTCGTCTTCGCCGCATGCGGCGGCGGCGACGACGACGACGCAGCCACCGACGACGCGGCCGAACAGGACGACGCAGTCGACGACA
This sequence comes from Acidimicrobiaceae bacterium, assembly GCA_002698945.1. Classification (GTDB taxonomy): domain Bacteria; phylum Actinomycetota; class Acidimicrobiia; order Acidimicrobiales; family Ilumatobacteraceae; genus Ilumatobacter. The sequence goes on from NZZV01000066.1 coordinate 8,045, forward strand.
CCGACACCGGCGTCGACGAGCCGGCCGCCGACGACACCGAGTCGGGCGATGATGAGTCGGACTCCGGTGACGACGACTCCGACTCGGGCGACAGCGGCGACTCGGGCTCCGGCGACGACTCCGGCGCCGTCGAGGAATCCGGCGCGGAACGCGAGGAAGCGATCGACGTCACGATCGCGGAGGAGGAGAACACCGACCCCGTGATGGGCGGCACCCTCCGCTACGGGCTCGAAGCCGACGTCAACGGCCTCAACCCCACCGCGTCCAGCCTCTCGGCACCCGGCCTGCTGATGTCGAACGCCGTGTTCGACACCTTGGCCGCCACGACCAGCGACGGCGGTTGGACCCCGTACCTGGCCGAGTCGTTCACCCCGAACGAGGACTTCACCCAGTGGACCGTGAAGTTGCGCGAAGGCATCACCTTCCACGACGGGACGCCGCTCAACGCCGAGGCCGTCGTCGTCAACTTCGAGGCGCAGCGAGCCCACCCGCTGGTCGGCCTCGCGGTGAAGCCCTACTTCCCTGAAGAGGGTGCCACCACGGTCGTGGACGACCTGACCGTCACCTTCACGATGCTCGACCCGAACGCGAACTTCCCGTCGGCGCTCACCGGCCAGTTGGGCTACATGGCGTCACCGACGTGGCTCTCGGCCGCGATCGACGACGGCTCGCTCAACCAGGCGCCCGTCGGCACCGGCCCGTTCGTGTTCGAGAGTCGCAGTGAGGACTCGGTCACCCGGTTCGTCCGCAACGAGGAGTGGTGGGGCGGCGAGGTGTACCTCGATGCCGTCGAGTTCCTGCCCGTCACCGACCCCGACGCCCGCACGGAGCTGTTGTTCGGCGGTGAGCTCGACGCACTGCAGACCACGAACCAGGCGTCCATCCTCGATCTGGACGAGGACGACTCGGTCCAGAACGTGCTGAACGACGCGAGCGAGGAATCGTTCGCGATGATGAACTCGTCGGTGCCACCGTTCGACGACATCCGAGCCCGAGAGGCACTCACGCTCGCGACGCCGGTCGACCTGTACAACGAGCTGATCGGTCTGGGCGTCAACCGCCCCGCCGAGCAGATGTTCACGCCGGACAGCCCGTTCTTCAACCCCGACGTCGTCCAGGCACACGACGACATCGCCGGCGCCCAGGCGCTCGTGGCCGAGTACTGCGCCGAGCGCGGTGGCGACGACAACACGGTACTCGGCACCACGACCTGCACCGACGGCAAGATCAACATCGAACTCCAGTGGTCGGGTCCCGCGGTCGTCCAGACGCGTATCGCCGAGCTGTTGAGCGAGTCGTGGACCGAAGCCGGTTTCAACGTCACGTTCGACGAACTCCTGCAGGACGAGCACGTCAGCCAGACCGCGTTCGGCCAGTACAACGTCAACACCTGGCGTCAGTTCGGCGCCGAGAACCCCGCCGACGACCGCGTCTGGTTGATGTGCCGCAACATCGGTGGCATCTCGCTGAACTGGCCCCGCTACTGCGACGAGGAGCGCGACGCCATCATCCTCGAGATCATGGCGACGGAGAACCCGGAGGACCAGGTCGAGCTGTGGAATCAGCTGGTCGAGAAGATCAACCAGGATTACCTGTACGTCTTCTTCAACCACACGCTGTGGAACAACGCCTTCGCCGAGAACGTCCGTGGGGTCTGCGGTCGCACCGTTCCCGGTGCTCCGGACGTGACGCTGAAGTGCTCGTCCAACGGTCGGACATGGTTCGACTCGGTCTGGATGGAGTGATCGGCCCGGTCCGACGACGATGACGAGGTCCGGGTGCGGGCTCCATCCGGGGCCCGCACCGGACGAATGAGGTGAGATGAACTACTGGCTGCAACGCGCGGGGATGGCCGTCCTGCTGCTGCTGGCCGTCAGCATGCTGACGTTCGGCGCAATGAACATCCTGGGTGACCCGCTGTTCAACATCTTGGGTCCGGTCTCCGGAGCCAAAGACCTCCAGGGCACCGCGCAGGCGGACGGCTACGCCCTCCGAACCCAGGGCGAGATCCCGTCCGGGTCGTACACGATCGTCGACGACGTCGACACCCTCGACCACCGGGAGGCGGTCCTGGTCGCGACCGGCGACACCTTGCCGAAGCGAGCCGACACGATCGCCGGTCTGGACGCCGTGTCGGCGACCGGCACCGACATCACGATCATCGGCGGCGTCGTCCCCGGTCAGCTCGTCATGAACGGGCCCGAGCCGAGCCAACTCGCCGACGTCGAGGCGGCGGAGCAGGAGTTCTACCTCGATCAGCCGTTGCCGGTCCGCTACGTGTCGTGGTTGACGGACTTCGTCCAGGGCGACATGGGACCGCAGTTCTCCAAGACCGGTGAGCCGCCGGTGACCGACCTGATCAAGGAGCGACTCCCCCGCTCGCTCGCGCTCCTGGTGATGGCGCAGTTGATGGCGACGATCATCGCGATCCCCTGGTCGCTCTGGTCGGCCGCCAAGGCCAACCAGCCCGTCGACCGGGTCTCCACCGTGACGACGTTCTTGATCATCGCCCTGCCGAACTTCGCGCTCGGCGTCATCTTGAAGTATGTGTTCGCGATCCAGCTCGGGTGGTTCCCCCAGACGTTCAACGCCGGTGACTCGTACCTCGAGCAGATCTACCAACTGTTCCTGCCGGCACTCACGATCGCCCTGCCGGCCGCCGCCGTCTACCAGCGTCTGCTCCGCACCGACTTGATCACGACGCTGCAGGAGGACTTCATCCTGATGGCCCGCGCCAAGGGCGTCGATCGTCGCAACATCCTCATGAAGCACGCGTTGCGGCCGTCGCTGTTCTCGTTCATCACGGTGTTCGGCATCAACACCGGAGCGCTCATCGGTGGCGCCCTCGTCGTCGAGAACATCTTCCGGGTCCCGGGTCTCGGCTCGGCGATCGTCGAGGCGGTCCTGGTCGAGGACTTCCCGGTCGTGCTCGCGATCGTCATGATCGTCGCGTTCGCCTTCGTGCTGGTGAACATCGCGATCGACGTCATCTACTCGCTGATCGATCCGAGGGTACGCCGATGAGCCTTCCTGAATCCCCGGCCACGCTCGCCGCCGACAGCATCTTGGAAGACCAGCCGAGTGAGGCGATGGCGACGCGTCGCACGCTCGGTGTCGGCTTCTGGATCGCCATCGGTTGGATCGTGCTGATCGTGCTCGCCGCGATCCTGGCCCCCTACCTGGGTCTGAAGGACCCGGACGAGAACTACATCAACCGCGACCTCGGCCGACCGCCGTACCCGCCGAGCAGCGAGTTCTGGTTCGGGACCGACAACGACGCCAAAGACGTGTTCTCCCGCACGATCTACGGGGCACGTGTCTCGCTGGTCGTCGGGTTCGCCGCGATCGCATGCGGCATGGTCGTCGGCGGCACGCTCGGCTTGCTCGCCGGCTACCTGCGCGGCTGGTTCGATCGGGTGATCTCGTTCGTGTTCCTCGTGCTGCTCTCGTTCCCGGCGCTGGTCCTCGCCATCCTCATCACGGCCCTGCTCGACCGGAGCCTGCGCACGGTGGCGGGCACGCTCGGCTTCTTGTCGATCGCCCCGGTCGGACGACTCGCCCGAGCGACCACCATCCAGTTCTCCGAGCGCGAGTTCGTCCTCGCCTCCCGCACGCTCGGCGCCAAACACGGTCGCATCATGGTGCGAGAGCTGTTGCCGAACGTCCTGATCCCGATGGGCGCACTGGCCCTGCTCGGCGTCGCGGTCGCGATCGTGGCGGAGGGCGCGCTCGCCTTCCTCGGTCTGTCGGTCGAGCAAGAACTGTCGTGGGGCAAGCTGATCCTCTTCGGGTCCGGCAGCCGGGATCTCCAAGAAGCACCGTGGATCTCCATGGGCCCGATCCTGATCCTGTTCCTGACGGTCCTGGCACTCAACTTCGCCGGTGATCGGGTACGCGAATACTTCGACGTCCGGGAGGTGTCGCTGTGAGCGGCCAACAGCACTCGACCCAGCTCCAGTCGGATGGTCGTGTACCCGACGGGACGCTGCTCGAGGTCACCGATCTCACGACCCACTTCCGGACCGAGCGTGGACTCGTGCGTGCGGTCGACGGTGTCACCTTCAGCCTCGCCCGCGGCAAGGCGCTGGGCGTCGTCGGCGAATCCGGCTCCGGCAAGACGGTCCTGAGCCGCACGATCATGGGGCTGCTCCCGTCGAACGCCGTCAACTCGGGTTCGGTCCGCTTCGCCGGCCAGGAGGTGCTCGGCCTCGACGCCAAGCAGATGCGCCATCTGTGGGGTCGCGAGATGTCGATGATCTTCCAGAATCCGATGGTGTCGCTCAACCCGCTGATGAAGATCGGCAAGCAGATCCAGGAGCCGCTCCACATCCACCTCGGGCTCGACGGCCGCGCCGCACGCGAGACGGCGGAGCAACTCCTGCGCGAGGTCCACATCCCCGAGCCGACCAAGCGGCTCGACCAGTACCCGCACGAACTGTCCGGCGGCATGCGCCAGCGGGTCATGATCGCGATCGCCATGGCGTGCGGTCCCACCCTGCTGTTCGCGGACGAGCCGACCACGGCACTCGACGTCACCGTGCAGGCACAGATCCTCGAGCTGATCGGCGAGCAGCGCCGCGAACGCAACATGTCGGTGATCCTCGTGACGCACGACCTCGGTGTCGTGGCCGGGCACACCGACGAGATCGCCGTCATGTACGGCGGTCGTCTCGTCGAGAAGGCCCCGACCCGCGAGCTGTTCGCCAACATGAAGATGCCGTACACGAAGTCGCTGATGCGGTCGATTCCGAAGCTCGACGACCCCAGCCACACCCGGCTCCTCACGATCCCGGGCCGACCACCCGACCTCGTCAACCCACCGAAGGGGTGCCGGTTCGCACCCCGCTGCGCGTACGCCCGCGACAAGTGCTTGCAGGAGGAACCTCCACTCGTGACCGCCGACACGTCCCCCGATCACGTGTACGCGTGCTGGTATCCGGTCGGCTCGCCGGAGTTCCGAGAGCGCGACGCCGAGATCATGGCCACCATCACGACCGGGGTCGAACTCGGAGGGACCCGCTGATGGCCGGCACCGGCACCGCCCACCTCCGCGACGGCGACGCCGTGCTGCGGGTCGAGGATCTCGTCGTCGAGTTCCCGATCGGTCGCCACCAAACCGTCAGCGCCGTCGCCGGCATCAGCTTCGACGTCATGCCCGGCGAGACGCTCGGGATCGTCGGCGAGTCGGGGTGCGGCAAGTCGACGACCGGTCGGGCGATCATGCAGATCAACGAGCCGACGTCGGGTTCGGTCGTGTTCCAGGGCCGTGATCTGACCGAGCTGTCCCCGGAGGAGCTCCGGTCCGCTCGAACGAAGATCCAGATGATCTTCCAGGACCCGATCTCGAGTCTGAATCCTCGTCGCAAGGTACGTGACAGCGTCAAGGACCCGCTCGACATCTGGCGCCGCGGCACCGAACAGGAGCGGTTCGACCTCGTCGACTCGGTGCTCGAGCAGGTCGGCATCGACCCGGCACGCGCCGCCGAGAGCCGCCCGCACGAGTTCTCCGGCGGCCAGTGTCAACGCATCTCGATCGCGAGGTCGCTCGTGCTCGACCCGACGATGATCATCTGCGACGAGCCGGTGTCGGCGCTCGACGTGAGCGTCCAGGCGCAGGTGCTCAACCTGCTCGAGGACCTCAAGGCCAAGTACGGCCTCACCCTGATCTTCATCGCCCACGACCTCGCTGTGGTCAAGAACATCTCCGATCGCGTCGCGGTGATGTATCTCGGCAAGCTGTGCGAGGTCGCCGACAGCGACGACCTGTACGCCCGGCCGGCGCACCCGTACACCAACGTGCTCGTCGAGTCGATCCCGGTCCCCGACCCCGAGGTCGCCGTGACCCGCGCCGCCGCGATCGGCGAACCGCCCTCGCCGGTCGCTCCCCCGTCCGGCTGCCGGTTCCACCCGCGATGCCCCAACGCCGACGAGTTGTGTTCGACCACCGAACCCGAGATCCGCGAGATCGCCCCGGCGCACTACGTTGCGTGCCATCACCCGAACGTCACCCCCGTCACGATCGGCTCCTGAAGCCACCTGGCAGCCCGTCGATGCGCCGCGCTCGCTGCGTCGCACGCTCGGGGTGTTCCGGGTCGGTGTCGCCGACCCGACGACGCGTATCGAGCCCGGTCGCTTCCGACGTGCCACGCTGACGCCGGACGGCCCGGCGACGCTGCAGCTGACGTGGAACGCCGACCCTGCACCCGTCGGGGCCGACGGGTTGCACGTCGAGGCATGGGGCCCGGGTGCGGACTGGATGATCGCTCGCGCCGGTGCGCTCACCGGCGCGGACGACGTCGTGGTCGACCTCGTCGATCCGTGCGAAGCCGACCGCCCCGTCGTCGCCGCGTTGGCGTCGTCGCGGACCCGACGACTCGGAGCGTCCGGCACCTTCTACCACGAGTTGCTGCCGACGATCATCGGACAGCGGATCACGGCCGGCGAGGCACTGCGGCAGTGGCAGCGGCTGGTGCACGAAGTCGGCGATGCGGCGCCCGGGCCGAGATCGGTCGCCGGCGATCTCCGGTTGCCGCCCGCTCCCGAGTCGTTGTATCGGCGACCGAGCTGGTGGTTCCACCCGCTCGGCATCGAGGACAAGCGCGCGAGGGCGCTGACCGAGATCGCCCGGCACCCTCGGAAGCTGTTCGACTGGGCCGGGCTCGACCCGGCCGACGCCGCCGCGAAGCTCGCGCTCATCCCGGGTGTCGGCCCCTGGACGATCGGGACCGTGCTCGGGACGGTCTTGGGCGACCCCGACGCAGTGGTGGTCGGCGACTATCACTTCGCCAACATCGTGGCGTGGGCGCTCGTCGGCGAGGCGCGGGCCGATGACGACCGGATGCTCGAACTGCTCGCCCCGTATCGCGGCCAACGCGGGCGGGTCCTGCAGGCCGTGGTCCGGGCGACCGGCTCGGCGCCGAAGTTCGGACCGCGTCAGCGAATCCTGCCGATGTCCAAGTGGTGAGGTTCGACGCTCGTTACCATGCTGCCTTCGTGCGCCCCGCTCTCGATCCCGACGGCCCGTTCGGCCGATTCGCCGAGCGGCTGCTCCTGCTCGAACTCCCCGACCTGCCCGCCGACCGCCTCGCCACGACGGTCGAGTTCGTCTGCCGACGGGCTCGTCAGGTCCCGGGGCCGCTCCGACTCGGCGTGACCGTGCTGTCGGGGTCGACGGCCGTCGTGGAACGCCTCGTCGACCCGGATCGAGTCGTCGCCTTCCTCCGCTCCACCGAGTTGCCGCTCGTCGGTGAACTCGCACGCTTGGTGCGCTCGCTCGCCTTCGCCTTCGTCTGGGAGACGTGGCCCGACAGCTCACCGACCGGTGCGCCCGGGGCGGTGGACGTCTGATGGGAACGCACTACGACTGCGACGTGCTCGTGATCGGCAGCGGTGCAGGCGGCGCACCGACTGCCGCCATCCTCGCCGAGGCCGGCTTCGACGTGCTGGTCGTCGAGGAGGGGCCGTGGATCGAGCAGGGTGAGGTCAGGCCGTTCTCGCTCGAGCAGATGGACCGCCAGTACCGCAACGGTGGGCTCACCGTGGCGCTCGGTCGACCTTCGATCGCCTATACGGAAGGTCGCTGCGCCGGCGGTGGCACCGAGGTCAACAGCGGGCTGTACCGACGACCCTCCGAGCAGACCCTCGACCGCTGGCGAGCCGGCTGGGGCATCCGCGACTTCGACACCGAGCAGTTCATGACCCTCTGCGACGAGGTCGAGCAGGCACTCTCGGTCCAAACGGTGCCCGGCCGCCACACTCCCGCGAGCGAACGTCTCCGCGCCGGAGCGGCGGCGCTCGGATGGGACCACGACGAGATCCCGCGATGGATGTCGTATCCGCAGGACGGTGACGCGACCGAGGGGCGCCGCGAGTCGATGACCCGCACCTACCTCCCCCGAGCTCGGGACGCCGGCGCACGGATCGTGCCCGACACGCGGGTCGATCGGCTGGTCATCGACCGGGGGCGAGCGCTGCGGGCCGAGTTGACCGGTGCGTCCGGAGAGCCGGCGACCGTCGACTTCGGGCAGGTCGTCGTGTGCGCCGGGGCGATCCACACGCCGGCACTGCTGCAGCGCTCTGGCCTGCGCGGCCTGATCGGCCGACGGCTGGCCGTCCATCCGACCGTCAAGCTCGCGGCCCGGTTCGACGACCAGGTCAACGTCGGCGACGACGTGCCGGTCCACCAGGTCAAGGAGTTCGCTCCCGACCTGTCGTTCGGGGGTTCGGCGAGCCAACCGGGTCTGGTCGCGCTCGCGCTGACCGATGCCTGGCCGACGATGCGCGACGCGATCACGGCGTGGCCCGAGATCGCGGTGTACTACGCCGCGATCACCAGTGAGGGTCGCGGTCGGGTGCAGGCGCTCCCCGGCTTCCGTGACCCACTCGTCACCTATCGCCTGACCCGCCGCGACCGCGCCGTGCTCGCGCGGGGACTCGCGCGCCTGACCCAGGTCATGCTGGCCGCCGGTGCCAGAGAGGTGTACCCGTCGTTCCGCCATGCCCCGATCGTGCGCACTCGCGGCGATGTCGCCGACCTCTCCGATCGGTTCCGGACCGAGGCGGCGAGTGTGATGACGGTGCACCTGTGCTCGACCGTGCCGATGGGCGACGACACGACGATCGCCGCCGCCGACAGCCATGGCAAGGTGCACGGCACAGCCAACGTGTACGTGAACGATGCGTCGCTGCTCCCCGACGCGCCGGGCGTCAACCCGCAAGCGTCCGTGATGGCGGTCGCCCTCCGCAACGCTCGGCGGTTCGCCGAGGCGGTGGAGCGATGACACCGGCTCCGACGCCGACGCTGCGTGCGGCACCCGACACGACCGTCGTCACCGGCGCCGGAGGCTGGCTGGGCACGGCGCTCGTGCACGAACTCGCCGGTCGACACGAAGGCAGTCGGGACGGGGCGATCGTCGCGTTGGCCACCGATCACGCCGATGCCGAGCGGTTGAGCGCCATCGACGAACGCGTGCGCCCCGTGGTCGGCGACGTCCGATCCCCCGAATCGCTCGAGCCGCTGTTCGCCGCCTCGGTCGGTGTCACCGACGTCGTCCACGCCGCGGGGGTCATCCACCCGAACACGTACGCCGACTTCGACGCGATCAACCACCTCGGTACCCGCAACGTGCTCGCCGCCGCTCGGGCCGCCGACGTCCGTCGGTTCGTCCACGTGTCGTCGAACAGTCCGTTCGGCACCAACACCCACCCCGGCGATCGGTTCCGCAACGACGAGCCGTACGCGCCGTACTACGGCTACGGACGGTCGAAGATGGCGGCGGAGCTCGCCGTGTGGGACGCCGTGGCGGACGGGTTCGATGCCGTCATCGTCCGTCCACCGTGGTTCTACGGACCGCACCAACCTCCCCGACAGACGACCTTCTTCCGGATGGTCCGCACCGGTCGGTTCCCCGTGTTCGGCGACGGTCGTCAGCGCCGATCGATGGTGTACGTCGGCAATCTCGTCCGGGGCGTTCAGCTCGCCCAACTGGTCGACACCCCCGGAGGCCGCGCCTGGTGGGTCGCCGACGAGCGCCCCTACGAGGTGCGCGAGATCGTCGAGACCGTCGGACGAGCACTCACCGACGAGGGCTTCGACGTCGCCCCGAACCGGATCCGGTTCCCCGACGTCGTCGGTCGCGTCGCCGAACGCGCCGATGCGCTGATCCAGGCGCGTGGCGGCTACCACCAGCAGATCCACGTCCTGGGCGAGATGAACAAGACGATCGCCTGCGACATCTCGGCGGCGCGCGCCGACCTCGGCTACGAGCCCGATGTCGACCTGTACGAGGGCATGCGTCGTAGTATCCGTTGGTGCATCACTCAGGGTCTCGAACTGTGACCGCCGTCGCGGCGGAGACGGGGACCAGCGCTCGACGCACGTCCGGAGGGCGCCGATGAGGTGCCTCGTGACCGGCGGGAGCGGTTACTTCGGGTCACTGCTCGTCGATCGACTCCTGACCGACGGCCACGACGTCCGCAATCTCGATCTGCTCACCGCCGATCACCCGGACGGCGTCGAGTTCGTCGCCGGCGACGTCCGCGACTGCGCCGTCGTCGCCGAGGCTGTCGCCGACCGGGACGTCGTGTTCCACAATGTCGCGCAGGTACCACTCGCGATCGACCACCACCTGCTCCGGAGTGTGAACGTCGACGGCACGCGTGTCGTGCTCGATGCCTGCCGTGACGCCGGCGTGTCGAAGGTGGTCCACACCTCGTCGAGCGCCGTGTTCGGCGTGCCCGACTCCAATCCGGTGCTGCCCTCGACCGTGCCGAAGCCGGAGGAGGCGTACGGCCACGCGAAGCTCGCCGCCGAGTGGGCATGCCTCGACGCAGCGCGGGACGGGCTCGACGTGTCGATCGTGCGCCCCCGCACGATCCTCGGCCACGGTCGACTCGGCATCTTCGGCATCCTCTTCGACTGGATCGCCGACGGGGCCGATCCCGTCGTGCTCGGAGACGGATCGAACCGCTATCAGTTCGTCCACGCCGACGATCTGGCCGACGCCATCGTGCGTGCCGGGGCGACGCCCGGCCCTGGCATCTTCAACATCGGCACCGATCGATTCGGCACCATGGCCGAGGCATTGCATCACGTCTGCGTACACGCCGGCACCGGCTCTCGGGTGCGTCGCGTGCCGACCGCGCCGACGGTGGCCCTGATGCGTGCGACCGCTCGACTCGGTCTCACCCCGTTCGCGCCGTACCACTGGCTGATGTACGCCAAGTCGATGTGGTTCGACGTCGAGCCCGCACGTGAGGCGCTCGGCTGGGCGCCACGCTGGTCGACCGACGAGATGTTCGCCCAGTCGTTCGACTGGTTCCTCGAGCACCGCTCCGCGACGATGCGAGACGACGCCAGCCATCATCGACGGACCACCCCCCAGGGTGCGCTGTCCGCCGCCAAGCGCCTGACCAAGCTGTTCCCCCTCGCCGACGTCCCCGAATGACCTGCCCCGAATGACCGTTCCCGAATGATCACCGATACGCCCCAGAACTCCGACCACGCATCGCTTCGACCGACCGGCTGGGCGCGCCTCGACCCTCGTCGGCAGGGCTGGTGGGACATCTTCGTGTACGCCGTCCCGGTGTACGTCGTGTCCCGGCTCTGCGTGCTCGCCGGCGCCGCCGTGGTCGCCGCGGAGCTGCGGGTCGACACGAACATCGCCGACGACATCCTGCTCGACGTTCCCGACCCGCACGGTGCCGCACGCGGGAGCGCGATCGGTCCGATCGTCGACGTCCTGACGTCGTGGGACGGCAGGTGGTACATGGAGATCGTGCGGAACGGCTACCCGCGCGAGATCCCCCCAGAGGTCACCTACCACGTCGACGAGGCACGCGCGGCGTTCTTCCCCCTCTACCCCGTGCTCGCTCGCTGGACCGATGTCGTGCTCCCCGGCGGTGACGTCCTCGCCGCGTTGACGCTCAACATCGTGCTCGGCCTGATCGCGATCACCCTGATCGGCGTCCTGGCCCGTCGTCTCTACGGAGCGGCGGTCGGACGCATGTCGGTCCTGCTCGCCGCCTTGTTCCCCGGCAGCTTCGTGCTGTCGTTCGCCTACAGCGAGGCGCTCATGCTCGTGCTCGCCGCCGCATGCCTGCTCATGCTGGTGGAACGCGAGTGGGTCGCAGCCGGTGTGTTCGCTGCGCTGGCCACCGCCACCCGCCCGAACTCGGTCGCGCTCGTCGTCGCCTGTGCGGTCGCGGCGTTCCTCGCGATTCGGGAACGACGCGACTATCGCTCGTTGATCGCGCTCGCCCTGTCGCCGCTCGGTTTCATCACCTTCCAGATCTGGCTCGGCCAGCACGCCGGCGAGACCGGAGCGTGGTTCCGGGTACAGCGTGAGGCGTGGGGTGAAGGAGCGAGCTTCGGCTGGACCGCCGTCGAGAACACGATCGACGCGTTCGCCAACCCCCTCACCTCGCCGACCGACACCCTGACCGCGATCTGCTTCGCCGCCACGATCGTGCTCGTCGTCCTGGCGTGGAAGGTGCGCCTGAACTGGGTCCTGTTCGCCTACTCGCTCGCCGTCGTCGCGTTGATGCTCGCCCCGGCGACGGTGACGGCCCGACCGAGGTTCATGTTCGCCGCGTTCCCACTCCTCATCGCCGCTGCCAAGTGGTACGAACCACACCGGACACGAGATGAGCTGATCTGGCCACTGACCATCGGTGCGTGCGGCGCCGGTCTGGCGGCGCTGACCGGTCTCTACGGGGTGTTCGGCGCGATCCCGTGACCCACGACGAGCCGATCGACGACGCCGCTTGGCCGGCCACCGACGACGGACTCGACCGTGATCGAGCAGTGTGGTGGCGGCGCCCGGTCGTCGGCGCGGTCGCGCTCCTGGCGGTGCTCGCCTACGTACCGACGTTGTCGACGTCGCCCGGTCGGATGCCGGCCGACAGCAAGCTGTACCTGTACCTCGATCCGGGGCGCCTGATCGCCGATGCGCTCGGCACCTACGATCCGCGGCAGTTCGCCGGCTGGGTGCCGCATCAACACATCTCGTTCGTCTGGCCGTCGGGACCGTGGTTCTGGCTGTTCGAGCAGCTCGGCAGCCCGGACTGGATCGCTCATCGGCTCTGGGTCGGCACGTTGCTGCTGGCGGCCGGGCTCGGCGTGCGCTGGTGTGCACTGCAGGTCGGACTGTCACCGCTGCCGGCCCTCGTGGGCGCCGTCGCCTACGAGCTCGCGCCCTACCTGCTCCCATACGTCTCGCGCACCTCGGTCATGCTGCTGCCCTGGGCGGGGCTGGGTTGGATCGTCGCGCTGACGATCCGTGCGACCCGCCGTCCCGGGTGGCGCGATCCGGCACTGATCGCGCTCGTGGTGCTCACCGTCGGCGCCGTCAACGCAACCGCGCTCGCGATGATCGTGCCGGCCCCGGCCGTGTGGCTGATCCATGCGGTGTGGGGCCGGTGGTGCTCATGGCGAGCAGCGGTCATGGTCGCCGCCCGGACGGCGCTGCTGTCGGCGGGTGTCTCGCTGTGGTGGATCGCCGCGCTCGTCGTGCAGGGACGGTACGGGGCCGACGTCCTCCCCTACTCCGAGTCGCTGGCCGACGTGTCGTACACGGCGACGTCGGCGGAGGTGTGGCGAGGTCTCGGCTACTGGTTGTTCTACATCCGCGATCCGTACGGCGCCACGACCACGGCGTCGCTGCGCTACCTGACGTCGTCGTCGGCGATCCTCGTCAGTTTCCTCGTCCCGGTGCTCGCGCTCGTCTCGCTCGTGTGGGTGCGCTGGGCGCACCGTCGATTCGCCCTGCTGCTCGTCGCCGCCGGCGTCGTCCTGGCCGTCGGGGTTCATCCGATCGACGATCGATCCCCGCTCATGACGATCCTGACCGGCGACGGTGAGGAAGGGCTGGCGCTCGCGTTGCGCAGCAGCACGCGAGCGCTGCCGGTCCTGAACCTCGGACTCGCCCTCGCCCTGGGGTCGCTCGTCGGTGCGGTTGCACACCTGCAGTGGCGTCGCCGGCGGGTGGATCGCGTTCTGGCGGTCGGCGTGGTCGGGCTGGTGCTGCTGAACGTCCCGTCGATCTGGTCCGGCGCCTTCGTCGACCCGGCACTCGAACGTGACCAGGACCCGCCCGACGCGTGGATCGACGCCGCCGCCGCACTCGACGCGGCCGGCGACGGCCGCGTCCTGATGTTGCCCGGGACCGAGTTCGGCGCCTATCGATGGGGATACACCGTCGATCAACCGCTGCCGGGCCTCACCGAGCGTGCGCTCGTCACCCGCGACCTGCTGCCGCTCGGGTCGCCGGCGGCGATGGACCTCTGGTTCGCCTACGACGATCGCGTCCAGGACGGGGTCGCCGAGCCCGAGAGCCTGCAGACCATCGCGCGCTTGTTCGGTGCCGACGTCGTCTGGCTCACCAACGACGTCGCGTTCGATCGGTTCCGGCTCGCCCGCCCCGAGGTCGTCCGTGAGCTGGTGCTGGCGTCCGACGCCGTGGTCGCCGTCGATGCGTTCGGCGAGCCCGTCGTCAACGTGCCCGAGTTCGCGATGCTCGACCCCACGGCGCTCGCCGCCGAGGTCGTCGGAGATGCCGCGCCGCCGGTCGAGCTCGTCGTCCTCGACACCGAAGGAGCGATCGCCCGCGCCTACGACCGCACGCTGCTCGTCGCCGCGAGCGGCGACGGCGTGGTCGACATCGCGGCATCCGGGCTGCTCCCCGACGGCGTCGGGCTGCGCTACAGCGCCGACGATCCGTCCCACTGGCCGAGTGACGTCGGCACGGTCGTCACCGACTCGAACCGCGATCGCGCCCGTCACTGGCGGAGTTCGCAGGACACCCGAGGGTTCACCGAGACCGGCGGCGACGAACAGGGTGTGCTCGACCCGGTCGCCGCCGACGCCCGGCTCCCGGTCTTCGACGATCCCGGCGTCGGCGACGAGACGGTCGCCGTCCAGCGCGGGCCGGTCGTCGCCGAAGCGTCGTCGTACGGCGAACCGTTCGCCTACGTCCCCGAGCACCGGGCCGCGATGGCCGTCGACGGTGACCCGACGACCGCGTGGATCACGGGCGAACACGGCGACCCGATCGGAGAGCGACTCCGTCTCTCCTTTCCCGACGGTTCACCGTCCGGGCAACTCGAACTCCTCCAGCCGGTGGACGGCCCAGGGCATCGCTCGAGCGAAGCCGTCCGACGGATCAGCCGCATCTCGCTCGTCGAGGGCGACGGTGAGCTCGACGAGTCGACGCGACGTGAGATCGTGATCGACCCGGCCACCGAAGGCTGGAGCACGCCGATCGCGCTCACCGACGGCACCACGGTCGTCGAGATCGAGATCCTGGCCGTGTCGGGCGGTGAGCCGTTCACGCCCGGGATCGTCGCCGGCGTCGGGTTCGCCGAGGTCGACCTGGGGCTCGACCCGACGACCGAGGTCGTCGTCCCACCGGCGGTGCCGGCGTCGGTCACGTCGGAGACGCCGCTCGGATGGGTACTGACCCGCTGGCGGACCGATCCGCTCGATCCGTGGCGTTCCGACCCGGAGCCGGTGATGATCCGTGAGCTCGACGTCCCTGACGATCGTGCGGTGACGCCGTCGTACACGGTGCGGGTCGATCGGCGAGCCGACGATGCGACGCTCGCAGCCCTCTTCGACTGGCCGGTCGTTGCCGACAACCGGCTCGTCGGCAGCATCGCCGACGCCGGCGTCGCGGCGTTCGACGGCGACCTGACGACGACGTGGACGTCCGACTTCGACCGGGCGGTCGGCTCGACCTTGACGGTGTCGTCGACGAGCCAGCCCGTCGACCGTCTCGTGCTCACCCAGCCCGTGGCCCACCTCTCGCGCATCACCGAGATCGAGGTGTCGGGCGGCGGGGTCGTGGAGCGCGTCCGGGTCGAGCCCGACGCCGACGGCACGGCGGTGATCGACCTCCCCCGCTCCGTTCCGGCCGGCGAGCTGACCATCGAGGTGACCGCCATCGACCCCGTCGTCACCATCGATCGTCGCTTCGGCGACCCGTTCGTCACACCGGTCGCGGTCGGCGAGATCGTGTTCGACGGGGCACCGTCCGTGCGCCCGCTCGACGAGTTCGGCTGGACGTCGGAGTGCGTCGTGGTCGCCACGGTCGACGGCGACCCGATCGAGGCGACGCTCACCATCGGCGACGCCGGCTGGCTCGACGGCGACCCGATCGAGGCGACGCCGTGCGACGACCGGATCGATCTGACCGCCGGTGTCCATCTCGTCGTCAGTGCCGACGGCCCGTTCCAGCTCGATCGGCTGGTACTCGACGACGGCGTCCGCATCGCGGTCGAACGCGACGCCCCGTCGCCGGAGGTCACGACGGACGATGCCGGCCGCTACGGCGGTACCTACACCGTCACCGGCTGCGATCAGGGGTGCTGGTTCGTCGACGGGGCCGGGTACAACGAGGCGTGGACGGCGACGATCGGCGGCGACGTCGCCGGGACACCGGCGCTGCTCGACGGCGGTTTCAACGGATGGTGGATCCCCCCGACCGATGCGCCGGTCACCGTCGAGGTGAGCTGGACGGCGCAGACGACCTTGACCGTCGCGCTCGTGCTCACGCTCGCCGCAGCGCTCGCGTGTCTCGCGATCGTGGGCGTGGCGAGTCGTCGCCACTCAGCCGGTTCGCGACCGGAACGTGCGGTCGTCCGCCTCGCCTCGTCCGAGGTCCCGCTCCGCGGCGGCGGGCTGGTCTTCGGGGCAGCCGTGTGGGTGCTGTCGTCCTGGCTGCTGATCGGCCCCTGGGGCCTCGTCTGGGGGGCACTCGCCGCCGGTGCACTGGCGCTGTCCCGGAATCGGCTGCTCCCGGCGCTGACCGCCGTGGCGACCGTCGCGGCGATGGGTGGCTACGTCCTGATCGTCGAGCGCAACGGGATGTTCCCGCCGGACGGCGGCTGGCCGGCGCGCTTCGAAGCGGTGCACTCGTTCGGGATGTTCGCGGTGGCGTGCGTCGTCACCGCGGCCGTCGTCGCCGACGACGCCCGCCGCACCGACGAACCAAGCGGTGGACGGGCGGGAGAGCCACCGGTGCACGACGCTGCGGCGCTACCGTCCGAGCCGTGATCGACGCCGACCACTCGCGCCGCACCCGCATCGGCTGGTGGCTGCTCGTCACGAGCCCGTTGGTCGTCGCCGCGATCGTGCTGCTCTGGCGTCCCTGGGCACCCACGCTCGACATGGCGATGACGGAGCTGCGCGTGCGCGACGTCGGTGGACGCGACACCCCGCTCGTCGGACTGCCCGGCCGGATCGGCGACTTCCCCGACCAGGGCAGTCATCCCGGGCCGTGGTCGTTCTACCTGGTGGCGCCGTTCTACTGGCTGAGCGGCCGACGCGCGTGGGGCATGGAGTTCGGCAGCGCCATGATCAATGCGGTCGCCGTCGGTGTGGTCGTGTGGCTCGGACACCGGATCGATCGTCGCTGGGGCGCCGTGGTGGCAGCTGCGGTGTGTGCGGTCGCCGTACGCGGTTATGGCCTGTCGGTACTCACCCACCCGTGGAACCCGTACTTCCCGGTGTTGCTCTGGCTGGTGGTGCTGTTCGCGACCTGGCTGGTGGTGCGCGGCGACCACGCGGTGCTCGTCGTGGTCGTCGTGGCGGCCTCGATCGCCGCCCAGACCCACATCCCGTACCTGGTCAACGGGGTGCCGCTGTGTGCGCTCGCCATCGGTGCCGCCCTCTGGCATCGTCACCGCAGCGACGATGTCGGCGAACGCCGTGCCGTGGTGCGTTCGCTCGGCATCGCCGTCGGGGTCGGCGCCGTGTTCTGGCTGCCCCCCTTCGTCGACCAACTGTTCCGCGATCCGGGCAACATCCGGATGATCGTCGAGCACTTCCTGGGCGAGCCGACGGACCGTCGCGTCGCCCTGTCGGAAGCGGTGCGGGTCTTCTTCCGTCACCTCGACGTGTTCGCCGTGTCACCCGATCTCGTCGTGCACGCCGACGCGTTCGTGCACCGCTCGGGTCTGCCCACCGGCAGCGGGTGGGGCGGTGTCGTCGTGTTCGTGCTGTGGCTCGGCGCCGTCGCATGGGCCGTCGCACACCGCCACCGTTCGTTGATCGCCCTGCATCTGGTGCTCGGCACGGCCCTCGCGATGCAGCTCGTCTCGATCAGTCGGATCTTCGGCAAGGTCTGGTACTACCTGACGCTGTGGGCCTGGGGAACGATGCTCCTGGTCGTCGTGTCGATCGTCTGGACGGCGTGCATCGTCGTCGCGACACACCGAGCCGACCTCGACCTCCGGCGTCGGGTGCCGTACGTCGCCGCCGGCGTGGCGGTGATCGCCACGGTCGCCTCCATCGCGGCGTCGTGGACGCTCGACGTGCCCGATCCGCAGCTCTCGGGGCCGCTACGAACGGTACTGCCGGACACGACCGCTGCGATCGACGACGGCGTCGGCGCCACCGTCGGACCGGACGGGACCTATCTCGTGTTCTGGCAGGACGCGCTGTTCATCGGCTCGCAGGGCTACGGGCTCGTGAACGAGCTGGAGCGTCGCGGCTACGACGTCGGTGTCCACGACACCTGGCGCGTCCCGGTGACGCCGCATCGGGTGCTGCCCTTCGGCCAGTACGACGCCGAGATCCACCTGGTCACCGGGGTGTTCATCGATCAGTGGCGAGACCGTGACGGCTTCGTCGAGGTGGCGTTCACCGACGACCGCTCCCCCGACGAGCGTGATCGCTTCGACGAGCTCCGGCGCTACGTCCTCGAGCGGCTCGAGGAGGAGGGGCGTGACGATCTCGTGCCCGTCGTCGACGAGAACCTGTTCGGTGCGTCGCTCGACCTGGATCTCCCCCAGGACGTCGTCGACGCGATGAGCGAGATGATCGAGATCGGACTGCCGGTGGCGGTGTTCGTCGCGCCCCCCGGCAACAGTTTCTGAATCCGGCGCTCGGCGGCGTTCCGCGGTCAGTGACGATCGCGACCGAACAGGCGGTTCACGATCGCCCACCGGGTGACGCGCCACATCGACTCGGCGATGATCGCCGGCGACATCTTCGACGAGCCGAGTGTCCGGTCGGTGAAGACGATGGGCGTCTCCTCGATCCGGTACCCCTCATGATCGAGTCGTCGGATCAGTTCGGTGAGGAACGCATAGCCCTCGGCCCGCGTCGTGTCGGGCCGGATGGCTTCGAGAACCTCGGCCCGGTAGGCCCGGAATCCCGCCGTGCAGTCGCGCACGCCGATCCCGAGCACGGCCCGCGTGTACGCGTTGCCCCACCGGGACAGGAGGCGGCGGTGCACCGGCCAGTTCGCGGTGCCGCCACCCTCCACGTATCGCGACCCGATCACCACGTCCGCGCCCGCCTCGATCAGCCCGAGCATCGTCGGGATGACGGCAGGGTCGTGGCTCAGGTCGGCGTCCATCGACACGACGACGTCGTACCCTTCGTCGAGGACCTGCCGGAATCCTGCGCGATACGCGGCGCCGAGGCCGTCCTTGGCCTCGCGGTGCAGAAGTCGGATGCGCGGGTCGTCGACGCCGAGTTCGCGCACGATGTCGCCGGTGCCGTCGGGGCTGTTGTCGTCCACGACGAGCAACTCGATGTCGTCGCTGACCGCTCGCAGGGCGCGCACGTACGGCCGGATGGACTCGGCCTCGTTGTAGGTCGGGAGCACGACGATCGATCGCACGAGCACGGAACGCTACTTGCCGACAGGGCCCGAACGCAGGACTTCCGCGTGGAGCGCCGCGGTGAGACCGAGCGTCGAGCGCTCCCACGTCAGGCTCGCGCCCCAGTCGCGGGCGCCCGCGGCGAGGCGGTCGAGCCGGGAGCGATCGGTCACGAGCTCGACCAGCGTCGTGGCGAGCGCGTCGGGGTCGACCAGCACGCCAGATCGTCCGTCGAGGACGCTGTTGCGGTGACCACGGATGTCGGTGGCGAGCGCCGGGGTGCCGCACCCGGCACCCTCGGTCAGGCTGAGTCCCCACCCCTCGGCGATCGACCCGGACATCACGAGCCAGGACGATCGGTACAGCTCGATCAGATCGGGATCGTCGACACGGCCGGCGAGACGGATGTAGTCAGCCGCTCCGGCCTCGTCGATCTGACCTTGCAGATCGTTTGCGAGCGGCCCACGACCGACGATCGTCGCCGTCAGTCCGGGGACGTGTCGACGGGCGTCGACCACCGCGCGGATCACGCGATCGAACCGCTTGACGGGCGCCAACCGACCGACCGCGACGACGGAGGGATGGGGTGTCTTCGCGCCGCCCGGCCGGAAGCGAGGATCGACGCCGTACGGCACCGCGATCACCCGGTCGGGGCGGAACCCGATCTCCAGGAGTTCGTCCCGGCTCGAATCGGCGCCGGTGACCGTCAGCCCGCGCCGGTAGAACGGCGGAGCGAACCGTGACTCGAGCACCCGACCGAGTGGACCGAGCGGACCTGGCAGCATCTGGTCCCACATCGGCCCGTGCACGTGGTGGAGGACCGTGACACGGGGCCGTCGGCACCAGACCGGTGAGAACCACGGCACGCCGTTCCAAATCTCGACCAGCGCGTCGTACGGACCCATCCGCCGAGTCACCTCGGCCGCCACGGTGCGGGCGAACACCGTGTAGCGGCTCCCTCGCCGGACGACTCGATA
>NZZV01000067.1 GCA_002698945.1 Acidimicrobiaceae bacterium
CAGTTGGTGTCGTCGGATGTGAGGAATCCTCCGGTGGCGTCGAATGTGAACTTCGGTCCGGGTTCGGTTGATCCGAATGTGTCCATCGTTCCGATCGGTGACGATGGCAAGGTGTGCTTCGTTAACTCGACACACACCAGCGTGCATCTTGTGGCAGATCATCTGGGCACGATCTCGAAGTTGGCGTATACGCCCGCAACGCCGAGTGGTGCGCCGGACCGGCGAGTAGACACTCGCAAGTAGCCCTGCCATCGGTCGGTTCCAGGCAGTCGTCGGCCAGTGTCGCCCAGGAATGTCACCGCAACTGTTGCCCACGGTGGCGGCATCTACCCGGGCGGAGACATTGAACAATGTCGCCGAATCTTCTGTTGCCGCCACTGCGCCGGGGGAGGTCAGCACGGCGCAGCTCATCGGTCGGGCGTGATCCCTCCCTGGAGGTGTCGCGTGCGCACCTGCAGTAGTGAACGAGGAGTACACCGATTCGCACAGCCTTCACACGGCGGGGGTCGTTGGTTCGAGTCCAATATCGCCCACCCTGCGAGATCGCTCGCCTGCGCTCGGCGTGGGCGAGCGATTCGTCGTTTCGGGCATCGCTTGCCGTTGACGCCTCACCCGATCCGATCCCGATCCATGACGTGATTCGTACCGATTTCGGGACCTCCGGCTCTGTGTTCCGCCGATGTCCGGCGCGAACACTGACGTATGAACGGGGCCATCGAAACTGACAGCGATCAGATCCGACACCTCACCGAGTCCGAGTGTTGGGCGCTGCTGCGGTCGGCGGACGTCGGACGTCTGGCCGTCGCGATCGGCGACCATCCCGACCTGTTCCCGGTGAACCACTTCGTCGACGGCAACTCGATCCTGTTCCGCAGCGCAGCCGGCACCAAGCTCGCGGCTGCGGTACTCGGCCGTGCCGTCGCATTCGAGGTGGACGGCTACGACCCGACCGACGGCGAGGCGTGGAGTGTCGTCGTCAAGGGTCGGGCGCGCCTCATCGAGAACATGTTCGAGTACCTCGAGGCCGAGGAGTTGCCGCTGTTCCCCTGGCACGCCGGAGCCAAGCCGAACATCGTCCGGATCGATCCGGACGAGATCACGGGCCGCCGCTTCTTCGCGGCGGGTCGCCGGCCCGACGACGCCTGAGAGCGGCAACGCTCGCCCGGGTGCCGTTCGAGTGCCGTTCGAGTGCCGTTCGGATGTCGTCGGGCGCTGCGGCCGACGACGATCGTCGGCGCGAACCGGGTCCGGCCAGGTCGGACCCGGTAGATTCGGGCGCGTGGCGAGATTGTGCGGACGCCCTGGTTGCTCCGAGAGAGGTGTCGTCGCCTATGGCATGGTCCCCGAGGATCTGCTGTTCTGGATCGCACCGCTCGCCGACAGCCCGGTCGACGAACCGAGCGTCCTGTGTGGTCGGCATGCCGACGCCATGGTCGTCCCGCGCGGGTGGACACTCGACGATCGCCGCGAGAACGCGCTGCGGTTGTTCAAGCCACGCCCGGTGGAGCGGCCCGAGCCCGCCCCTCGCCGATCCGCGCGCCGTGCCCGATCGTCCGACGACCGGCCCGAGCAGCTCCAGATCGACGGAACCGGTGAGATCGCTCGTCCGGCCCCGCCGGAGGTCACCGACCACGAGTCGTCGAGCGAACCGGGCGGGCACGTCGGATCCGCACCGTGGCAGCCGGCGTTCGACCACGACGACGACCTGAACGGGTTGCTCGAGGTGTCGAGTCCGCTGCTGTCGCGGGCGTTCCGCGGGACGGATCGTCCCCGCCGCTGATGCGCACGACCGAGACCGCGCTGGTCGCAGCTCCCGCCGCCGAGGTCTTTCCGTTCGTCTGCGATCTCGGGCGCTACCCGGTCTGGATGCCGCTCGTGCACGCGGCGACCCCGATCGACGTGGACGCAGCCACCGGAGCACTCCCGACATGGGACGTGGAGATCCGGGCCCGCATCGGTCCGTTCGCCCGGTCGAAGCGGCTTCGCATGGCCCGCACCGAACTGATCGACGACCGGCTCGCCGTGTTCGAGCGGTCCGAGGTGGACGGTCGACACCACGCGGCCTGGGTGCTGCGTGTCGAGTTGACGCCGTCGGACGGCGATCCGTCGTCGACCCGGGTCGTCATGCATCTCGCCTACGACGGATCGTTGTGGACCGGCGGCCCGCTCGCCCGCGTCTTCGACGACCAGGTGCGTCGAGGCCGCGACGGCTTGGTGGCGGCGGTGCACGACGGGCAAGCGTGACGATGGGGTGGGTAGTGCTTGATGGCTCAGCGTGACGACCAGGCGGTGTAGCGACCGTCGTCGCGGCGACGCAGCGTGATCGGGAGTTCGAAACACGCGCTCAGGGTGTCGGACGACATGGCGTCGTCGATCGGTCCGGCAGCGATGGCTCGGCCGTCGCGCAGGAGCAGCGCGTGGGTGATCCCGTTCGGCACCTCGTCGACGTGATGGGTGACGAGGACGAACGGAGGCGCCGACTCGTCGGCGGCCAGATCGTCGAGGGCGTGCACCAAGCGTTCACGGCCCCCGAGATCGAGCCGCGCCGACGGCTCGTCGAGCAGGATGACGCCCGGGTCGGTCATCAACGTCCGGGCGAGGAACACCCGCTGCTGCTCGCCCGACGACAGGGTGCCGAGTGACCGGTCGGCGAATGCGTCGACGCCCATCTGCGACAGGCACTCGCGAGCGCGAGCCCGGTCGGCGTCGTCGTACTGGTGCCACCACGGCTCGAGTGCGGCGTAGCGGGCCGTCATCACGACGTCGGTGGCTGTCAGTTCGGCGCGGAACTGCGCGGCCAGCGCCGCCGACGCGTAGCCGACCCGTCGACGCAGTCGGCGCACGTCGGTGCGTCCGAGTTGCTCGCCGAGGACTCGGACGCTGCCCGTCGACGGATGTTCGTACATCGCGGCGACCCGCAGCAGCGTCGTCTTGCCCGAGCCGTTCGCCCCGAGCACCAACCAGTTCTCGTCGGGATGCACGATGAGCGACACGTCGTCGACGATCCGACGTCCGTCGCGTCGCACGACGATGTGTTCGAGCTGGAGCGGCAGTGGTGGCGGCATGGGATTCGAGCGGGTCGTGGAAACCCGGTGATGAACGGATCGGGAGGTGGGCCCGACGTTAGGCTCTCCGACGTGTCCACGGCGGATTCCGCACGCCGGCGGCGCGCCGTTCGCGCCCCAGACCGTCGACGACCTCGACGGTCGCTCGGTGCTGCCTGCGCTCTCGCGATGATGGTGGTGGTGCTGAGCTCGGCACCGGCGGTTGCGCAGACCGACGACCAGACCGGTGAGCCACCGACGACCGAGCCGATCGTCGGTGAGGATGCCGCCGAACGGGCCGCCCGGGAGATCGCCGAAGCACGCGAGCGGGCGAATCAGGCGGCCGAGGACTACTTCGCTGCCGAGTCGCGGCTGGATCTGCTCGAACTCGAGCGTGCACGGCTGGTCGACGAGTACGAGGTGCTGGTCGCCGAGGTCGATGCACTTCGCGTCGCACTCGAAACGGTGGCCGTCGACCGGTTCGTCGCCAGCGGATCGTCGGGCATCCCGATCCTCACCGATCTACGCGACCCCACCGATCAGCTCCACGGCGGCGTCCTGGCCGACGTCGCGGCCCAGACGGGGGCGATCTCGCTCGACGACTACGACGAGGCCAAGCGCCGTCTCGCCGACAAAGGCGACGAGCTCGACGAAGCGGAGGCCGACCTCGAAGCGCAGCAGACCGAGCTGCTGGCGCTCCAGGACGAGGCCGAGGCCGAGGTCGAACGGTTGCGTGAGATCGAGTCGCAGCGCCTCGAGGACGAGGCGGTGGTCGCGGCGCTCCTCGCCCAGCAACGCGAACAGGCGCGCCAGGCCGCCGAGTTCGAGCGGCGCCAGGCCGAAGCGAATCGCGTGCGTCAGGAGAGCGACATCGCGCGCGCGGCGGCCGGCACCGTGGACGACACCGTCTCGGGCAACCAGGGCGCGAGCGGTGGTCAGGTCGGCGGTCGCACCGGAGGTGGGGGACCGGGCACCAACCCGCGCGCCGCCGGTGCCGGGTTCGTCGACCAGACGATGGTGTGTCCGGTCCAGGGACCGTCCGCCTATGGCGACACGTGGGGCGCGCCGCGCAGCGGTGGTCGACGGCATCAGGGCGTCGACATGCTGGCCCCGACGGGGACCCCGCTCCAGGCGGTGATCGGCGGCTTCGTCGAGTTCCGGAGCAACACGCTCGGCGGCATCACCATGGTGCTGAACGGCGACAACGGCCATCGCTACTACTACGCCCACCTGTCGGCGTACGAGGGGGTGCCCGGGTACGTCCCGCAGGGCCAGGTGATCGGGTACGTGGGCGACAGCGGCAACGCGACCGGTGTGCCGCACCTGCACTTCGAGATCCGACCCGGTCACGGGGTACCGGTCAATCCGTACCCTTCGGTGCTGAACGCCGGCTGCTGAGCTGCGAAGGTGAAGGGCGTGACCGAACGCCCCACACCCGAGGTCGTCCGCGACGTCCTGCGCGGTCTGTTCCCGTCCTCGACGATCGACGAACCGGTGGCGCTCACCGGTGGTGCGTCGAGATCGACGTGGCGCTGCACCGTCGACGGTGACGGCTACGTCGTCCAGCGTCAGACCCCCGACGCGGCGCGTGAGATGGCGGTGGAGGCCTCGGTGCTGACCGCCGCCGCCGACGTCCCCGCACCGCCGGTCATCGCCCACGTCGTCGGTGACGACGGGGTCTCGAACCTGGTGACCCGTCACGTCGAGGGTGAAACGATCGCTCGACGGATCCTGCGCGACGATCGGTTCGCGACCGCTCGTGCTCGCCTCGTCGACCAGCTCGGGCGGGCCGCGGCGCGCATCCACCGGATCGACCCGGGCACGGTCGACGGGTTGGAACCGTCCGACGTGCTGACATCGACTCGAACCACCCTCGACGAGCTCGGTGAGCCTCACCCGGCGTTCGAAATGGCGTTCCGATGGCTCGACGATCACCGACCCGATCCCCGACCGCCCGCCGTCGTGCACGGCGACCTCCGGCTCGGCAACGTGATCGTCGACGACGACGGACTGGCCGCGGTGATCGACTGGGAACTGGCCTTCGTCGGCAACCCGATGGTCGACCTGGGATGGCTCTGTGCACCGGCGTGGCGGTTCGGATCGCCGCTTCCCGCCGCCGGCGTCGGCACCCGGGAAGCGTTGCTCGCCGCCTACACCGACGAGTCGGGCATCTCGGTGTCCCTCGACGAGCTGATCTGGTGGGAGGTGGCCTCCTCGCTGCGCTGGGGCGTCATGTGCATCGTGCAGGCGGCGCGCCACCGCTCCGGCTCCGTCCGGAGTCACGAGCTGGCCGCCATCGGCCGCCGGACGTGCGAGAACGAACACGAGCTGTTCCTGGCGCTGGACGGCCGCTGGTGACGGAAGGGAGCTGGTGATGGGAGCACCGCACGACCACCCGACGGCCGCCGAGCTGGTGCAGGCCGTCCGCGACTGGCTGGCCGACGACGTCGGCCCCTCCGATCGGCCGCCGAACCGCTTCCATCTCCGCGTCGCGACGAACGTGCTCGACATCGTGCAGCGCGAGATCGAGCTCGGCCCGGATCACGAGACGGCCCACGCCGAGCGGCTCGAACGGCTCGGCGTCGCCGACGACCGCGCGCTCGCGGACGCCATCCGGTCGGGTGATCTCGACTACCGCGACCCGGTGCTGCGCGACCTGGTCTGGGACGCCGTCGTCGACAAGCTCACGGTCGCCAATCCGAGGTACCTCGAGCGCAACCCCCGCTGACCCGGCCCGGTCGAATCAGCCTGGTCGAGTCAACCGGTCAGCGGGTCGGTCGACGACCGCTTGCGGCCGAGGGTCACCGGCTGGCCGGCGGCCAGCTGCCCACACGCGGCGTCGATCTCGGTGCCGCGGTTCTGGCGAACCGTGGCGTTCGCCCCCAGCGATTCGAGCAGATCGCGGAACTCGTGGACGCGCTGCAGCGTCGAGCCCTTCGTCGGGTAGCCCGGCGTCGGGTTGAGCGGGATCAGGTTGACGTGGGCCGGGAGACGCAACCGGCGGCACACCGCGGCGAGTTCGGCGGCGTCGCGATCGCGATCGTTGACCCCGTCGATCATGGCCCACTCGAAGCTGACGCGGCGGTTCCGCACCTCGAGGTAGTCGTTGCAGGCGTCGACCAGGTCGTCGATCGGGTAGCGGCGGTTGATCGGCACGAGTTCGTCGCGGAGTTCGTCGTTGGCGGCGTGGAGCGACACGGCGAGGTTGACCGGCAGTGGGCGCGCCGCCAACGCCCGAATTCCCGGGAGCAGACCGACCGTGGAGATCGTGATGTGGCGGGCCGAGAGGCCGAAGTCGCCGTGCAGCCGTTCGACCGACTGCCAGACGCGTGGCTCGTTGGCCATCGGCTCGCCCATGCCCATGTAGACGACGTTGGAGACCCGCCGCTCGACGTCCTTGGCGCGCCGCGAAGCACGTGCGATCTGTTCCACGATCTCGCCCACGGTGAGATGGCGGGCGAACCCGGCCTGGCCGGTGGCGCAGAAGCCGCACGCCATCGCACATCCCGCCTGGCTCGACACGCAGACGGTCGCTCGATCCCGGTAGAGCATGAGCACGGTTTCGACCCGCTCGCCGCCGGCCAGCTCCCAGAGGAACTTGACGGTGTTGCCGTCGTTGCTCACCGACTCGGTGACGGGTGTCAGCGCCGATGGGAGACGTTCGTCGAGCTCGGCTCGCATCGCCTTGGGGACGTTCGTCCACTCGACGGGCGTGGTGCAGTGCTCGTACAGGCCCTGCCAGACCTGGTCGACGCGGTACCGCGGCGTGCCGTCGAGCAACTCCGCGAGCTCGTCGCGGGTCACGTCGTACCGGGTCGGCGTCCCGTTCCCGATCTTCGTCCCGTTCCCGATCTTCGTGGCGGTCATGATCGTGCGTCGACGAGGGACTCGTACTCGGTCATGCGGGCTCGCAGGACGTCGAGGCTCGCGGTCCAGAAGGCCTCGTCGGTGACGTCGAGACCGAACCGGGCACCGAGCTGCTCGGCGGTGTCCATGCCGGCGCGCGACAGCAGGTCGTCGTAACCCTGGCGGAACCGTTCGGGATCGTCGCGGTAGGCGGCGTACAGGCCGAGTCCGAACAGCAGCCCGTATGTGTACGGCCAGTTGTAGAAGTGCGATCCGTAGTAGTGCGGCTTGAGGACCCACATGTACGGGTGGCGGGTGTCGAGGTCGAGCCCGTCGCCGTACGTGTCGGCCTGGGCCCGCAACATCATCTCGTCGAGCTCGGCGGCACCGAGCGTGCCGCGGCGTCGGCGCTCGAACAGCTCGGTCTCGAACTGCAGGCGGGACGCGATGTCGACCACGACCTGGTTCGGGCCGGTGAGGCTCACGTCGAGCAGACCGAGACGTGCCGCCGGGTCGCTCGTGTCGGCCAGGCGCTGCTCGATCGCGAGCGTTTCGCAGAAGATGCTGGCTGTCTCGGCGAGCGCCATCGGGAGTCGGCGCTGGAGCGGCGTGCGAGCCGCCAAGGTCACGTTGTGGTAGGCGTGTCCGAGTTCGTGGGCGGTCGTCTGTGCCGAGTCGATCGACCCCGACCAGTTGAGCAGCACCAGCGATCGGTCGCCGCGGAAGGACGCGCAGAACGCGCCGCCGGTCTTGCCGTCGGCCGGCGGTGCGTCGATCCAGCGTTCGTCGAGCGCACGGTCGACGAGTCCGCCGAGTTCGTCCGAGTACGAGCCGAACGCCTCGCGCACCCACTCGATGCCGTCGTCCCAGCTCAGCGTGGTGTCGCCGGTCGGCGCAGGTGCCACGAGATCCCACCACGGGAGGCCGCCCTGGTGGCCGTGCAACCGGGCCTTGGCGCGCATCCACCGGCGCCAATCGGGGAGCGACGTCGTGACCGCCCGCTGCATGGCGTCGTAGGTCGGGCGTCCGACGCTGTTGGCGTAGAGCGACGCGTCGATCGGGTCGTCCCACGTGCGTCGTCGGTTGACGATGACCGCCTCACCCTTGATGGCGTTGAGGGCGGCCGCGACGGTGGTCGACACCTGGGGCCACGTCGCCAGTTCGGCCTCGTAGCCCGCCTTGCGCATCGCCGGGTCGGTGTGGGTCGCCAGCCCTCGAACGGCGTTGATCGGCATCCGTTCGGTCGTGCCGTCCGGGCGCGTCACCTCGGCCGTCAGCTGCGAGGTGACGACCTGCTGGAGCGAACGCCACGCGGACGAGCCGGTGGTGGCCAGTTCGGCGTACAGCTCCTCTTCACGCTCGGGCATCTGGTGTGCCACCCGTTCGTCGAGCCGCGCCAGCGGGCCGACGTGTTCGGCGACCTCGTCGCTGTGCGTCGCCAGCGGCTCGACACCGAGGGCATGGACCCACTCGGCCAGCCGAGCCAGCAACGGGGCGAGCCGCGACCCTTGCTGCTCCAGCCGACTCGCCAGGGCGCGGGCGGCGTCGTCGCGGGAGTCGGTGGCCGTGACGGAGAGGGTGGCGACGGAGAGTTCGCCCATCAGCCGGGCGACGTCGTTGTAGGCCCGCACGACCTGATCGGCAGCCTCGCCGTCGGCGGGCGTCGGCGGCCGTGGTTCGAGTTGACGGATGCCGTGTTCGTCGAACAGGGCGACGAGACGGCTGACGTCGGCGTCGAGCGTCTCCATCGCGTCGGTGAACGCTCGGTCGTCGAGCGACGGGTACAGGTCGGCGACGCTCCAGCGGGGGAGTGCGTCGCCCGACTCGGCGTGCGGCTGATCGGTGATGGTCATGAGGTGCTGTGCTCCGGTGGGGCGAAGGCGACGCGGCGGCGATGGATGCCGAAGCCGAGCCGCTCGTAGAGACCGACGGCGGCGGTGTTGCCGGCGTCGACGTACAGGTTGGCGACGGTCACGCCTCGATCGGAGATCGAGTCGAGCCCGGCGAGGGTCAGTTGGCGGCCGAGACCACGACCGTGGGCCGACGGATCGACCGCGATGACGTAGATCTCACCGACGACGGGGTCGACGTCCGTGTGCAGCTTGGTCCAGCAGAACGCGATCAGCTGACCATCGCCATCATCATCATCATCATCATCATCATCATCATCATCGCCGTCGAGAACGCGGAAGCCGTCGGGATCGAACCACGGCTCGGCCTGACGAAGTCGGAAGGTGTCGAGCGTCCAGCCGCCTTGTTCGCCGTGGGAGGCGAATGCCCGGTTGTTGACGCGAAGCCAGGCCTCGTCGTCGACACCGGGTCGGAACGATCGGGTGGTCACCTCGGCTCGGTCCGGGTGGGGGAGCGGGCGACGCATCTCGTACAACTCCCGCCAGACGTCGAGCCCGAGATCGCCGGCGACCTTCAGGTCGTGGTCGGTCGGATCGTCAAGCCACCACACCACCGCGTCGTCACGGTGCCGGCGGTGGGCGTCGACCGCCGTGACCGCAGCGTCGTCACGGACGGCGATCGCGTCGCTGGTGCCGGGGTCGACCACGACTTCGAGGATCCATGCGTCGTTGGCGGACGACAGCTGCGCGACGGCGATCAACGTGTGCCTTGCGCTCGCCGCGTCGTCGTGCACGGTGACGAGGAGTGGCGGGTCGTCGGCGTCAGGAGCGCGGCCGAGGTCGAGTCGGAGGTGATCGCTCAACTGGGGGGTGCCGGTGTCAGACGCAACGGCATCGACGAACGCGAGCACGCCGGCTCGCTGCTCGATGGTCGGTGAACTCGCGATCTCGATGATGCGCACCGCAGCCAGGGTACCTCGGTGCTCGACGAGGGCGAACGGGCGGCATCGACCGACGAGCACGATCGTGGACGCGAATCGGCGTGAACGGACGCGTACCGTGGCACCACAGCGACGTGACGAGAGTCATCGCGCCGAAATCCGAACGTTCTCCCGTCGCGGGTTTGAAGTCGGCGGTCGGCCCTGAGAGGATGTCGTGTACCAGGTTCCCGCCACCTGGTACACGAGCGCATACAGGGATCCGCCGCCCTGCGCTCAGGGTCGATGGCCCCCGGTTCGCCGGGGGCCGTCCCCGTTTTCGGGTGCGGACCGTGCCGTCAGGCTCGTGCTGCCGGTCGGGTCGGCCGAGGGGTCAGCCGAGCGTCAGCCGAGCGTGCGGATCGCTCGGCGGAGCGCACGACCCGCCATCAAGAGCTGGCGTTCGGCTTCGTGCACAGTCGTCACGACGTCGTCGCGGTCGGTTCCGAGAAACGGCTCGGCGATCGCTCCGACCCGCTCGCGTTGGCGTTCGATCGTGTCGGCGATGACCGAGAGTTCGTTGACGGCGGTGGTCGGATCGGGAGCTGCCACCCGGCCAACCTAGGAGGTCGATCGCCGCAAACCGCTTACCCGCCGCGACGGGGACGATCGGTAGCCTCGGTCGGGTGATCCCCGTCCGTGACGACCTTCGAGTGCTCGAGGGCTATCACTCCCCACAGGTCGACGTCGACGTCCGCCTCAACACCAATGAGTCGCCGCTGCCGCCCCCCGACGCGTTCCGCGACGCGCTGGCCGCCGAACTCTCGCGGGTCGAGTGGCACCGCTACCCCGACCGGGCCGCGACCCGGTTGCGTGAGGCGATCGCCGACTGGCACGGGGTCGATCCGTCGATGGTGTTCGCGGCGAACGGGTCGAACGAGGTGCTCCAGACGATCCTGCTCGCCTACGCCGGAGCGGGCAGGCGAGTCGCAACCTTCGAACCGACCTACCAGATGCACGCCCAGATCGCGCGGGTCGTCGGGAGCGAGGTCGTCGAGGGAGAACGCAACGCCGACTTCACGCTCGACCCCGCCGAGATGCGGCGGGTCGTCGCCGATCACGATCCGCACGTGACGTTCCTCACCTCGCCCAACAACCCGACCGGGTTGGTGGAGCCCGCCGAGCGCGTCACCGAGTTGTTGGATCTGGCCAATGGCCTGGTCGTCGCCGACGAGGCCTACGCCCAGTTCGCCGACTGGACGGCACTCGAGTTGCTCGACGAGCAGCGTCCCCTCGTGGTGACGCGGACGTTCTCGAAGACGTGGAGCATGGCGGGAGTCCGCCTTGGTTATGCCATCGGACCGACCTGGTTCGTGGACGACCTCGAGAAGGTCGTGTTGCCGTACCACCTCGACGCGATGAAGCAGCTGGCCGGGTGCGTCGCACTGCGGTTCGTCGACGACATGAACGACCGCGTACGGCTCATCGTGTCCGAGCGTGAGCGCCTCGCCGCCGCCATGGCGACGCTCCCGATCGACGTGACGCCGAGCGGCGCGAACTTCATCCTGTTCCGTCCGACGACGATCGCGGGGCGCGAGGTCTGGCAGCACCTGCTCGACCGCAGCATCCTCGTCCGTGACTGTTCGGGGTGGCCGCGGTTGAACGACTGCTTGCGCGTCACGGTCGGCACACCCGGCGAGAACGACGCCTTCCTCACCGGCCTCAAGGAGATCCTCGAATGAGCCCACGCACCGCCAGCCGCAGTCGCACCACGAAGGAGACGTCGATCGAGATCTCGATCGACCTCGACGGCAGCGGACACACCGACATCTCCACCGGCATCCCGTTCTACGATCACATGCTCGACCAGCTCGGACGTCACGGCGGATTCGATCTCGTCGTCCGTGCCAAGGGCGACCTCCACATCGACACGCACCACACCGTGGAAGACGTCGCCATCGCGCTCGGGGAGGCGTTTCGCGAGGCGCTCGGCGACAAGGCCGGCATCCGCCGCTTCGCGAGCGGTCGGTACCCGCTCGACGAGGCACTCGTCGACATCGCGCTCGATCTCTCCGGCCGCGCCCACGTCGAGTGGATCGTCCCGATGCCCGAGAGTCTGCCGCTCGGCGACCCGGCGTTCGACCCGCAGCTCGCCGAGCATGCGGTCAGTTCGTTCGCGCAGTCGGCGGCGATGACCCTGCACGTCGAGCTCGTGCGAGGTCGCAATGTGCACCACATCATCGAAGCGACGTTCAAGGGGCTCGCCCGCTCGTTGCGCGACGCCGTGCGCGTCGACCGACCCGGCGGCGTCCCGTCGACCAAGGGCGTGCTGTGAGCGAGCGCCCGTTGGTGGCCGTGCTCGACTACGGCATCGGCAACCTGCACTCCGCACACAAGGCGATCGAGAAGATGGGCGCCGACGCCCGGTTGACCGCCGACCCCGCCCTGATCGCGGATGCCGACGGCGTCGTCCTCCCCGGCGTCGGAGCGTTCGGGGCGTGCATGTCGACCTTGCGTGCTGTCGGCCTCGAAGAGTCGGCGCTCGCCGCCGCGGCGTCGGGTCGCCCGTTCCTCGGCATCTGCGTCGGGATGCAGATGCTGTTCGATGGTTCCGAGGAGGACCCGGACGCGGCAGGGCTCGGCATCGTGCCGGGCACCGTACGGTGGATCCCTCCCGGCGTGAAGCGGCCGCAGATGCAGTGGAACCGCCTCGTGCCGCGCCTGGCCGACGATCCGATGCTCGCCGAACTCGGTGACGACCCCTGGGTCTACTTCGTGCACTCGTTGCACGGCGTTCCGAACGACCCGTCGGTCGTGGCGGCCACCTGCGAGTACGGCACCGACCTCAACGCAGCGTTCCGGCTCGACAACGTGTTCGCGACCCAGTTCCACCCGGAGAAGTCCGGCCCGACCGGGCTCCGTCTGCTCGCGAACTTCGTGCGGGTCTGCGCCGAGGCACGTGACGGAGTCAGGGCATGAGTCACGACACGAGCGGCGGTTCACGTCAGGGCACGAGTCACGGCAGTACTGGTTGTGCGCTGTAT
The DNA here is from genome assembly GCA_002698945.1 of Acidimicrobiaceae bacterium. GTDB lineage: Bacteria > Actinomycetota > Acidimicrobiia > Acidimicrobiales > Ilumatobacteraceae > Ilumatobacter. The sequence goes on from NZZV01000067.1 coordinate 12,702, forward strand.
CCGGCGATCGATCTGCGCGGCGGCAAGGTCGTTCGGCTGACGAAGGGCGACTACGACGACGAGACGGTGTACGGCGACGACCCGATCGCCGTGGCGACGTCGTTCGCCGACGCCGGCGCACCGTGGGTGCACGTCGTCGATCTCGATGCCGCGAGGTCGGGGGATCCGGTCAACCGGTCGGTCGTCGCCGCCGTGGCCGCCGCGCTCGACGGGCGAGCCCGCCTCCAGACCGGAGGCGGTGTGCGCTCGGTCGCCGACGTGGAGGCGCTCGCCGCTGTCGGAGTGAGCCGTGTCGTGATGGGATCGGCCGCCGTCGCCGATCCCGGCCTCGTCGCGGCCGCCGGTGCGATCCTGCCGGTCGCCGTCGGACTCGACCATCGCGACGGCGAGTTGGCCGTGCACGGCTGGACCGAGGGCAGCGGGGTACAACTCACCGACGCGCTCCACCGGTTCCCGTCCGCCGCCGCGTTCGTCATCACCGACATCAGCCGCGACGGCATGCTGACCGGTCCCGACGTGGACGGGCTCGCCGCGGCCGTTGCCGCGACCGACATCCCCGTCGTCGCGAGCGGTGGCGTGGCGACCCTGGACGACGTCGTCGCGCTCGCGTCGATCCCGGGTCTGGCGGGCGTCATCACCGGCAAGGCGATCTACGAGGGGCGCTTCACGGTGGAGCAGGCCGTGATGGCGCTCGACCGAGCGGCGGCAGACCGATGAAGGTCGCACGCGTCATCCCGTGTCTCGACGTGACCGGCGGGCGCGTGGTCAAGGGCACCAACTTCGTCGATCTGCGAGATGCGGGTGACCCGGTGGAACTGGCGGCGCGCTACGACGCCGAGGGAGCCGACGAGTTGGTGTTCCTCGACATCACCGCGTCGTCGGACGACCGCGACACCACTGTCGACATGGTGTATCGCGTGGCCGAACAGGTCTACATCCCGTTCACCGTGGGCGGCGGTATCCGCTCGCTCGAAGACGCACGCCGCATGTTGCGGGCCGGTGCCGACAAGGTGAGCGTCAACACCGCCGCGGTCCAGCGCCCCGAGCTGATCGCCGAGATCGCCGCCGAGTTCGGCTCGCAGTGCGTGGTGTGTGCGATCGACGCCAAACGACGCGACGACAGCGACGTGGCGCAAGGGTTCGAGGTGTTCCTGCACGGAGGCCGCACCCCGACCGGCATCAACGCCGTCGACTGGGCTCGGCACGCGGTCGATCTCGGCGCCGGCGAGATCCTGCTCACGTCCATGGACCGCGACGGGACCCGGAGGGGATTCGACCACGTGCTGACACGGGCCGTCAGCGACGCCGTGAACGTGCCGGTCATCGCGAGCGGGGGCGTGGGCACACTCGACCACCTGGTCGACGGGGTCGTCGAGGGTGGTGCCGATGCCGTGCTCGCGGCGTCGATCTTCCACTTCCGCGAGCACACCGTCGCCGATGCGAAGCGGGCGATGGCCGACGCCGGCATCGTCGTGCGTCCGCCGGGGAGCTGATCGCGGCGACCGCGCCGGGCGGTCCAACGGCTGGCGGCGGCCGTCACGCCGGCCCAGGTGTCAGTGTCCGCTGTACGGGTACAGTCGCCACCATGGCAATCCCGCACGAATCGATGGAATACCGGCGCCTCGGCAACAGCGGCGTCAGGGTCAGTGCGCTCGGCTTCGGTAGCTGGGTCACGTTCGACAACCAGATGGGCACCGACATCGCGCTCGAGTGCATGCAGGCCGCCCACGACGCCGGCTGCAACTTCTTCGACAACGCCGAGGCATACGCCGGCGGCAAGAGCGAGCAGATCATGGGCGAGGCGCTGCGGCAACTCGACTGGCCGCGCTGGTCGTACGTCGTCACGACCAAGCTGTTCTGGGGCATCCACGGCCACGACCCGAACATGCGCAACACGCTGAACCGGAAGTACCTGATGCAGGCGATCGACGGTTCGCTCGAACGGTTCGGCCTCGACTTCGTCGACGTCGTGTACTGCCACCGCGCCGACCCCGACACCCCGATGGAGGAGACCGTCTGGGCGATGAGCGACATGGTGTCGCAGGGCAAGGCGCTGTACTGGGGAACCAGCGAGTGGGCGGCCGACGAGATCCGACACGCGATCGACATCGCCGAGCGGCACCACCTCCACAAGCCGGTCACCGAGCAGTCGCAGTACAACCTGCTCGAACGCGACAAGGTCGAGGTCGAGTACGCACGCCTCCACGCCGAGACCGGGTACGGCAACACGATCTGGAGTCCGCTCGCTTCGGGTCTGCTCACCGGCAAGTACCGCGACGGCATCCCCGACGATTCGCGGGCCGCACTGTCGGGCTACGAGTGGCTCAACGAGCGCATGAGCGACCAGGAGGCCGTCAACCGCATCGAGGCGCTCCGCCCGATCGCCGAACGGCTCGACTGCTCGATGGCGCAGCTGGCGATCGCATGGTGCACGAAGCACCCGATGGTCTCGAGCGTGATCACCGGCGCCAGCCGTCCGGATCAGGTCGTCGAGAACATGAAGGCGGTCGAGGTCATGCCGAAACTGACGAACGACGTCCTCGCCGAGATCGACGCCGCCCTCAACTGACCGCCCCCGCCCGGAGGGCTCCTCGCGATCGCCTGCTCGCCCTCACGACGGCAGCGTCAGTTGTCGGCGGAGGACCTTGCCCGTCGTGTTGCGGGGGAGTTCGTCGATGAACAGCACGTGCCGCGGCACCTTGTGTCGGGCCAGCTGAGCTTTGACGTGGTCCTTCACCGCTCGGTCGGTGAGGGCGACGTCGGGTGCGAGCACCACGAACGCCGCGAGCACCTGGCCGAACTCCTCGTCGGCCACGCCGGTGACCACGACATCGCTGATCGCCGGGTGGGCGTGGAGCAGTTCCTCGACCTCACTCGGGAACACGTTCTCGCCGCCCGACACGATCATGTCGTCGTCGCGGCCTTCCACGAACAGCAGCCCGTCTCGGAACGAACCGACGTCACCGGTCGACACGAGACCGCCGATCCGTTCCTTGTCGTCGCCGTTCGTGTAGCCGTCGAACTTCATCGCCCCGCCGACGAAGATGCGGCCCGACGAGCCCTCGGGGAGGCGATTGCCGTCAGCGTCGAGGATCGCCACGTCGACCCACTTGCACGGACGACCTGCGGTCGTCGGGTGTGCGGCCAGGTCGTCCGGGCCGGCGATCGTCGCGGCGGCGACCTCCGTCGAGCCGTACAGGTTGTACAGCACCGGCCCGAACCGATCGAGCACGTCGGTCACCAGCTGACCCGAGATCGCCGACCCGCTCGACGCGATCACCCGCAGCGAGGGGAGGCGGAGGTCGCCGTCGTCGGCCTGGAGGATGCGACGCAGCATCACGGGCACGACCACGAGCACTTCGGCGCCATCGTCGGCGACGGCGTGCAGCGTGCGCTGCGGGTCGAACTTGCGGGCGACGACCGCCGTCGCACACCGGGACAAGCCGAGCAGGAGGTGACTGAGGGCCCACGCGTGGAACAGCGGAGCCGCGATCACCTGGACGTCGCCGAGCTTGAGCGGGATCCGGTCGAGGATCGCGGCGACGCCCTCGATCGCCGACGGGCCGCTCTCGCGGGCCGCTCCCTTCGGCCTGCCCGTCGTGCCCGACGTCAGGATCACGACCCGTCCGACCTCCTTGGTCGGCTCGACCGAGCCGCCGATCGCAGCCCTCCGGTCGAGATCGGATGTGTCGATCGACGCCGCGACCATCGAGTCGGCCACCATCTCGGCGTACTCGTCGTCGTGGATGATCAGATCGAGCCGCTCGGCGTCGGCGACGTCGGCCAGCTGTGGTCCGGCGAAGCCGGTGTTGAGGAGGACCGCATCGGCGCCGACGGCGGCGACGGCACCGAGGGCCTCGACGAACCCTCGGTGGTTGCGGGCGAGGATGCCCACGCGGGAGCCTCGGCCGATCCCGTCGGTGTGCAGGCTGGCGGCGATCGATTGCGTCCGAGCCCAGAGCGTCGCGTACGTGACGCTGCCGTCGTCGTCGACGACCGCACGCCGATCCGGGTACCGGGCGGCGGCACCGGCGAGCAGCCCGGCGATCGACGACCCCCACGGCGCCATCGCCTTGAGCGCCCGCGGGAATCGATCCGGACGCTCGAACGGGCTGAGGAACGACCGCGCCAGCGTGACGCCGACGCCGAATGAACGACCGAGATCCATGAGCGGACCCTACTGGCACGCCGAAACCTGCTTCGTGCGTGCCGCCCTGCGCGGTGAGAATCACATGTGTGTCGTCCGAACGTCGTGTGCGCGCCGTGTTGCCCCTGCTCCGGCCACAGGCCGGGCGGTGGGTCGCGCTCGGCGTGCTGACGGCGGTCGGTGCCGGGCTCACGGTCGTCGGTCCGCTGGTCGTGCGCGAGATCGTCGATCGTGCGGTCGACGGCACCGACGCGGCCACGATCCGCCGGTTGGCGATCGTGTTCCTCCTGATCGTCGTCACCGCGCAGGTCGTGGCGGTCCTGGTCGCCCGGTCCGCCACGTACACCGCATGGCGGACGACCAACGAGCTCCGCATGCGGATGTCGCGGCACGTGCTCGGTCTCGACCACGAGTTCCACCGACGCCACACGCCAGGTGAGCTCATCCAGCGCGTCGACGGTGACATCACGTCGGTCTCCGACCTGCTCGGCCGTGTGTTGCCGAAGGCGGCGGGCTCGGCGATCCTCGTCGGCGGGATGATCGTCGTGGTGACGGTCATCGACTGGCGGATCGGCGCCGGCATGTTCGTGTACGTGGTGCTGGCGGTCGCGGCGGTGCTGGTGCTCCGACATCGTGCGGTCGAGGAGTCGGCCGACGAACTCGGCGCCTACGCCCGGCTGTACGGCGGCATCGAGGAGCGGCTGAACGCGTCGGAGGACCTGCGGTCGAACGGCGCCGGTTCCCACGCGATGTGGCGGTTCGTCGAGGATTCGGCGGGCGCACTCGATCGGTCCGTCCGGCGGGAGTCCGCGTTCCTCGGGATGTGGTGGGGCGTGCAAGGTGCCGTCGTCGGCGGCGTGGTGCTGTCGGTCGTGGCGGGTGCGGTGCTGGTGTCGCGCGACGCGATCACGGTCGGCACCGCGTTCTTGTTGTTCCAGTACGTCCTGCTCATCCAGCGGCCGCTCGAGGAAGTGGTCCACGAGCTCGAGACGGTGCAGAAGGCGACGGGGGCCATGCGCCGCGTGCTGGCGCTGATGGCGGTCGAGCCGACCCTGCTCGACCGCGGCACCACGTCGCCGGTGGCGGGACCGCTGTCGGTCGAGTTCGCGCGGGTGTCGTTCGACTACGGCGACGACGACCCGGTGCTGCACGACGTCGACCTCTCGATCGGTGCCGGTCGGTCGGTGGGGATCGTCGGCCGCACCGGCAGCGGCAAGACGACCTTCTCGCGCCTCGTTCTGCGCCTGGTGGAGGCGACCGACGGCTCGGTGCGGCTCGGCGACGTCCGGATCGCCGACATCCCGATGCGAGAGCTCCGCCGACGGGTCGCGCTCGTCCCACAGGAGGTCGAACTGTTCAACGGGACGATTCGTGACAACGTCACCCTCTTCGATCCGGTGCCTTCGGACGATGCCGTGCTCGCAGCGTTGCGGTCGGTCGGCCTGGACGCGCTCGCGAACGCAGGGATCGATCGCCCGCTCGGCGGAGGTGGAGCGGGGTTGTCGGCCGGTGAGGCCCAACTCCTCGCGATGGCGCGGGTGTGGTTGCGCGACCCCGACCTCGTCGTGCTCGACGAGGCGACGGCGCGGGTCGACCCGGCGACCGAGCGACGGATCGAGTCGGCGATGCGTGAGCTGATGCACGGACGCACCACCCTCGTGATCGCACACCGACTCTCGACGCTGGCCGAGGTCGACGACATCGTCGTGTTCGAGCAGGGTCGGATCGTGGAAGCCGGACCGCGAACCGAGCTCGCGTCCGATCCGGACGGACGCTTCCGCCGGCTGCTCGACCTCGCACTCGAACCCGATGCCGGTGCTCGGCGAAGCGCAGCGGAAGGACTCCTCGCATGAACGCGTGGCAGCTCGCCTGGCGCGTGAGCCAGCACGATCGCCGGACGTTCTGGGCCGGTGAGGTGCTGTTCGTGCTGTTCTTCGTGTTCCCGGTCGGCATCGGCTGGGTGCTCGGGCGCGCCTTCGATGCAGTCGGTGACGGTGATGTGTCGACGGCCATCCGATGGGTCGGCGTGCTCCTCGTACTCGAGGCCGGCCGGATGGCGACGATCCACGCCGCGGCACTGGTGTGGACGCGGGTGTGGCTCCAGATGCAGACGTTCCTGCGTGCCAATCTGCTCACCGCGCAGGTGGCGAGCGGCGGGCCGGAGGCCGGGCAACCCATCGGGTCGGCCGGGGAGGCCGTGACCCACTTCCGTGACGACGCCGAGGACGTCGCGCGTTTCGTGGACGGCATGGTCGACGTGTCGGCCGGTCTCGTGTTCACGATCCTGGCCGGCGTCGTGATGGGCCTCACCGATCTCGCAGCGGCGATGATCCTGATCGTGCCGCTCGTGGTGGTGGGCGTGGCGACCAAGGCGCTCGACCAGCGGATCAAGCAGTACCGCGCCGCCGACCGGGAGGCCACTGCGGCGGTGACCGGGCTGGTCGGCGACATGATGTCGGCGGCGACGACGGTCAAGGCGAACGATGCCACCGAACCGCTGCTCGACCGGCTCGGCGTGCTCGTCGAGCGGCGTCGTGTCACGGCGGTCCGCGACCGCGTCCTCGAGGAGTGCTTGGAGGCGTTCAGTCGTGGCGTCGCCGACGTCGGCCTCGCGCTCGTGCTGCTGGTCGGTGCGGGCGCACTCGCCGCCGGAACCTTCAGCGTCGGCGACGTCGCACTGTTCACGGCCTATCTCGGCTGGCTCGGCTTCCTACCGCGCATGGTCGGCCGCGCGTTGGCACGCCAGAAGCAGGCGGCCGTCGCCTTCGAACGGATGCGGCACCTGGTGGCGGACGGCGACGCGCGCAACACCGTGACGCCTCGACACCTGCCGATCAAGCGCAGCGACGAACGAGTCCGGCCGGCGGTCGAACGCCCCGAACGGGTGCCGCTCGACCGGCTCGACGTGATCGGTCTGACGGCTCGCTACGCCGGTGGTGCGGGTGTCGCCGACGTCGATCTGTCGATCCGGCGCGGCGAGTTCGTGGTCGTCACCGGTGAGATCGGCTCGGGGAAGAGCACCCTGTTGCGCGCGGTGCTGGGGCTGGCCTGGCAGGCGGAGGTCTCGGGCGAGGTGCGTTGGAACGGACGCCGCATCGAGGATCGTTCGGCGTTCCTCGTGCCGCCGAACGCGGCGTTCCTGCCCCAGGTGCCCCAGCTCGTCTCCGACTCACTGGCCGAGAACATCGCGTTCGGCGACGCCGACGACGACGCCGTTCGTCGCGCGCTCACCCTCGCGATGCTCGCGGACGACGTGGACGCCTGGCCCGATCGCGAGGCCACCTTGATCGGACCGCGCGGGCTTCGACTGAGCGGCGGGCAGCGCCAACGGTTGGCCGGGGCGCGGGCAGTGGTGCACCAGCCGGAGCTGGTGGTACTCGACGACGTGTCGAGTGCGCTCGACGTCGAGACCGAGCTCCAGCTCTGGGAGAACCTGGCATCGGCCGGCCTCACCGTATTGGCCGTCTCACACCGCGCCGTGGCGTTCGAACGCGCCGACCAGGTCCTGCACCTGGTGTCGGGCCGCTTGGTCGGTTGATGTCAGACCACGACCGACCGGCCAGCGTGCTGGTGGCTTCCGTCGACTCGTCGGTCGTGGTCTGACATCAACCGACGTCGACTCGTCGGTCGTGGTCTGACATCAACCGACGTCAACTGGCGGGGTAGCGCTCGTCGAGCCAGGTCGTGACGAGGGTGGCGACCTGGTCGGTGTGGCCGGCGAGGAAGTGGTCGGCGGTCGGGAGCACCTCGAGCCGAGCGTCGGGCCACGTGTCGATCGTCGCCGTGACGACGTCG
>NZZV01000068.1 GCA_002698945.1 Acidimicrobiaceae bacterium
ACTTCCGGTCGCCACTTCCCTTCAGCGACCTTCACGACAACGTCTCAATGTATGTCGAACAGTTGTTTGCTCGATCAACGGAGTTCGGGGCGACGATGCTCTACGCCTGTTTTCCCAACACCTACATTGACCCCAACCGCGACGAACTCGACATCGACCCTGAACTGGTCGAGGCTGATCAGTGGCCGGAACCGTTAAACCCGACGGTCTCCAAGCGCGGACTTGGACTACTCAAGAGCGTCTCCCGGTACGGCGACCCGCTCCAGGAGCGCAAGCTGACGTACGAAGATGTTGAGCGCCGTCTGAACCGGTACCACCGTCCCTACAACGAGGAGCTGACGCGCGTTATTCGAGACAAGCGCCACCGGTTCGGCTACGCGCTGCAGCTCAGCTGCCACTGCATGTCGGCCGTAGGCGCTCCGACACATCCCGATAAAGGTCAGGACCGTGCCGACTTCTGTATCGCCGATGGTGAGGGAACCACGTCGTCGGCTGAGGCACTCGAACTCCTGGTCGAGACGCTTCGCGACCGCGGACATTCGGTGTCGATCAACACTCCGTACACCGGTGGCCCCCTCATGACGCGAAACGCCGACCCGGAGAACGGAGTCGACAGTCTGATGATCGAGACGAACAAGCGTCTCTTCATGAGCATCAAGTCCTTCGAGCGCACGGAGGGTTTTGAGAGCACTCAAGCATCGTTGACTCACGCAACTCAGGTCATGGCGGACTACGCAGCTTCACGGGCGGAGCGGTCGTGATCGACGAGTTCGATATCGATCACAATGGAATAAGGATCCACTGCTACGAGGCGGGTTCGGGCTTTCCGATCCTCTTCTTCCACGGTTCGGGGGCTGGCGTTAGTATCCCGTCCAACTTCCGTCGAGTCCTTCCTGACCTAGCAAGCGACTTCCGCGTCCTCGGCCAGGACTTGGTCGGGTTCGGGAAGTCGGGGCTGAAGCCGACCCAGCCATTCTTCGACATCGAATTGTGGGTTGAGCAAGTGATCGGAGCGATCGACCACTTCGGGCTCGAGCGGGCTGCGCTGGTTGGCCATTCGTTGGCTGGCCCGATCGTGTTGAAGGCTGCCTCACGCGATCAGCGTGTCGCTGCTGTGTTCACCACCGGCACGATGGGTACGACTTCGGCGTTCGTCGCCAACGGACCGCGCTGGCGGGTGCCAGAGAGCCGTGCGGCGGTGCAATCCTCCGTTGAGAGGACGATGTATGACCCCAGCCTCGCGACGGACGACGAAGTCGAGCGTCGACTTGCGGTACTCGAGTCCCCGGGCTACGCGGAGTACTTCGCAACGATGTTCGCCGGCGACGCAGACAACTATGTCGATGGCTCCGCGCTCAGCGACGCCGACTTGGCACGCGTCGCGTGTCCGGTTGTCCTCTTTCACGGCCGCTCCGATCGGTCCTTCCAGCCGAACGAGACGTCCATACCGCTAGGTGAACGCCTGCCGAATGCCGACGTGGTGGTGCTATCACGGTGCGCCCACAGCGTGGCCCACGAGCGTCCCGAGGTGTTCACATCGGTGGTGCGTTCGGTTCTGAGGAACCTGGTCCCCTAAACGATGGCTCGTTTCGTCGCGGTCCGACTCCTGGCAGCCATCCCGGTCCTCCTTGGAGTCGTGCTTGCGTTGTTCCTGATGATCGAGCTGGCCCCAGGCGACCCGATCCAGGCGATCGTTGGTGACATTCCGGTGTCACCAGAGTTCCGTGCGCAAGTCGCTGAGAAGTATCGTCTCGATGACTCGATCTGGCAACGTTTCATGGCGTATGTGGGCAACCTGCTCCAGGGTGACTTGGGGTATTCCACGGCCGGTCGTCAACCGGTAAGCGACCTCATCTGGTCACGGCTGCCCCCGACGATGCTCCTGGTCGGGACCAGTCTCGTCTTGGCGGCGGTCCTGGGGACGGCCTTCGGCATGATCGCCGCGAGTGCGAAGGGCCGTTGGCCGGACGGCTTCATCAACACCTGGGTCCTGGTCGCCTTCGCCACACCCGGGTTCTGGCTAGGTCAGCTCCTTATCGCTCTCTTCGCTCTGAGGTTGGGGTGGTTCCCTACGGGGGGAATGCGCTCAATCGGTAGCCAGGAGGCCGGTTGGGCCGGCATCGTCGAGGTCGCTCATCACCTTGTGCTGCCGGTCGTAGCGCTCTGCTCATTGGAGATGGCCTCGGTGACCCGCGTGGCGCGTGCGAGTTCCATCGAGGTGCTGAGTCAGGATCAGATCACAACCGCGCGGCTCAAAGGGATAAGTCGTCCGCACATACTCCGTCGCCACGTCCTGCGCAACTCTTTGCTCCCGGTGGTCACGGTGATCGGCTTTCGCGCAGGTACGGCGTTGGCGGGTACTGTGCTCATCGAGTCTGTGTTCTCGTGGCCCGGGATGGGGCTGTTGCTCACCGATTCGATCGTTCGCCGTGACAATCAGGTCATCATCGGAATCGTCCTGATGCTGGCTGTCATGGCCGTCTTGATGAACATCTTGACTGACATCTTGTACGGGATCCTCGATCCTCGCATTCGTGCCGGCGGTAGTCGATGAGCACGAACTCGACTCCGGCCACGAGTCGCCTGACCAGGACCTGGGTTCGTATGGGCGACCAGCGTCTACTGGCTCGCTTGCTCAGGTCACCGCGTGGGCTGTTTGGACTAGTGACAATTGTCCTGCTCGTTCTGCTGGCAATTTTCGCTGAGTGGCTTGCGCCCGCCAATCCGAACGAACTCGTCGGCGCTCCGCTGCAGCCGCCATTCTCCGACGGGACGATCCTCGGTACCGACGACATCGGCCGCGACGTCTTCTCGAATCTGGTGATCGCGAGCCGCGCATCGCTACGCGTAGGCGTGCTGGCAGCCGCTTTGGCGGTGCTCATCGGCACCGTTGTCGGGTCGATCGCTGGCTACTTCGGCGGGGTCGTCGATGCATTTCTCATGCGGATCGCGGAGATGTTTCAGGTCGTTCCGGGCTTCGCATTCGCGATCGTGATGGCAGCGGTCTTCGACGCCAGCATTAACGCTGTTGCGGTGATCATCGCCTTGACAGCGTGGTCACAAGTCGCGCGGATTGTGCGTGCGCAGTTTCTTTCACTGCGAAGTCGAGAGTTCGTGCAAGCGGCGTCGGTCGCGGGATTCTCGTCTCGTCACATCATCGCCTCTGAAGTGTTGCCGAACGCGCTTCCGCCGGTCTTGGTACAGGTGGCGCTCGATGTAGGAACGGCGATCCTCATGGAGGCCGGCCTGAGCTTCCTTGGTGTCGGTGATCCAAACGTGCCGACTTGGGGACAAATGCTCAACTCTGCTCAGATCTTCCTGGGGCAGGCGTGGTGGCTCAGTGTGTTCCCCGGGGCGGCGATCCTTCTGACCGTCGTTGCATTCAACATGTTGGCGGACGGACTGAACGAGGCGCTGGGCGCCGGGAGCAAGCGATGACCGACGAACTGCTGGAAGTCGATCACCTGACGATGACCTTCGCTGGCGGTGCTGGCGAGGTGCGCGCTGTCGATGACGTGTCGTTGCGGGTCAGGGCAGGGGAGTGCGTTGGCGTTGTCGGCGAATCTGGCTCGGGCAAGTCCATGCTGGCACGAACATTGCTGCAGTTGCTTCCGCCCGTCGACGTCCTGAGATGCGAGGGGTCGATCAGGCTCGAGGGGCGGGAGTTGCTCGGGTCGGACTACCGGTCGGTGCGGACCGATGGCCTCAGCATGGTGTTCCAGGAGCCGCTGAGCTACCTCAATCCGACGATGCGGATTGGGCAGCAGATTGCGGAAGGCCTGCCGAACGATGTCGCCAATCGTGACCGAGTGTCAGCGGTACGGGCTGCCTTGGCACAGGTCGAACTTCCGGCGAGCCTCGAGATCGAGCGTCGGTACCCGCACGAACTGAGTGGCGGTATGCGTCAGCGAGCCATGATTGCGCTTGCGTTGGCGACAAGACCGCGAGTGCTCATAGCGGACGAGCCAACCACAGCACTCGATGTGACCGTTCAGGCGCAACTGCTACGGACCCTTTACGAGTTGCATCGTCGCAAGCAGATGGGACTCGTCATCATCACCCATGATCTGGGGATCGTGGCCAACATGTGTGATCGCGTGTACGTGATGTACGCAGGTCAGATTGTCGAGGAGGCCGAGACCCTCACCCTCTTCGATGCACCACAACACCCGTACACGAAAGCACTACTCGATTGCCGACCCGGCCATACCGATCGTCGAGAGGTCAACGAACGTCTCCGCGGTCCGGTTCCTGATCTGAGCGCACTCGACGGTGCGTGTCGCTTTCGCAACCGCTGCGAGTTTGCAGCAACCGAGTGCGCCACGGAACCGTCGCTCGATCGGATCGGTGAAGCACATGCCGCCAGATGCGGAGTGCTTCCGTTCGTCGGTCTCGGCGTCAAGTGGGGAGGAAGCCGCTCATGACCGAACTGACTCCGTTCCTGCAGGCACGGGACGTCGAGGTCTCCTTTGATGTTCGCAAGGGCTTCAGGGGAAAGTCCTACAAAGTCAGGGCTGTACGCGGAGTCGATCTCGATGTCTATCGGGGTCGAACCGTAGCCGTTGTCGGGGAGAGTGGCAGTGGGAAGAGCACATTCGCACGCACGCTGCTCGGTCTGCAGCGTCCGACTGCGGGTACTGTCTGCTATCGAGGTCAGGACATTCACGCGCTCAAGGGTGTGGATCGGAAGGACTATCGGACCGCTGTCCAAGTCGTCTTTCAGGACCCAGGCGCCTCTCTCAACCCACGCAAGTCGGTTCGTCGAATCCTCTCAGAAGTCCTGCTGCTCCATCGCAAGGCGACGCGGCAGAATCTGACGGAGAAGCTGGACGCCTTGCTTAGGGAGGTCGGATTGGACCCTGCCACCTTCCTGGCGCGACGACCCTTTCAGCTGAGCGGCGGACAGAAGCAACGCGTAGCGATCGCCCGGGCGATCGCGGTGGAGCCTGCGGTCATCGTGGCCGACGAGGCGTTGTCCGCACTCGATGTGTCGGTTCAGGCTCAGATCCTGAGTCTCATGGAACGTTTGCAGACCGATCTCGGGCTGGGATTCGTGTTCATCACGCACGACCTAGGTGTCGCCGAGGACATCGCCGACGACGTCGCAGTCATGTATCTGGGCCGGGTCGTCGAGTTCGGCGCGTCCGCCGACGTGCTTCGCGAGCCTCGCCACCCTTACACGAGAGCGCTGCTCGACTCGCGCCTACCTGCTGATCCCAGGGCTAGAAGGTTCGATCATCCCCCACAGTCCTTGATGGGAGACTTGCCGTCACCCTCGGAGGTGCCGCCTGGCTGTCCCCTGCACCCCCGCTGCCCACATGCCGCAGCGCATTGTCTCGATTCGGCTCCGCCAAGCGTGCGGACGACGTACATGCCGTCACACGACGGAGTGCGAGCGAGTCATGAGACAGCCTGTCTCCGGGCGCACGAGATCGCGATCGGATCCGGCCCCTGAGAAGCGTCGAACGGTCCGGCGGATGCCTATTCGGACCGGTCGCTGATGCGTTCCGGGTGCAGCATGTTGTCGCGGACGTGGCGCAGGTGACGTGACATCATGTCGTGTGCTTGGGAACCGTCGCGTTCGCGAATCGCCGCCAGTACAGCGCTGTGCTCGGCCTCGTAGGCGGCACGACGGTCGGGAGTGAGGCTCCGACGCTTCAGTCGACCCCAGTGCAACTCACTCCGAACCCGATTGATGTGATCGAAGATGTTCAGCAAGAAGCCATTGTGCGTGGCCTCCGCGATAGCTCGATGAAAGGCACCATCCCAGATCTCGAACTCCTCGTAATTTGGCGCCGCGACTGCTTCTCGGAGACAGTGCTCGATGCGTTCAAGGTCTCGTTCAGTAGCGGCCTGCGCAGCGAGCAGGGCGATCTCTGGCTCCACCATGCTGCGGACGATCATGACCTCGCTCGGACTCGTGTCGGCCCATGAGTCGCCATTGTTGCTGATCGGTTCGGTGACTGGACGTGACTCAGTCGGAGCGACGAACGTGCCCCGGCCTTGGTGCCGCACCACGACTCCGAGTGCTTCTTGATGGGCAAGGGCTCGCCGCACCGTTGCTCGCGAGATTCCTAGCTGCTCGGCGAACTCTCGCTCGGTCGGTAGTCGGCTTCCCGGGCGCAGTGTGCCTGCTTCGATCCCTTCCTGGATCAATGCTTCGATCTTGGAGACTGCGACCAATGACGAGACTAGTTGTTCAGACGTGCCGCTCATGTTTGCCTTTGCCCGCCCCATCGATGGTCGCCTCCGGAACCCTTGCAGTCTCGGCCATCGGCTACATTATCGCATCGTCGACCAAGCGGACGGGAAGTGGCCCAGTTGGTTCGGTCGTGGTCGCCAAAGGGTCAGCTGACGTTGCGACTCGGTTCTGGTGACAGGGGAAGCATGACGGTGTCGGGCTGTGGGACGAACCGACCTTGAGACACCACCAGTTGCCCGTCTTTGACCACGGCCGTGAGCAACTCCTGTCGTTGGAGCACCGTGATGTCGTCGGCCGGGTTCTGCGACCAGATGGTGATGTCGGCGAGCATGCCTTCCTCGATCGTGCCAACCTCGCCGGCGAGCCCAATGGTGCGAGCGTTTCGACGAGTGACCGTCTCGATAGCTTCGAGCGGGGTGAGACCGACATCATTGACCAGATGTGCAGGCTCGTTGCCGTGATGCTGTCCGTGCTGAAACGTTGCCGCGTTGCCGGAGTCGGTGCCGGAAAGGATCTCGATGCCGATCGACCGTGCGAGTTTGATCGCCTCGATCTGCTGCGCAAGCTGGGTGCCGAGTCGATCACCCCAGCCGAGGCCATGGGCCATTGCCGCACCGGTGAACACGGGCATGATCGGGATGCCGCGGTCCCGCACGACCTCCAGGTCGTCCCTTGTTGCCAGATCCGCGTGGTAGATCCAGTCGAATCCAGCGAGCGCGGCCGCTCGAGTGGTGCCTGCGCCGCGTGAGTGAATGGCGATCTTCAGCCCCAGACGGTGTGTCTCGTCGACGATGGAGTTCAGGTTCTCCTGCGAAAAACCCTGGATGTCACCCCAGTAGTCGTCCGCGATCTTAATCAGGTCGACGCCGCGCCGATGCTGTCGACGGATTTCACGGATGTAGTCGTCGGTGGAGAGGCAGGCGATCCCGACGGAATCCGGCTCAGCGTCGTCGTTCCAGCTCTTCATGCCTCCGTTGAAGATGCCGCCGACCGGGCCGAGTGCCCGCGCTGCGGTGAAGATGCGTGGGCCGACAAGGAACCCGGCGTCGACGCAATCTCGGACTGTGACATCGACGAAGTGGCGTCCACCCGGTACCGAGATTCCGGTTACGCCGGCTCGAAGGATCCGGGGCAGAATTCGAGCTGTCCACAGCGTGGCGAACTCGGGCCCGGTCTGCTCCTTGATGCCGATGTCGCCCTGGTGACTCGAGATGTGCACGTGGCCGTCGATCATTCCGGGCATGATGTACTGGCCGGAGGCGTCGATGACCTGGTCGTCGTCGTCGATAGGTTCACCGAGGCCGACGATGCGGTTGTCGCGGATGTCGATGCCCGGGTTCGGAATCGGTTCGGATCCTCGTCCATCGATGAGCGTGCCGTGGACAATACGCATGGGGCGTCCTTTCGATGAGAGTCCCTGAGCTGAGGTTGGAGAAGAACCAATCCCACTCAGGAGCCTAAGCGGTTGAATTGGTATACTACTTTGCAACCAATCATGACGTCAATCTCTGGGTGAGTCGGGCTGGGCATCCGCAGCTTGAGCATCGTTGTGGCCTCGTCCCGGATCGATGCTTCGACCGAGCCGCCCCTTGCAGCCTGGCCCGTCGGAGTGCTCCCGCATTCTGGCAGCCGAGCTCGGCGCGCAAGGATGTGCAACGTTCGCTCAGCTTCGTGGCTTGCCACCAAGCGGACCCGGTGCATGCGCTGGGCGTGGCAGATCCTTCGCGTGATGAGCAGCGTAACGAGCTATTCGATCTGTGACCGATTCGACGTCGACCGTGACGTCATGAGGGGCCTCGCGGCTGCGACTGAGATCGGCCTCGCCTCACCTATGGCGACGGCGAGCGCCTCGCGGAATCCGTCTGACGGTATCGGCGTGCACCAATCGGTGCTACGTCCCGCCGCGGCGGCGACGGTCCTCTCGGGCGTCGGTTGCCTGGTCAGACCTCGCTGACACTCCACGCGCGTAAGGTCGACCACATGCAGACTCGCCGGAGCTCCGATCGGCTGCTAGTCGACGCGGGCCTCGAGGTGCACCGTGGGTCGAGGCGGACGCGATCGAGGTGGTGCATGTGCACATCGGGAGTCGTAGCTGCCTCACCGTGGTGGGCCTCGTCGGCATCCCATCGGGACTCACGGCGATACTCACGGAGCAGACGGCGGCCACCTTCGCCTCGGGCTACTTGCCGCCGATACTGAGCTGCATCCCATAGAACCATCGCCGACCTACACTGGTGAGTTGATCGGTGGAGTGATGAGCTGTCGGCTTCAGGGCCGCAATCTCCAGTCTCGCGCACCCGATTTCCTCGATGAGCGTTCCTGGATTCGGCTGCGGGTCGATGGCGCACCCGTCGTCGGAGGGGGCCGGTGGTGTGCATGCATGAAGTGCCTTCGGTGCCGGTTGAGCACCCAAGTTGCCCCGTGCCGATCCCACGAGTACTCACGGGGATCATCTTCGTACTGAGGCAGCGAAGTGGCGTCGATGAGGATGGGTGACTACCGAGCACGGCTCGCGGCGGCGGGCTGCTCGTTCGATTGGGGACAATCCGTCTCGACGTTGCGGCACGTAGGTCGGCGGTCAACACCGCCAATCCTGCCTGCCAGAGGTGTGAACCAATGTGCCGAAATGGTCGAGAATGGTTGCATCGGCCACACGTGCCCAATACTCTCCAGGTATGACCAATCGTGGCCCGGGAAGACACTCTCACCGACCGATGCGACGGCTCGCACAACCTTTGGTTCGCGACGAGGGCGTGCTGCGTCCAGCGTCGTGGGACGAGGCGCTCGATCGCGCTGCGGAGGGTCTCCGCGCCACTCGCGAGACCTATGGCGGTGGGGCGATCGGTGTCTTCTCGTGTTCGAAGTCGACCAACGAGATGAACTTCGTCGCCCAGAAGCTGGCCCGGACCGCGCTCGGCACGAACAACATCGACTCCTGTAACCGCACTTGACACGCTCCTTCCGTGGTCGGTCTGGCCACAGTGTTCGGAGTGGGCGGCGGCACGTCGTCCTATCAGGAGGCCGAGGACGCCGATCTGATCATCATGTGGGGTTCGAACGCGCGCAACGCGCACCCGATCTTCTTCCACCATGTCCTGACCGCCATCGAGCGTGGGGCGAGGCTGTACTCGGTCGACCCCCGACGAAGTGAGACGGCACAGTTCGCCGACCGGTGGCTCGGCCTCCACGTCGGCACGGACATCGCGCTCGCGCACACCGTCGCCCGCGAGATCATCCACGCCGGTCTGGCCCACACCGACTTCATCGAACGTGCGACGACCGGGTACGACGAGTACGCGGCGTCGGTCGAACCGTGGACGCTCGAGCGAGGCGAGGCGGTCACCGGGGTCCCGGCCGACGCGATCCGCGAGTTGGCGCACGCCTACGCGACCGCGGAGGCCGCTCAACTGTGCTGGACGCTCGGGATCACCGAGCACCACAACGGTGTCGACAACGTGCTGGCGCTGTGCAACCTGGCGCTGCTCACCGGACAGGTCGGTCGCTACGGCGCCGGCCTCACACCGCTCCGCGGTCAGAACAATGTGCAGGGCGGCGGCGACATGGGTGCCCTGCCGAACAAGTTGCCAGGATTCCAGGACGTCAGCGACGCCGAAGCCCGAGCGAAGTTCGACGCCGAGTGGGGCGTTTCGGTACCGCCCGACGACGGCTTGCACCTGACCGAGATGTTCGAGGCGATGGAGCGCGACGAGGTGCGGTCGCTGCTGGTGATCGGCGAGACCCCGGCTCAGTCCGAGGCCGACGTCAGCCGAGCGATCGATCTGCTGTCGAGTCGCGATCACGTGGTCGTGCTCGACATCTACCTCACCAAGACCGCCGAACTCGCCGACGTCGTGTTGCCGGGTTCGGCGTCGTGGTGCGAGTCGGACGGCACCGTCACCAACTCGGAGCGACGGGTGCAACGGGTCCGCAAGGCGCTCGACCCGCCGGGTGAGGCTCGCGACGACATCGACATCCTCGTCGAGCTGGCACGACGGCTCGGCCACGACTGGCGGTACGACGACCACGAGCAGGTCTGGGACGAGCTACGTCGGCTGTCCCCCATGCACGCCGGTATGTCATGGGGCCGCCTCGACGAACTCGGCGGCATCCAGTGGCCGTGCTTCACCGACGACACCCTCGAGCCGCCCTTCCTCCACGGCCGACTGTGGGCAGACGACCCGGCGGATCGGGGTCGTCCGGCCCCGTTCAGCGTCGTCGAGCACGATCCTCCCGTCGAGGCGCTCGACGACGAGTACCCGCTCCGGCTCACGACCGGACGACGGCTCGACTCCTACAACACCGGCGTCCAGTCGGGCGGCTACCGCAGCCCGAACCGACTCGGCGAGACGATCGACCTGTCCCCCGCCGACGCCGACCGACTCGGCATCGCCGACGGCGAGGTCGTCCGCGTGTCGTCGCGCCGCGGCGCGGTCGACGCGCCAGCCCGGATCGATCCGAACTTGCGCGCCGGACTCGTGTTCATGACGTTCCACTTCCCCGACGAGGTCGACGTGAACCAGCTCACCATCGACGCGACCGACCCCAAGTCCGGCACCGCCGAGTTCAAGGCCGCCGCCGTGCGGATCGACCGGATCGACGTGCCGGTCGATGTGGCGGTCGACGTGCCGTTCGATGCGACGGCACCGGTGGCCGGCGAGTAGGAATCGAGGCATGGACGTCACGACGCGCGGGGTCCCGCCGACGCTCGAGGAGCAGCTGGCGATCGAGTCGGTCCTCGGCTCGGCGCCCGTCCGTGGCGACCACGACGCCGTGGGCGGACACGCTCTTCGCGCGAGGCGTCACCTGCTGCTGCCCACCCTCCACGCGGTGAACGACCGGGTCGGTTGGCTCAGCCAGGAGGCGATCGACCACATCGCCGAGCGTCTCGACCTCGGCCCCGCCGAGGTCTACGGCGTCGCCACCTTCTACGGCCTGTTCTCGACGGCGCCACGGGATGCGCACCAGGTCCACGTCTGCGTCGATCTCGCATGCCGATTCGCCGGCGGGCTCACTGACGACGAGTTGCCCCACGGTGCACACCCGTCGCCATGCCTCGGCCTGTGCGAACGTGCGCCGGCAGCGTTCGTGACGCGGGCCGGGTCGCCGGTCGAGCAGGCAGTCGCGGGCTACGTGACTCAGGTCGACGTGCGCCGTTTGGCGGACGGCGCGACGCCGGGCTCCGAGGCACACCCGGCCGCCGCCGTGCCACAGGCAGGCAGTGACGATCTGATCCTCCTCCGCCGGACGGGCCGCATCGACCCGCTCGACCTCGACGGCTACCTGGCCGACCGGGGCTTCGAGGCGCTGCGCATCGCTCGTGAGA
>NZZV01000069.1 GCA_002698945.1 Acidimicrobiaceae bacterium
GACGCAACGTCGGCGGCGGGTCGAACAGGCGAACGCCGTCGACGAGCGACGTGTCGGTGTCCTCCTGCGGCTTCACGAGCCCGATGCTTGCAGATCGACCCGGCGCCGACCCGTGACCGAACCGACCGAGCCGACGCCGGGTTCGGTCAGCTCACCAGGCGCACGGCAGTCGTCTGATGCCGTTGATGAAGTTGCTCTGGAGGTAGTCGGGCTCACCGGTCACCCGGAGGTCGGGCAGACGCCGTCGGATCTCGTCGAACGCGACCGCGATCTCGCGTCGGGCCAGGTTGGCGCCCAGGCAGAAGTGGGGGCCACCGGCACCGAAACCGACCTGGGCCGGGTTGATCGGCCGGGTGACGTCGAACGACTCGGGCCGCTCGTACACCCGCTCGTCGCGGTTCGCCGATTCGTAGAACATGACGACCTTGTCGCCCTCGTGCAGTTGGTGGCCGCCGAGCTCGGTGTCGGCGGTGACGGTGCGGCGGAAGTGGATCACGGGTGACGCCCAGCGGACGATCTCCTCGACCGCGGTCCGCGTGTGGGTCTCGACGTCGTCGAACCAGGTGGACCGCTGCTCGGGGAAATCGGTCAGCGCCTTGAGTCCGTGGCTGATCGCGTTGCGGGTCGTCTCGTTGCCGGCGACCACGAGCAGGATGAAGAACGAGCCGAACTCTTGCGACGTGAGCTGGTCGCCGTCCAGCTCAGCGGCCATCAGCGCCGACGTGATGTCGTCGCGCGGGTTCGCGCGGCGATCGTCACCGAGCGCCTGGGCGTAGGCGTTGATCTCCAGCGCATTCGTGAGCAGCGTTTCGTAGGAGTCGGGGAACTCCGGGGTCGCCGACACCGAGGATGACGTTGGTCCACTCGAAGACCTTCTGGTGGTCCTCGCGGGGGATGCCCATCATCTCGCAGATGATCGCCAGCGGGAACGGGCCCGCGAAGGTCTGGACGAAGTCGGCGGTGCGATCGGGATGCTGCTCGATCATCTCGTCGACGAGGCGAGCGGCGACCGACTTGACCTGATCCTCGACCGCGGAGATGTGCTTCGGCGTGAACCCTTTCGACACGATCGAGCGCAGCCGGAAATGTTTCGGGTCGTCCATCGCGATCATCGAGCCGAAGAACTCACTGAGCTCGGGCGGCATGTCGCCGATGTTGACACCGCCCCGGCTCGAGCAGAACAGCTCGGGGTGACGGCTGACGTGCCACACCTCCTCCTGACGGGTCACGGCGTAGTAGCCGGCGCCGGGCTCGAAGGGCGACTTGCCGAGCACCACCTCCGGGTACTTCACGAGACCGGGCGTGTCTCGCAAGGTGCGCCATCCTTCGGCGCGAGCAGTTCGATCGCCGGTCCAGAACTCCCAGTCGGAGATGTCCGGGAGTCCGGCCGGCACGGCGATCCCCGGGGTGCGCTTCATCGTCTGCTCGTCCATGCCGCGACAGTACGTGACCCAGGTCACGTCCATCGGCTCGTAGCCTTGGCTGCGTGCTGCAGCCCGACCAGATCGAACGTGCCCTCGTCATCACCGCCCACCCCGACGACGTCGACTTCGGAGCCGCCGGGACGGTCGCCAACCTGACCGACGCCGGCGCCCAGGTCACGTACTGCCTCGTCACGGACGGCCAGGCCGGCGGGTTCGACCAGACCATCCCGCGCGACGAGATGGCGTTGATCCGACGTGACGAACAGACCAAGGCGGCCGCCGAGGTCGGCGTGACCGACCTCGTCTTCCTGGGACACCTGGACGGCTCGGTGCAGTTCGACCTGAACCTGCGACGCGATCTGTCGCGCGTGATCCGTGAGGTGCGGCCCCAGGTGGTCATCACCCAGTCACCGACGATCAACATCACCTCGGTGTACGGCAGCCACGCAGATCACGTCGCCACCGGACAGGCGGCCTGGACCGCGGTGTATCCCGACGCCCGGAATCCGTTCCAGTTCCCCGACCTGCTGATCGAGGGATGCGAGCCCTGGGCCGTCGACGAGATCTGGATCATGTTCGGTTCCGGGCAGCCGAACGAACCGCTCGATACCGTCGACATCACGCGCCAGATCGACCGCAAGATCCGAGCGCTGCGCGCCCACGTGAGCCAGCACCGCGATCCCGACGGCCTCGAGCAGCGGGTGCGCACCTGGTGGGGCTCGATCGCCGTCGAAGCCGGCCTGCCGGACGGCAGTTTCGCAGAACGCTTCTACGTCGCCGACGCGCGCTAGCGAACCGAGCCTCGACGGTGATCGTGGGGTCGGCGGGCACGTAGATTGCGGCGATGAACGACGACCGGGTGTTCAACTCGCGTCAACTCCGAATCGCCGTCGCCCTGCAGCCCTGGCCCACGTTGCTCCGCTTGGGTCGTCTTACCCCTCGGTAACTACGCTGTCGACATGACTGAAGCAGTGATCGTTGCCACCGCCCGGAGCCCGATCGGGCGTGCCGCCAAGGGGTCGCTGGTCGACCTGCGCCCCGACGACATGGCGGCCCAGATCGTCAAGGCCCTCATGGAGAAGGTGCCCCAGGTCGAGGCCAACATGGTGGAAGACCTGATCATGGGGTGCGGCCAGCCGGCCGGCGAAGCCGGTTTCAACATCGGTCGCGTCGTCGCGAACCTGGCCGGCCTCGGCGACGTCCCCGGCGTGACCGTCAACCGGTACTGCTCGTCGTCGCTCCAGACGATCCGCATGGCCGCCCACGCGATCAAGGCCGGTGAGGGCGACTGCTTCATCGCCGCGGGAGTCGAGGCCGTCAGCCGCTACGGCGCCGGCGCCTCCGACACCGCCCCCAACCCGATCTACAAAGAGGCCGGTGCTCGCACCGCCGAACGCGCCCAGGGCGGTGCCCCGACCTGGACGCCGCCCGAGGGGCTGCCCGACATGTACATCGCGATGGGGCAGACGGCCGAGAACGTCGTCCAGGTCGAGAACGTGTCGCGCCAGGAGATGGACGAGTGGGGCGCTCGCAGCCAGCAGCGCGCGGTCGCCAACGTCGAGAACGGCTTCTGGGCCGACGAGATCACCCCGCTCACCCTGCCCGACGGCACCGTCGTCGAGAAGGACGACGGGCCCCGTGCCGGCACCACCGTCGAGAAGCTCGCCGAACTGAAGCCGGTGTTCCGCCCCGACGGTTCGATCACCGCCGGCAACGCCTGCCCGCTCAACGACGGCGCTGCCGCCGTCATGGTGATGAGCGACACTCGGGCCGCGGAACTCGGGCTCACCCCGCTCGCCCGCATCGTGTCGTCCGGCGTCTCGGCGCTGAACCCGGAGATCATGGGCCTCGGCCCGATCGAGGCCAGCCGTCAGGCGATGGCCCGCGCCGGCATGACGATGGACGACATCGACATCGTCGAGATCAACGAGGCGTTCGCGGCGCAGGTGCTGCCATCGGCCAAGCACCTGAACATCGATCTCGAGAAGCTCAACCCCAACGGCGGCTCGATCGCCCTCGGTCACCCGTTCGGCATGACCGGCGCCCGCATCATGACGACGCTGATCCACGGGCTCCAGGCCGCCGACAAGGAGTACGGGCTCGAGACGATGTGCGTCGGCGGTGGGCAAGGCATGGCCATGATCGTCCAACGCTTGAGCTGAGCCGGTTTCCGCCCTCGCGGCGTTCCGCCTCACCGCTCGCAGCCGAAAGGCTGCTCGGGTTCGTCGCGCCTTGCGACGACGAAAACCGATCTCAGCTCAAGAACAGTGAATGAGCTTGCGAGAGTCGGGTCTTCCGGGGCCCGACTCTCTGCGTTGTCCGGCTGGACGTCAGCCGGTTGGGACCTTGGGCTCTGCACGGGGTGGTGGTGGCGGCGCGCATGGTGGACGCAGGCTCTTCGAGGAGGTGCGCCATGCGAGCGTGGATCGTGTACGAGTCGATGTTCGGGAACACCCGAACCATCGCCGAACGGATCGGCGACGGGATGGTTCCCGACGCCGAGGTCACCGTGCTCCGGGTGGGGGAGGTGATCGGTCGATCACTCGACGACGTCGATCTCGTCGTCGTGGGCGGACCGACCCACGCCCACGGCATGTCCAGACATGCGTCGCGTGCGTCGGCCGCTGAACAGGCGGGAAAGGACCGTGACCTGACGCTCGACGTCGACGCCGACGGGCCCGGCCTGCGCGAGTGGTTCGACGCGCTGGGGCAGGTCGACGGCATCAGGGCTGCGGCGTTCGACACCCGGGTCGACGCACCCGAAATCCTGACCGGCCACGCGTCCCACGGGATCGCCAAGCGACTCCGCAGGCACGAGTTCGAACTGGTCGCCGAGCCCGAGAGCTTCCTCGTCGACAAGCACAACGCTCTCGTCCACGGCGAAGACGACCGAGCCGCCGAATGGGGTGAGGCCGTCGTCGCCGCCACGCTCGTTGCGTGAGCGCGCCGCCTTTCAGCGCAGCGGCGCTGCTCTGACGCAGATCATGTCGGGGGCGGTGTGATCGGGCATCGCGACGAGGACCCAGGCGCGCCCGACCGCCATCACTTCGGCGAGCGCGAAACTGCTCTCGTGCTCGCGCACCCCGGTGCCGAGGCAGTGCACGTGACCGATCTCGAGCCCGGCCTGGTCGGCTTCGGCCGACCACAGATTGACGAGGCCCTGTCGCAGCGACGGGTCGTCGAGCAGGTCAGCGCCGTAGAGGCGCAACTCGACGGTGCCGACCTCGACCGGAGCGAGCTCATCGGTCGAGATCACCTTGTCGCCCTTGAGTTCGCCGTCGAGCATCACCGCGACGCGGGAGTGATCGCCGTTGAGACCCCCCACGAAGCCGTAGCGGGTGAGGGGGAGCCCGTCGTCGCCGGTCGTGAGCCAACGCACGCGATCGCCGGGCTGGAACATCAGGCGGCGCTCCGGTGCTCTGCGAGCGCCGCATCCGACAGTGCGGGCCACAGCCTGAGGGCTTCGACCGACCACTGATCGAAGGCCGTGTCCGTGAGGGCGACCAGGCCGAGTCCGGCGTGTGGGTCGGCCCACATCATGGTGCCGGCTCCGCCGAAGTGACCGAACGTCGCCGCCGAGTTGGCGCGGCCCGTCCAGTGCGGTGACTTGTCACCCTTGATCTCCACGCCGAGGCCCCACGGGCACGGATCGAACGACCCCACGCCGGGAACGATACCGGCGAGCGATGGGAACTGACTGTGGGTGAACTCCCGCCAGGTCACGTCGGCCATCAGTGTGGGGGAGAGCATTTCGGCGACGAACGCGGCCATGTCGGCGGCGGTGCTGTGCACGGCATGGGCCGGTGAGCCCGTCAGCTCGGTCGAGCCCATGCCGAGCGGAACGAGCACCGCTTCGGCGAGGTACGAGGCGAACGGGAAGTCGGTCGCCGCCTCGACGACCGACGCCGCTCGCTCGATGCCGGTGTTCGAGTACACCCGCCGCTGCTCGACGCCGGCGATCGGCTCGCTGCCCTCGAACGGCAGGCCGGATGCATGCGCCAACAGATGGCGGAGCGTGGCACCGTCGGGCACGTCATCGCGGACGATCGGCTCATCGAGATCGACGCTGCCCTCCTCGACCGCGATCGCGATCGCCCAGGCCGCCAGACACTTCGACAGCGACGCCAGCCGGAACGAGCGATCGGGTTCGCCGATCAGATCGACGACGCCATCGCTCGTGACGATCGCTGCGGCCGCACGACCCACCGGCCACGACGTGACCTGGTGGAGTGCCGACATGGGCGATCAGACGTCGCCGTTGCGGATCAGGTCGGCGGTGCGGAACGCCAGCTCGATCGACTGTCGACCGTTGAGGCGGGGGTCGCACACCGTCTCGTACCTGGTGTCGAGGTCGGCGTCGCGGAGCTCGTCGCCGCCGCCGACGCACTCGGTCACGTCGTCGCCGGTGAGCTCGACGTGGATGCCGCCCGGCCAGGTGCTCTCGGCTCGGTGCGCACGCACGAATCCCTCGATCTCGGTGATGATCGACTCGAAGTCACGGGTCTTGCGGCCGCCGGCGCTCGTGTACGTGTTGCCGTGCATCGGATCGCACGCCCACACCACGGGATGACCGGCATCGCGCACGGCTCGCAGCAGCGGACGGAGGCCGTCTTCGACCTTGTCGGCGCCCATCCGACTGATCAGGGTGAGACGCCCCGGGATGCGGGCAGGGTTGATCGCGTCGCACAGTGCCAAGACCTCGTCGGCGGACGCCGTCGGGCCGACCTTGCAGCCGATCGGGTTCCCGACCCCGCGCAGGAACTCGACGTGCGCGCCGTCGAGCTCGCGGGTGCGTTCGCCGATCCACAGCATGTGGGCCGAGCAGTCGTACCAGCCGCCGGTCGTCGAGTCCTTCCGGGTCAGCGCCTCCTCGTAGGAGAGCAGCAGTGCCTCGTGACTGGTGAAGATGTCGACCGTGCTGAGGTTCGGGTTCGACTCGGTGTCCATGCCGGTCGCCCGCATGAACCGCAGGGCGCGATCGATCTCGTTGGCGAGTTGCTCGTACCGCTCGCCGGCCGGGCTCGAGGCGACGAACTCCTGGTTCCAGGCATGGACACGATCGAGCGCAGCGAAGCCGCCCTTCGTGAACGCCCGGACGAGGTTGAGGGTGGCGGCTGACTGGTGGTACGCCTGCACCAAACGGTCGGGCGCCGGTACCCGCGCCGCTGCGGTGGTGCCGGCGGCGTTGACGATGTGGCCGCGGAACGACGGGATCTCCTCGTCGCCGATCATTTCGAAGTCGGCCGATCGGGGCTTCGCGAACTGACCGGCCAGCCGACCGACCTTCATGACGGGCACGCCCATCGAGTACGTGAGCACGATCGCCATCTGGAGGATGACGCGCAGCTTCTCGCGGATGTTGTCGGCGGAGAACTCCTCGAAGCTCTCGGCGCAGTCGCCGGCCTGGAGGAGGAAGGCGTTGCCGGCCGCGACCTGGCCGAGTCCGGACTGCAGTGAACGGGCCTCGCCGGCGAAGACCAGCGGCGGATACGACTCGATCTGCTTCAGGGCTCGATCGAGCTCTGCCTCGTCGGGCCACTGGGGCTGTTGCTTGATCGGAAAACCCCGCCAGGAGTCGGGGGACCAGCTCTTCGCCATGGAGGCAGCCTACCGGCGCTCCGAAACCCCGCTGAATCCGGATTGCTGCCCCGGACGCGACGAACCGGCCTGGGAACTCCCAGACCGGTTCGATCGGACGGTGAATCGTCAGCGTGTCGGCTCAGACGGCCAGGATGCGCTCGGCGTCGTCGCGGAGGCCGGCGACGGCACGGCTCACGAGACGGCGGGCCGCTTCGGCGGTCACGCCGAGGCTCTCGCCGACTTCGCGGAAGCTCTTGCGCTCGCCGTCGAGCAGGCCGAAACGGGCCTCGACCGCATAGCGGGCACGAGCGTCGAGCGTGCCGAGGAGCTCGTCGAGCAGGTCGCTGTCGACCAGGGTCATGACGTGATCTTCCGGCGTGCCGTCACCGTTGGCCATCAGATCGCCGAGGGTGGCGTCGCCGTCGTCGCCGACGGTCTTGTCGAGGCTGACCGGGGTGGTGAGACGGTGCAGCTCTGCGTTCTGCTGGTCGAGCGTCTCGCCGTCGCCCGACGCCTGGCGCAGCGCGGCACGCAGGCTTGCCGAGCGGTCACCCGGGATGCGGATGAGGCTGGCCTTCTGGTCGAGGGCACGGCCGATCGCCTGGCGGATCCAGAACGTGGCGTAGGTCGAGAACTTGAAGCCGCGGCGCCAGTCGAACTTGTCGACGGCGTGCTCCAGACCGAGGTTGCCCTCCTGGATGAGGTCGAGCAGATCCATGCCCTGGGGCAGCGGATACCGACGGGCGATCGACACGACCAGGCGGAGGTTCGCCCGGATGAAGCGATCCTTCGCATCGGCTGCCGCAGCGACCTTGGCCTTCAGGTCGGCGCTGCGCTTGCCGTTGTCGAGCAGCTCTTGGGCCTCACGGCCGGCTTCGATGATGCGCGACAGTTCGCGCTCGTCCTCGGCGGTGAGGAGGGGGACCTTGCCGATATCGTTGAGGTAGAGACCGATGGAGTCGTTCATTCGTGGTACAACCATTCCTGGTGTTCGGACCGGCAACCGACGCACGTGGTGATGCGGGCTCCGGAAGGGGTGGATGGGGGGTGTGAAGATGGGCGGTGCGGACAGTTGGTGAAACGTTCACCTGCCGTCGATTGTTCCCGGAATCCCGTGGTTTCATGCCTCTGTCGTGCACGAGCGCCCGGAACTTCAGGCTTTGACCGGATATCCACGGTAACAGACCTGTCAAGCCCTGTCCGGGTCGAACTGAGTCGTTTCTCAGAATCGGGGCATAGACTGACTGGTTGTGCCTGCCGGAGACGCGAAACCCCTGCGTATCGGGGTCTTCGGGGGAACGTTCGATCCGCCCCACGTCGGTCACTTGGTGACCGCGGTCAACGTCCGACACGCACTCGACCTCGATCTGATGCTCCTGATGGTGAACAACGTGCCGTGGCAGAAGGTCGGTTCGCGGTCGATCACGCCCGCGACCGACCGATTGGCGATGGTCGCCGCGGCTGTCGCCGACGTGCCTGGCCTCGAGGCCGGTGCCCACGAGATCGAGGCGGGCGGATGGTCGTACACCGCCGACACACTGACCACGCTCGCGACGGAGTATCCGGGTGCCGAGTTGTTCACCGTCGTCGGTGACGACGCAGCCGCAGGGATCCGTTCCTGGGACCGTGCCGACGAGGTGATCGCCGGGTCTCGGCTCGTGGTCGTCGACCGGCCGGGTGACCCCGTCGAACTCGACACCGACATCGACTGGGTCCGCGTCGAGGTCCCGCGTCTCGAGGTCTCCAGCACCGATCTGCGGGCTCGCTGGGCCGACGGCCGGCCGCTCGACTACTTGGTCACCGACGAGGTGCTGGCGGTCGTCGCCGCCCGCGGGTTGTACGGCAGCGAGGAGCACGGATGACCGCCGACCGCCGATCACGCCGTCGCAACACCGTGCTCGCGCTCGTGGCTGCCGTGCTCGCGCTGATCGCCACCGGGGCCATGGGTGCGTTCGCGGTCGTCGAGATGGCCGACTCGCGGGCCGGTCAGGACGCCAGCGACGACACGGGCCGTGTGGCCGAGGCACAGGAGTTGCCGTGGACCGCGACGGCGCTGATCGGGGTGATGGGAGACGACGGCCGGATGGCGTCGTCGGTGGTCGCCGTGCTGACCCCCGACGGTCGGGGCGGCACGATCGTGCCGGTCAGTTCGAGCGCCGACACGGCGTCGGGCACCGACGTGGTCCTGCGCCCACTCGGCGCGGTCTTCGACGTCGACGGGCCCGAGGCTTGGCGGGCGGCGGCCGAACAGATCACCGGTCTCTCCTTCGACGTCGCCGAGGTCGTCGACCAGGACCGGTTCATCTCGATCATCGGGCCGCTCGGTGACCTGCCCACCCTGTTCCCGTTCGCCTTCACCGACGCCGCGAGCGGCGAGACCTTCGAGGCGGGCGAGACGGTGCTGTCGACGGCGGCCGCCTTTCGGGCGATCACCGCAGTGAACGGCGACGGCCCGGACTGGGTGCTCGACCCCGCACGCAACGCCGTGTGGGACGCGATCGCCGACCGCGTCGGCGCCGGCATCGGCGCCCTCCCCGACGGGGTCGCTTTCACCCGTGCGGCGCCGCCGGTCGGGCTCGCCCAGTTCAGCGACGCACTGTTCTCGGCGCCGCTCACCTTCCGCGGCCTCGAGACCGTCCAGATCGATCCGGAGCGCGTCGACGACCAGATGCCGACCGACTACTCGAGCGTGCTCGGACTGGGCTGGGAGGAGTCGGTCGTCACCTTGCGCCGCGGTGAGGTCGTGTTGGTGTTCGGGTCCGTTGCCCCGGCCCGCATGGCGGCCCCGCTCGAGGGGCCGACGGTGCGGATGGTGAGCGGGTACACCGACGACGACGCCGAACCGTTCGGGCTCAATCGGTCCGACCTGTTGATCGGGGCGATCGACGTGTTGCTCTTCACCAAGACGAACGTGTTGTCGGTCGTCGACCAGCCCGGAACGACCGTGCCCGAGCGCACGACGGTGCTGGTGTCCGACGCTGCCCTCATCGACGGGGTGTGGGAGCTGTACGGCGACGTGTTCGGCGAGCTCGACGTGCGGGTCGCGCCGGTGGCGATCGCCGGCATCGATCTCGAGATCACCCTGGGTCGTGAGTACCTGCGCCGGCTCGCCGAGTCACCCGACGAGGACGTGACCGACGAGGACGTGACGGATGAGATCGGGCCGGGCACGGGGCCGGAGACGACGGACGTGGCAGGCTCGGACTCGTGATCGACGAAGACGCCCGCGCCCTCGCCGTCGCCGCGGCCCGCGCCGCCGACGACGCGCACGGCTCCGACATCGTGGTGCTCCACGTCGGTGACGTGCTGGGGGTGACCGAGTACTTCGTGATCGCCGCTGCGTCGAACCGTCGCTTGGTGAACGCGATCGTCGACGACGTCGAGGCGGCGATGAAGACCGAGCTGGGCCGTGCGCCGGTCCGGGTCGAGGGCGTCCGCGAGCAACAGTGGGTGCTCGTCGACTACGGCGACGTCGTGGTGCACGTCTTCCTCGCCGAGATCCGCGACTTCTACGAGATCGAACGCCTCTACACCGACGTCCCCAAGATCCCCTGGCAATCCGAGCACGACGGCACCGGCTGAGAAACGCCATGCGGCTCGTCGGCGCTGTTGTGATTCCCGGTCCGGCGTCGATATCGTTCCAACACGCTTCGGGGCTATAGCTCAGTTGGCAGAGCGCCTCCATGGCATGGAGGAGGTCAAGGGTTCAATTCCCTTTAGCTCCACCCCGGAACCCCAGGTCGGTCGACCTGGGGTTCGTCCGTTTTCGCCGGTAGGTTCGAAGGAGCCCCGGGTGAGTCCCCGTGTACGACCGCCAGACAGTGACGCTTTCGTGCCGGAGTCGCTCGGCACGAGAGGAGAGCGAATGAGTCAGGCGAAGTTCCAGAAGCGGATGCGGGAAAAGGCGCGCCAAGAGAAGGCGGAGGCCAAGCGGCAGCGCAAAGAGGAGCGTGCCGCTGAGGCCGAGGCGGCTGCCGAGGAGCCGGACGAGCCGGTCGCTCCGCAGGACGAGGTCCTGGCGCAGCTCGCCGCCCTGCACGAGCGGTTCGACAACGACGAGATCGACTTCGACACGTTCGAGGAGCGCAAGCAGGAACTGATGGCGAAGCTGGCGGTCTGACCCACACGCCTGTTCCGCCGGCTCACCCTCGCCGAAGGGAGCGTCGGCACGGGCGTGTCGACTCGCTAGCGTTGCTGCGATATGTCGGCGGTCCTGCCACTCGCGGTCATCTTGTTGATGGTCGCGTTCAATGCCTTGTACGTCGCCGCCGAGTTCGCCACGGTCGGCGCTCGTCGCTCGCGGGTGCAAGAGCAGGCCGAGCGCGGCGACAAGCCCGCTCGGGCCCTGTTCGAGATTCTTCGTGAGCCCCAGCGGCTCGACAACTACGTCGCCTCCTGCCAGATCGGCATCACCCTCTCGAGCCTCGTGGCTGGTGCGTACGGCCAGGCGCAACTGACCCCGGTGTTCGAGGAGTGGTTCGGTTCCGCGGCGCGGGCGGTGTCGATCCTCGTCGTCCTGGTGCTCGTCACCTCGCTCCAGGTCGTGCTCGGCGAGTTGCTGCCCAAGACCGCCGCGCTGCGCTACCCGGAACGTCTGGCGATGGCGACGCTGCCCCCGATGCGCATCAGCCAGCTGCTGTTCCGGCCGTTGGTGGCCGTGTTCAACGGATCGGCCTTCACGCTGATGAGGTGGTGGGGACTCAAGTCCGATCACGGCCACGCTCACGTCCACTCACCCGAGGAGCTGGTCGACCTGTACGGCGAGAGCGCCGCCGGTGGTCTGATCGACATGAGCGAGCGCGACATGCTCGCCGGCGTCCTCAACGTCGAGCACCGGATGGTGCGCGAGATCATGACGCCTCGGCGACGACTCGTGACCATCCGCGACGAACACACCGTGGGGGCCGCGCTCGAAGCGGTCGTCGAGTCGCCCCACTCGCGTTTCCCGGTCGAGTCCGGTGACGACATCGTCGGCGTCGTGCACCTCCGCGATCTGTACCTCGCTGCGGCCGACCGTCCGGATGCCGGGGTCGCCGAGATCATGCGACCCGTCGTCGCCGTCGCCGAGACGCTGTCGGTGCCCAAGCTGTGGACGCGGCTCGGAGAGGAGGCCCGCCACGTGGCGTTCATCGTCAACGAGTTCGGGTCGATCGTCGGCATGGTGACCCTCGAGGATGCAATCGAGGAGATCATCGGCGAGGTCCGCGACGAGTTCGACGAGGAGCGCGAGCCGATCGTGGTGCACGAGGGGCGGGTGACCGTCCGCGGTGACGTCCTCGACGACACGATCGCGGACCGGTTCGGCGTCGACGTGACCATCTCCGACATCGACACCGTCGGCGGGCTGGTGTGGCACGCCCTCGGACGGCTGCCCGAGGTCGGCGACGAAGCCGTCCTGGAGCCGGCCGGTCTCGTCGTGCGCGTCGACGAGATGGAAGGCCGTGAGGTCCGTTGGATCAGCTTCGACCTGCCGGAGGACACGGCATGATCGCGATCGACTGGTTCTCCGGGGTCGCGCTCCCGATCCTCATCGTCCTGCTGCTCGTCGTGGTGAACGGTGTGTTCGTCGCGGCCGAGTTCGCGCTCGTCGGCTCCCGGAGCGGACGGCTCAAGATCCTCGCCGACGGTGGTAGCCGATCTGCGAAGTGGCTGGTCTCGGTGATCGAGCGGCCGACCGGCAAGGACGGCTACGTCGCCATCGCCCAGCTGGGCATCACCCTCGCCAGCATCGGGCTCGGCATGTACGGCGAGCCGGCCGTGGCGCACTGGCTGTACGGCCCGTTCGAAAACCTCGGCCTGTCGTACGACGCGTCGCACACGGTCGGGTTCATCGTCGCCCTCAGCGCGATCACCTACATGCACGTCGTCTTCGGCGAGATGATCCCCAAGGCGCTCGCGCTCCAATCGCCCGAGGCGACCGCGCTGCGGGTGAATCCGGTGATGCGGGTCTTCGGCTGGATCTTCCGACCGATGGTATGGCTCCTCAACACGGTCGCGTTGTGGCTGATGCGATTGTTGCGCATTCCTGAACCCGACGCCCGGCTGTCTCTGCACACCAGCGAGGAGCTCGAGATCGTCACCGACGAGGCCGCCGCCGTCGGGCAGCTCGGTGAGCTGCAACGCGACCTCGCCCACAACGTGTTCGAACTCGAACGGCGAGAGGCCGAAGAGCTGATGACGCCGCGGGCACAGCTCGAGACACTCGACCTGACGGCTCCGGCCGACGTGGTCGAAGCCCGGCTGTTGCATTCCGAGTGGAGCCGATTCCCGATCGTCCGGGGTGACCTCGACCGGGTCGTCGGTCTCCTCCACGCCAAGGACTTCATTCGGGCACGTCAACGCGGACTCGACACCGACCTCGCCCAACTGAAACGACCGCTCCCGACCGTCGTCGCCTCCACCACCGCCGACCGGTTGCTCGTGCGGTTCCGTCGCGAGCGCGTCCACGCCTGTCTCGTCGTCGACGACTTCGGGAACACGCTCGGCCTGGTGACGTTCGACGACGTCATCGCACTGCTGATGGGCACCCACGACGGTCGCACCGAGTCGGTGGTGCACGACGACGGATCGGTGACGGTCGACGGCACCACGACGCTCCAAGAGCTCGCCGACGAGCACGGCATCGACCTGGTGATGGACGAGGTGACCACGGTGGCCGGTGTCGTCCTCACCCTCGTGGGCAGCGTTCCCGGGGTGGGTGCGACCGTCGAACACGACGGTGTCCGGATGAAGGTCGACGCGGTCGACCGGCGTGCGATCACCCGGGTGCGGATCGCTCCGGTCGGGCTGCCGGACACGTCGAGCCCGACGCCCCAGCCGTGACGCCTCAGCCGTGACGCCAGGCGGTGCCGACGGCCACCGCGTCGCGGGTCGCGGCGACCGCATGGACGCGCACCGCCCAGACACCGGATGCCGCGGCGATCGCAGCCACCGCGGCGGTGGCGGCGTCGCGTTCACCTGTCGGCCGCGGTTCGCCGGTCGACGGATCGGCGAGCAGGCTGCCGAGAAAGCGCTTGCGTGACGCCCCGATCAGCAACGGTCGGCCCAGTTCCGCCAGCCGGTCGAGATGGTGGAGCAACGCCCAGTTGTGCGCGGCCTCCTTGGCGAAGCCGATCCCCGGGTCGAGCACGACCCGACGCGGGTCGATGCCGGCTCGCTCGCAGGCGTCGAGGCGAGCTGCGAGCTCGGCGCGGACCTCGGTGACCACGTCGTCGTAGACGGCGAGGGAGTTCATCCGATCGGCGTGACCGCGCCAGTGCATGCACACGTACGGAACACCGAGTTCGGCGACGGTCGGCAGCATCGCCGCATCGGCGAGACCTCCGCTCACGTCGTTGACGACGAGCGCGCCGGCGCCGACGGCCGCCAGCGCCGTGTCGGCGTTCATGGTGTCGATGCTGACGGCGATGCCCTCCGACGCGAGCGTTTCGACGACGGCGATGACTCGACGTCGCTCCTCCGTCGGATCGAGTCGGGTCGCTCCGGGCCGGGTCGATTCGCCGCCGACATCGACGATGTCGGCGCCCTCCGAGATCAAGGAACGGGCGTGGGCGACCGCTGCGGCCGGGTCCAGGTGCAGCCCGCCGTCGGAGAAGCTGTCGGGGGTCACGTTGACGACCCCCATGACGAGGGTTCGACCGCGAAGCGACTCGGGCAGACCGACGGGTTCGAGGAACATCAGCAACGAGGCTACGGATCGCGCACGCGGCCCGGGCCCCGAGCCCCTACCCTCGGCGGTGATGCCCGCCGCACCCGTCATCGACCACCTGCCACGCACGGGTGACCCCGACGAGGTCGTCGCCGGCTTCTCCGACTACGTCTCGCAACTCGACATCGAGCTGTACCCGGCGCAGGAGGAGGCGATCATCGAGGTCGCGCTCGGCAACCACGTCATCCTCAACACCCCAACCGGGTCGGGGAAGTCGATGGTCGGCGCTGCCGCCCACTTCGCCGCGTTGGCCGCCGGCAAGCGCAGCGTCTACACGGCGCCGATCAAGGCGCTCGTCAGCGAGAAGTTCTTCGCGCTGTCGCGTGAATTCGGACCCGACCTGGTCGGCATGGTCACCGGCGACGCCGCCGTGAACGCCGACGCACCGATCATCTGCTGCACCCAGGAGATCCTCGCCAACTGGGCGCTGCGTGACGGCCGCCGAGCGCCGGTCGACGTCGCGGTGATCGACGAGTTCCACTTCTACGGTGACCCGCAACGCGGCTGGGCGTGGCAGGTGCCCCTCCTGGAGCTGCCCCGCACCCAGTTCGTGCTGATGTCGGCGACCCTCGGCGACGTCGACTTCTTCCGCCGCGATCTCACCGAACGGACCGGCCGCGAGACGGCGCTCGTCGCATCGGTACAGCGACCCGTCCCGCTGCACTTCGAGTACCGCACCAGCAGCCTCCACGCGAGCGTCAGCGATCTCCTCGCGTCGGGGAAGGCGCCGATCTACCTCGTCCACTTCACCCAGAAGGATGCGACCGACGCGGCCCAGAGCTATGTGTCGCTCGATCCCCTGAACAAGGTCGAGAAGGAGGCGGTGCGCGAGGCCTTGGCGGGGTTCCGGTTCGACTCGCCGATCGGTCGTGACCTGCGCAGGTTCATCACCTCCGGGGTCGGTGTGCACCACGCCGGGCTGCTGCCCAAGTACCGCCTCCTCGTCGAGAAGCTCGCGCAGCAGGGGCTGCTCAAGATCATCTGCGGCACCGACACGCTCGGCGTCGGCGTCAACGTGCCGATCCGGTCGGTGCTCTTCACCCAGCTCTGCAAGTACGACGGCACCAGCGTCCGCATTCTCTCGAATCGTGAGTTCGCCCAGATCGCCGGTCGGGCCGGACGCAAGGGATTCGACGATGCAGGCGACGTGTGGGTGCAGGCACCCGCCCACGTGGTCGACAACCTCGAGGCGGAGCGCAAGGCGGCCGAGAAGGGCCGCAAGAAGGTGGTGAAGAAGTCGCAGCCCGACCGGGGCTATGCCCACTGGACGGAGGACACGTTCGACAAGCTCGTGCACGGTCGACCCGAGTCGCTCCAGTCACACTTCCAGGTGAGCCATCAGATGGTGATGCAGGTGCTCGACCGCCCCGCCGAATACCTGGCAACCGGCGACGACCCCGACGGCGAGCGGATCGACGGATGTCGGGCGCTGCGGTCGCTGCTCACCGACAACCACGAGACCCGCAAGCGCCGACGTGAACACATCCGCCGAGCGATCGCGATCTATCGCTCGCTCGTGGCCGCCGACCTGCTCGAGTTCCCGGACGAACCCGACGAGTTCGGTCGCACCGTCCGCGTGAACTTCGACCTGCAGGACGAGTTCGCCCTCCACCAGCCGCTGTCGTTGTGGGCGGTCGAGGCGATCGGCCGGCTGGGCGACGCCGAGGTCGAGGCGCTCGACGAGGCACCCGATGCGGTCGTCGATCCGGTCACCCATGCCCTCAACGTGCTCAGCATCGTGGAGGCGGTGCAGGAGAATCCGGGCGTCGTGATCGCCGCCCAGGTCAAACGGGCCAAGGACGACCTGATGGCCGAGATGAAGCGTTCCGGTGTCGAATACGAGGAGCGGATGGAGCGGCTCGCGCAGGTCGAACACCCGAAGCCGAACCGCGACTGGACGTACGCGGACTTCGACGCCTTCCGGCAGCGGCATCCGTGGGTGGGTTCGGACAATGTGCGGCCCAAGTCGATCGCCCGCGAGATGTTCGAGCGGGCGATGACCTTCGGCGAGTACGTCCAGGACTACGGCCTCAAGCGATCGGAGGGCGTGCTGCTGCGCTACCTGTCCGACGTCTACAAGGGTCTCGTGCAGAACGTGCCCGAGGAGCAGCGCAGCGACGACCTCGACGACGTCACCGCCTGGCTCGGCGCCGTCGTCCGCCAGGTCGACTCGAGCCTGATCGACGAGTGGGAGCGGCTGCTCCACCCCGACGAGACCGTCGACGTGACCGATACGGCCGTCCGGCCGGACCACGCCGCGCAGCGGTCGATCGTCGACGACGAGCGCGCGTTTCGTGTGATGGTGCGGAACACGATGTTCGACTGGGTCCAGCGGCTCGCTCGCCGCCAGGGCTACGACGCACTGCTCGCCGACGCCGATCGCGACTCGTGGAGCGGCATCGATGCCGTCGTCGACGCGATGGCTCCGTATTGGGACGAGTTCGACTCGATCGGATCCGGCCCGGACGCGCGAGGTGGCGCGATGTTCTCCTTCGACCGGTCGACCGGCCGGGTCGTGCAGACGCTGGCCGATCCCGAAGGTGCAGGAGAGTGGGCGATCACCGCCGACGTCGACGTCGCCGCTTCGGCGGAGCGGGGTGGCCCCGTCATCCGTCTGGTCGACATCGCGCCGCGGATCGGCTGACTCGCCGGCTCGGTCGAACACGTGGCAGGTCCGGGTCGTTCATTCACCCGAACGTGTCTTGTCCCGGTGGGTGCGGATCGGTCACGTTTGGTGGGGGACGGTCGTGGGCACCACCCGGCCGGAGCCGCCACGACCGACGATGAACGACACCGACGAGCACCCCGAACACGAGCAGCAGGGGACCGAAGCCGAGCACGACCGCGCCGGGAGCAGGCCGTTCCGGTTCCGGATCGACCTTCCGGCCGACGTGAGCTCGATCGGAACGGCGCGGCACTTCGTCAGGGGAGCGCTCCGCCGCCTGGGAGGTGAGAGCACCGACGCCGAACTCGCGGTGAGCGAGATGTTCACCGCCGCCATCGCCGGGGCGGGTGTCGACGACCGGATCGAGGTGGAGGTGCGTCGGCGGGGTGACGAGATCGACATCGACGTCAGCTCGATGCACGGTCGACACGACCTCGACCCGGTCCAACGCTCGGTCATGCGTGCCGTCGCTGACTACTACGATCGCCGCGACATCGGCGACACCGAGGTGCAGTCGTACGGATCGGTCGTAGTGTGCGCGGCCGACGCCACCGACGCCACCGACTCCGGTGCCGGCCTTCAGCGGCCGGCGAGTGCGTCGACCACCGGCGCGAACCCCTCCGGGTCACGCACGACATAGTGCGAGATACCGGTTCGCTCGCGCACACGCTCGAGCTTGTCGACGATCTGCTCGACCGAGCCCGACAGCGCGAACGGCGTGTCGGCGACGGTCGCCTCGTCGAGTTCGAAGCGTTCCGCCAGGTCGCTCGCCGTCGGCGCGTCGTCGCCCACGAAACACGCCTGGACGAGCGCGGAGCGTTCGATCGCACGATCCGCAGCCGCCTCGGTGAGCCAGGTGGCCCGCTGCTCGACGTCGGCGAGTGCGAACCCGCCGGTCGTCGGTGCGCCGTCCGGGGCGTGCACCAGTCCGGTGAACTGGAAGATGTCCGCGTATCGACCGCCGATTCCGACGACGCGACGCCCGAACCCGCCGATCAGGATCGGAACGCGTCCCACCGGGCGGATGCCGAGATCGTCGAGATCGATCGTGTGGTGCCGGCCCGACCGGTGACACGAGCCGTCGCGGAGCAGGTCGCGCAGGATCGCCGCCGACTCCTCGAACCGATCGACGCGCGGACCTGGAGGGCGAAGTTCGAGCCCGATCGCGGCATGTTCGTCCGCCGCGTAACCGGTTCCGAGCCCGAGGATCATCCGACCGCCGCTCAGTGCGTCGGCGGTGGCGACGGTGCGCGCGAGGAGCGCCGGGTGGTGGAACTCGTTGTTGAGCACCAACGGTCCGAACGAGATCCGTTCGGTGGCCGCCGCCGCGAAGGTCAACGGCGCGTACGGGTCGGCGCCACCGATGTGATCGGACGAGTACAGCTCGTCGTAGCCGAGCGACTCGACCAGCCGGGCCAGGGCGACG
This sequence comes from Acidimicrobiaceae bacterium, assembly GCA_002698945.1. GTDB lineage: Bacteria > Actinomycetota > Acidimicrobiia > Acidimicrobiales > Ilumatobacteraceae > Ilumatobacter. The sequence continues at coordinate 18,804 of NZZV01000069.1, forward strand.
GTCGCGGCGGGGTCGCGCCAGGGGCCGCCTTGGACGGCGAAACGGAACGGTTGCATCGAGGTGCACCGTAGTGCTCGGCGAGCGATCGCTCTCGACATCGCCACAGCCGGCTCGGTCGCCTACGTTCGACACATCGACGAGCACGACCACGACCCCCAACACGACCAGCACGATCATCACCACCAGCCCGTAGCGGCGCCGCCGACGCACGAGGAGTTCCGGTCCGCTGCGGCCTCGTTCCTGGCGGCGTCGATCGAGGCCGGCGATCACTGCCCGGCGTTCGGGGCCATCATGCCGCCGGCACTCCACGACCGGGCGCGTGCTTGGCAACGGCGGGTTCACGAGGTCGGGTTCGCAGGGATCCACTGGCCGGTCGAGTACGGCGGTCGCGGCCTCGATCGCAGCTACACCGCCGTCTGGGCGGAGGAGTGTGCCAAGGCGCGAGCGCAGCCGTACCTGAACCTGCAGGGACTGATCCTGGCGGGAGAGGCGATCCTGCGAAGCGGTACCGACGCACAGAAAGCGAGGTATCTCCCGCCGACGCTCTCCGGAGAGATCCTGTGGTGCCAGCTGTTCTCCGAACCCGACGCCGGCTCCGACCTCGCCGGTCTCACGACGAGGGCGGTGCGCGACGGCGACCACTACGTGCTGAACGGCCAGAAGGTGTGGTGTTCGAACGGGCAGTTCGCCGAGTACGGCATCGCACTCGCGCGCACCGATCCGTCCGACCCCGGTCATCGCGGCATCTCGTTCTTCCTGCTCGACATGTCCGCGCCGGGAGTCGGCGTCCGACCGCTCACGCAGATGACCGGCGACCAGGAGTTCTGCGAGGTCTTCCTCGACGACGTCTCCACGCCGGCCGACACTCGCCTCGGTCCCGAGCACGCGGGTTGGTCGGTGGCGATGGAGGTGTTGCAGGACGAGCGTGGGTCGAGCGGCGCATCCGGCCTGATCAGTCTCGAACGACGACTCGCCCACCTGGCTTCGTTGCAGGGCGACGATCCGGTGCTCGGCGACGAGTTGCTCCGCCTGCTGGTGCGCGGCCACGCCCTCAAGAGCGTGCTGCTGCGATCGGGCGGTGGGGCAGCGTCGGCCTCGGCCGCCAAGTTGCTGCGCACCGAGCTCGAGTTCGACGCCGAACTGCTCGAAGCGTCGCTACGGGGCGCCGACGGGATGCTCGGCGGCGACGCTACCGATCGTCTGCTCTACGCGCCCGGCATGAAGATCGCCGGTGGGTCCAGCGAGATCCAGCGCAACATCATCGGCGAACGCATCCTCGGGCTACCTCGCGAACCGCGCCCCTGACGTCGCCGGCCCGCGACCGGTTTCGCCGGGACGTCGACGCGGTACACCGTCGACGATGACGAAGCTGTCTGCCTCCGATCCGACCGTTCCGCCGGTGCCGACGCCGGAGCCCGACGTTCCGCCGCCGCACCGTCCGGAGCCGAGCGAGCCGCCGACGCCGATCATTCCGGACCCACTCCCACCCAGACCGGAGCCGATGGTGCCCGAGCGTCCGCCCGAACTCCCGGATGAAGCGGTCAGGCGGTCAGTGCGCCGCGCAGGATAGATCGGCCGGAGTGCGTCGGGTCGCCGTCGTGCGGTTCGATGCTGATGTCGACCACGGTGAACACGGCCGGGTCGTACCCCTCCGGCACGGGGAAGGTGCGGTCACCGTCCGCCTCGATGTCGCCGAGCGAGACCAGGTCGACCACGTTCCCGTCGGCGTCGGCCTCGATGAGCCACAGCTCGAGGGAAGCGTCCTCGTCGAGTTCGAACGGCAGTTGGTCGTCGTCGATGCGGATGAGTTCGGCACCGTCGTCGTCGACCAGGGCAGCGCTCGCCTCGGCCTCGGCGCCGACCGGGTCGAACCCGGGCGCGAACGAGAGTTCGGCGCTCGCCAGCTCGGTCGACGAGGGCGACCCGGTGACGGCCAGGACGCTGACTGCGATGATCACGATCACGGCGGCGGCCGCCGTGAGGGGAACCATCCAGCTGCGACGGCGTCCGAACGGTGCTGCGAGCACCGGTGCGCCACCGGACGCGCGGGTTTCGTCGAGGTCGAGCTGTTCGGCGATGCCCTGCCAGATCGTGTCGGGCGGCGTCTCGAGTTCGAGGTCGCTCGCGTCGAGGTCGCGGAGCAGCGCTTCGATGTCCGCGAAGTCCGCGTCGATGTTGCGTTCGATGTTCCGGTCGGAGGTCGGATCGTCAGCCATGGTTCACCTCCAGTTGCTGACGGAGTCGCTGAAGCCCGCGTCGGATGTCGCTCTTCACGGTGCCGAGCGGGAGCCCGGTCTGCTCTGCGATCTGTTGGTGGGTGAGGTCATCGACGTAGGCCATGTGGATCACGGTTCGGCTGCGGTCGGGGAGTTGCTCGAGCACGGTGGCCACGAGCATCTTGTCGGCGAGCCGGTCCACCGAAGGTTCGGAGTGGACGTCGGCTTGGATGTAGGTGTCTTCGTCGGCGCGGCGGTCGGCGTGGCGACGCTCGGAACGGAGGTGGTCGATGATGCGACGCTTCGTGATCCCGACGAGCCACTGGCCGAGGTTGCCCCGCGCAGGATCGAACTGGTCTCGGGCCTTCCAGGCGCTCACGAACACATCTTGGGTGACGTCGTTCGCTGCATGCGGGTCGAGTGCCCGACGGCACAGGTTGTAGACGAGTTTGGCGTGCGCATCGTACACCGCCCGCAGGTCCGCATGGCCCGCAGCGAACGCGGCGTCGAGCGACTCGCTCGTCGTGGAGTGATCGGCGGCCACGAGGCGATGGTATCCAAACGAGGGCCATCCCCAACCGAGTCCGGGGGGACTGGGTGCCATGACACTCACGACACGCCCGCCTCGATCTGCCCGACCGGAACCGCATAGACCACGATGTTCTGGCGGTAACGCCGGATGTCGGGGTTGTAGCTTCCACCGCAGGTGATCAGCACCAGCGACTCCGGCCCGCTGTTGCGCCAGATCCGGTCGCGCGGCAAGCCGTCCTTGTCGTAGATCGTGCGCTCGATCACCGCGTAGCGGCGCGTCGAGCCGTCCTCGAGCACGACGTCGACCTCGTCACCCGGTTCCAGCTCTCCGAGACGGTAGAACGGGCCGAGCGTGCGATTCCACGTGACGTGGGCGGCGAGCACCGTGGCGCCCGAATCGCCCGGCGTGGCACCGTACTGGTACCACCCGATCTCGGTCTCGTCGGGCACCTCGAGTTCACCGTCGTCTTCGAGCCCCACGGCCCGCACCGGTCGCAGCACGTCGATGGCGGGGATGACGAGTGCAGACGGGCGGATGCGGGGCTCGACGACCGGGGCGATCGCCGAGCCGGCCGGGCCGAGCAGGTCGGCGAGCGGCGACAACGGCACAGTGGTGGGGGAGGTGCTCATCGTGGAGGATGCGTCATCGGAGGATGCGGGGTCGGTGTTCGTCGTGCCGTTCGTGTCGGGGCGTGTCTCGGTGACGGCGTCGACGTGGGAACCGGAGCGGGGAGCGATCGTCGATGGTGGCGCTGTCGCCGTCACCGTCTCCACCTCCAGCGTGACCTGGTCGGGATCGGGGGCGTTGCGCGCCTGCCATCCGAACCACGCCGCACCGGCAGCACACGCGACCGCGAGACCCAGCAACGCCCGACCCACGCCGCGGTGGCGGGTGGGTCGGGCGTCGGTGCTCATGGTTCGCGGGGTGGGGTGGTGCGCGTCAGTTCTCGCTGCGGGCGTCGGCCGTGCGGCGACGCACCACGAACGACCCGGCGAAGAACATCATGGCAGCCGCGGCCAAGGCGTACGCCCAGGTCAGACCCGACGAATCGAGGGGCGAACCAGTGTTGACCTCGGTGGGTGCAGGGGTTCCGTCACCGTCTTCAGCGGCGGGGGCATCGGTCGTGCCGCCGGCCTCGGCGTCGCCGCCAGCCTCGGTGCCGACCTCGTACTCCTGGGTGTAGAACGTGAACGACTCACCCTCGAGCGAACCGACGGCGTACACGATCAGGTTCGTGCCGGCGGTCAGGTTGACCGTGGGCACGTCGACGATCGGGTCGCCACCAGCCGGCGCCAGTTGGGCGCCGGCGATCTCACCGGCCGGGAGCTCGAGGTCGGCACTCGCACCGTTCTCCGCTCCTTCGATCGGACGCGCGTCACCGACCACCAGGTCGACCGCCGGTGCAGCCGCAGTGTGGCGGACGGTCAGACGGCCCTCACCGTCGGCCGTGGGGGCCGAGTTGTTCTCGAACGGGGTCACCGTCGGGTTGCCGTCGGCGTCGAGATGAGCGACGACGGTCCAGCTGCCGGAAGCGGGGACGGCGAACTCGGCGACGGGGCCGATCACGACGTCTTCGGTGCCGGCGGCGCGGACTTCGAGGTTGGCCAGCGTCTGGCCGGCGAACGCCGACAGATCCTGCGTGGCGCCGGGTTCGAAGCCGGGGATCACGACCTCACCGTCGACCGCGACGTCGACCGTCGCGCCGGGGATCCCGTGCAACAGCGTCACCTCCGCGGCGTCCTGGGCGTTCGCGGCGGCAGCCGGTGCGGCCGCAGCGGCGAGGACGGCGAGTCCTGCGAGCAATCTCTTCATGGGTGTGCCTTTCGTCGTCGTTGGCGGTCGCCGTGGATCGGCGATGTCCAGGGCTACGAAGCGAGTGGTGCGCGCGGATGCACACGTCCCGAGAATTCACGGTGCGCACGTATCACGCTCGACCCGTGAGCATCTCTGTTGCCGTGTCCCGCAGTCTGCTCTCACCACAGAGGAACCTCGTAGAGTGCGTCGCATGGTCCACGACCAGCGGTTTTCGCCCGGCGACGATCTCGCCGTGCTGGTCGAGGGGGCGCTCGCGGACACTCCGGCGGCCTGGAACGCCCTGGTCACTCGGCTCGAACGAGTCGTGTGGAAGGCGGTCAACATGATGACCTACGACGCCGACATCCGCGACGACGCGTTCGCGGCGACGTGGCTTCGGCTCGCCGAACGGCTCGACACGATCCGCGAGCCGCAGAAGCTTCCCGGTTGGCTGGCGACGACGGCGACCAACGAGGTACGTCAGTTGCTGCGTCAACGGGGCCGGCTACCAATCGGGCTTCCCGACGGTGGTGCCGACTCGTCCGGCGGCGGGCTCGGCTCGCTGCTCGACACGCTGCCGGGTGCCGACGGCGACCACGAGCACGCGCTGATCGCCGCCGAGGACGCGCAACGGGTGCGAACGGCGTTCCGGCGACTCGACGACGGCTGCCGACAGGTGATCACCGTCCTCGTCCTCACCGATCCGCCCCTCGCATACGACCAGGCGAGCGAGCTGCTCGGTCGACCGATCGGTTCACTCGGCCCCACCAGAATGCGCTGCCTCGAGAAGATGCGGACCCTGCTCGAACACGAAGGAGACGCAGGATGACCGACGAGCTGATCCCCGACGACGATCTGGTGCGCCGGATCTCCCAGGCGTTCGAACGAGACCTCCCCCCGATTCCGGACCGGTTGTCCGATGTGGCGCTCGAAGCGTTCCAGTGGCGGCGCGCCGACGTCTCGCTCGCGGAGCTGCTGTTCGACTCCGCCCACGAGGAGCTCGTGGGAGTTCGCGGAGCGGGCAGCGAACGGCGGTCCTTCCGATACGCCGCGGGCGACGCGGTGTTGCGGCTGCATCTCACGGCGTCGACGATGATCGTGATGGTCGAACCACCGCTGTCGGTCACCTGCCGGATCGAGACGAGCGACGACGGCGGCGGCGAGCACCGCACCGACGAACTCGGCGAACTCGTGGTCGACGCACCGACGTTCCCGATGCGGGTCGAGATCGACCTGCCGGGTGGTACCTTCGCCACTCCCTGGATCACCGGCTGACCACGTTCAGCCGCTCCGTCGGGTTGCTCAGGCGAAGTTGACGACGGTCCCGAGGCCCGGGAAACGGTAGTGACCGGGGCGGTCGAGGAGCCACGACGCTGCATCGCCCGGGCGGCCCTCGTTGCGACGGCACATCCACTCCCAGGCGATCTGGGCGGCGACGATCGGACCGGAGAACGACGTGCCGCTCCACTTCGCCCAGCCGTCGAAGTGGTCGCCGTCGAGGCGTGCTTCGGGACCCAGATCGAAGAACGTGCTCACGATGTCGACGCCGGGAGCACAGGCGTTGACCCACGGTCCGTAGTTCGTGAACCAGGCCGGACCGTTCGGGCCGAGCGCCCCGACACCGATGACGTTCTCGAACGACGCCGGCCACGTGGGACGACACACTCCGTCGTTGCCTGCCGACGCGACGAACACGACGCGCTGCTGGATCAGATCGTCCGAACCCGGCTCGGGCCGTGCGTAGCGCGCCTGGATACGGGCGATCGCGTGGGCGATCGCCACTGGCGGGTCGTCCTCGTCGCAGAATCCTCCGAACGACATGGTGACGATGTCGTAGGACGGCTCGGCCGCATCGAGGTCGAATTTGTCGAGGAGCACCCGGGCGATGGTGGCGTCGTCGGTGTCACCGTAGGAGCTGATCGCCCGTTCGCAGTCGACCTTGGCGCCGGGCGCAAGATTGGCGAAGATGCCGGCGATGAACGTGCCGTGCCCGGCGGCAGGATCGAGCACCCGGTTGTCGTCACCGTCCCAGTCGTCGGCGTCACTCGCCATCAGGCACGTGGCGAGGAGATCCTTCGCCGCCTGTGCAGCGGGGTTGATCGACGCCCCGGCACACACGATGTCGGGCCACGCCCCGGTGTCGAGCACCAGCACCCTGCAACCAGTGCCCTCGATCGCCTTGCGGTGCGACCGCTCGTCGTGGGACAACGCGACCGACGGCATCGCCGAGGTGAAGCGCGGCCCCTCGGTCTGACCCGTCCACCAGCCACACGGTGGTTGGCACCCGCACGAAGCGTGCTGCGGGTAGGGGTTGGCTCCGGGGTAGGGGTTGGCTCCGGGGTAGGGGTTGGCTCCGGGGTAGGGGTTGGCTCCGGGGTAGGGGTTGGCTCC
>NZZV01000070.1 GCA_002698945.1 Acidimicrobiaceae bacterium
GACGTTCGGTGTCGGATACATCCCGTCGCAGGACCGGACGGGAGGTATCCGACACCAAACGTCCGGGGAGCACAGCGGGTCGGGTGTCGTAGGGAACGGCGACGGAGTCGACGTTTCCGTAGATCACCCGGCTCCGTGAGTCAGCCTCACCCCAGCGCCAACCCCGCCACCGGCTCCCCCCGAGTCTCCGCCAACATCGTGTCGATGAACGCAGCCATCGTGTCCCCCATCCGCACCTGTCGCAGAGCAAGCTCCTCGACAGTCAGCTGCAGCGAAGCCACAGCGGCTTCCACCCCCGCCACCCGCTCGTGCGCCGAAGCAACCGAAGCTCCCGGCGCCGCCCCAGCCACGTGCAGTCCCGAGGCTTCGGCCCGCACCGTCTCGATCAATCCGATCAGCGTCTCCCGTGTCCGTTCCATGTCCGAGCGCGCCTCTTCCCGAGCGACGCAGACCTGCTCGCGAGCGATTTCTGCGTGGGCTGCGATCGATGTGAACTGAGCGTTAACCCGTTCGGCGAGGGCCACGAACTGCGACCGCAGTTCGTCAAGTTCGGCCCGCACCGCGGCCGCCTCTTCGTCGCCGAAGATCCGGTGTTCTCCCAGCTCAGCTCCGGTTTTCGGGCGGCGGATTCCCATCAAGACACCTCACGCGTGGTGGTGAAAAGGCCGCGACACGCGGCTCCGTGTGCTACATCGGCTCGTCATGGACTTTTCTTGAATCACACTTTCCTCGCCATTTTCTCGGGAAAGATCTAAAGTGAGGACGTCGCATCACCGATGAGCTACACAGCGTTACCGGGAGCCTGTCTCACGGTGCGGCACACAACATCCACAGTGAGATAGAAGCCCACTCATTCCGGGCGGAAGGAAACAAACACCATCATGAAGAAGCAAGACGAGGGCTTCACCCTCATCGAACTCCTCATCGTGATCGTCATCCTCGGCATCCTCGCCGCGGTTGTCGTGTTCGCGGTGGGCGGCATCACCGACCAGGGTCAGGAAAGCTCCTGTGACGCCGAGAAGAAGACGGTCGAGGTCGCTCTTGAGGCGTACCGGGCACAGACCGGCGACTACCCGGCCACTATGGCCGATCTGACAGCCGAGGACGCTGAGTTCCTCCGCGACGATCCGTCGTGGTACGACATCAATGGCGACGGCGAGCTCCTGGCCCCTTCCCCGGCACCGAATGGTGACACCACCAATCCCTGCACGGTCTGATCGACGTGTGATCGTCGACTGACGATAAGAAAGTAGTTGTGCCCCGCCATGATGGCGGGGCACAACCGTTTTTCGATGTCGTCGCTGGCTGTGCCGACAACGCACCCAGGTGGTGGGCAGTCCGGCGCCCGCTACGAACGTGAACGATCCGGTTGGAGCTGAGGCCGGCTCGGAGGCGGCTCGAACCACAGCGCCATATCCGAAGATGGGTCCCGCCACAGAATCGAGCCGTCGGCAGCAAGAAGAAGTGGGTCGTTGGTCGGGGCGATCACATACGGGCCGACGTCGTCGTCGCCGAAGTCCTTGCGAAACCGGTACTCCTCGAGTTCCCAGGCGTAGTACAACGCGTAAGCGAGTTGCTGGGCTGCAGGCACCGACGGCTCTAGCCAATCAGGGACGAAGCGAACGCCGATCACTTCGCCTCTGGGGACGATCGACCGCATGTCGGCAGCTGCTCGAGAGGATTCGAGACCGCCGTCGCGCCGTTCGCCGGTGGCCGCATGGAGGCGAACTCCGCCCGCGATCAGCAGAGAACACGTCAATGCGACCGGGATCCACGTGAATCCCTTGTGGCTGCGCACCGCGACGAACAGGAGCGACCCGACCGCCAGCGCAGCCAGCGTCGTTGATGCGACGGGGACTGCGCCCGCTGACGGTGAGAGTGGAACGACGCCGGCGATCATTGCAGGCAGTCCCCATGACTGCTCCAAGCTCGATCCAGAGGAGTGCTGCAGGGCGAGCGAAAGGAGCATCATTGCCGCAACTCCAGGCACTACGACGAGGATTGCATCTCGTCGGCCGAGGCGGTCGAAGCGCTCTATTGTCCAGGCCACGCCGAGGGCCACGATGGTCCAACTCACGGCGTCGTTGTAGCGACCATAGATGATCTGATCGGGGCGCTCCCGCCCGGCCACGAAGATCACCGAGAGCACGATCAGGGGCAAGGCCATCGCGATCACCACCAGCGCGTAGCGAGGCCGCTGAATGATCGAGTCCCGCCCTCGCAACGACTCAACACAGACGGTGACTCCGATGGCCGCCACCGTCAACGTGCTGGCTAGGAGGTACCAACCTTGACCGATGGCCGCACGGACAATGGCCTCGACGTCGCCCATACGATCGAGGACGGCGCCGGGCGAATTGGCATCGAAGGGGTCCGTCCACACCCTGGCAATCACTGCGCGGCTGACCGCTTCCGCCAGCATCAGTCCCGCAAGCGCGAAAGTGAGCGCGGTTGCTGCGAACGCGGTCTGCCGCCGGTGGATGGCCACGACGACGACGATGGTCGCCGTTGATATCGCCAAGGGAATGAGGCGGCCGTGGACCAGAACTCCAGCGGTGGTCCACGCGATCGCTGCGAACGCAGCGCTCTGACGGCCGTCGACGAACTCGACCAGGTACCACGTCACGGCGACGACGACCAGCGTGACCAGTGGTTCGGACCACGTGAAGCTGGATGCGTTGAGCGCGGCCGGGGTCACCGCAACTGCGCCGGCGCTCACGACCGCCGTCACGGTGCCGACGCTGGTGATCCGCAGTAACAAGCGTGCAAGCCACACCGCTGCAGTACCGCCGATTGCTGCATTCAGGAGCAATGCAAGACGGATCACGGAGTCCGAGTCCACCAGCCAGAACATGGGGGCGAGCAGGATGGAATAGCCGGGGCGAGTCGTGCTCGAGTCGAACATGTGCCAGTTGCCCGTGCCGGACAGCCAACGAGCCGCACCGAGGAACGACGGCTCATCCGGGCTGAGGTTGAAGAAGTCGCGATCGTACGAGAATGCGATGCGAACGAGCGTGACGAAGAGCCAGAGCAGGACCAGCCTCAACATGAGCCTCCGATCGACCACACGCATGTCGATCGGTCCCGTCACAACGCAACAGCGTTCCAGAGAGCAGCGACCAGCGGGTGGATGCACGGAGGGCGTTGCGCCAACGGTTCATTCGTGCGTTGCGACTGAGTCGGCAAGGCGCGAGCCATCGGCGGCTTTTGCACGTGGCGTGGGTGCCTCGAGGCTGCTACCATCGTGTAACGAACTTTGCAAATAATTGACAGGATGTGGTGGGGTGCGGGGCGCGGCGAAGGACGGGTTCAGCCTGATCGAACTGCTGATCGTGATCGTGATCCTCGGGATCCTGGCGGCAGTGGTCGTGTTCTCCGTGAGCGGCATCACCGACGAGGGCGAGGACAACGCGTGTATGGCCGGTGCTCGCACCCTGTCCGTCGCTATCGAGAGCTACTTCGCCCGGCACGGCAATGACGTGATTCCTGCGACGGGTGCCGTGGACGGTCAGGAGTACGAACGCACCCTGGTTGCTGATGGGCTGATCCGCCGCACGTCGGAGTTCTGGGACGTCGAAGCGGACGGCTCACTCGTCAGCATCCAACCGTGCGACTGAGTCGGCGGCGACGCCGCCTCGGAGGAACTGGAATTCGCTCAAGGTGGGCACCGGCGATGCCGATATGGGGTGCAGTGGGGAGGCGGACCAAGAATCCTGAACCGATCCGGGTGAACTCGCCTTCGGTGATCGGGCTCGAGCACGGCCGCAAACGCGCCGCCCAACAGGCTCGACGGAAGAATCGTTCGAACACCATGAAGACCGGCGTGCTCGCCGTGCTCGCCGCCGGGTCGGTCGGACTCGCTGCCTACGTCGGCTACGACTACTACCAGTCCGAGATGGAGAGCGACTCCAACGGTGTGACGTTCCAGGAGGTCGATCCGAACGAGGCGATCGAGATCCTCGAGAACCAGCCGCGCTGGAACGGGCCGGGGAATCCGGCGTTCGGCGTCGGTGAAGCGCCGGCATCGCCGTAGGGCGGGCCTGAGCGGGGTTGGTCGCTCGCCTGTTCCGGGTCGGGTGATCTTCGTGAACGTCGACTCCGTCGCCGTCCCCTCCGACACCCGACCCGCGCGCTACTCCTACGACGCTTGGCCTGCGGTGGAGGGGGTGAGGCGGTGGGCGGTGAGCCAGTCGCTTGCGACGTCGGCGGGCATGGGGGGTGCGTGGAGGAAGCCTTGGACGACGTCGCAGCCGGCGGCGCGGAGGTAGTCGAGCGTCGACTCGTCCTCCACACCTTCCGCCGTGCTCGTGATGCCGAGCGCATCCGCGATGCCGATCGACGCTTCGATGATCGCCGCCGATGCCCGCTTGTCCCTGCTCAGCACGAAGGAACGATCGATCTTCAACTCCGACACCGGCAGCTCGGCCAGCATCGCCATCGACGAGAACCCGACCCCGAAGTCGTCGAGCGACACCCCGAGCCCGGCCAGACGGCACTGGGTCACGAACCGCAACACCGACGCCGGATCACGAGCGAACGCAGTCTCGGTGAGTTCGACCGTGATGCGTTCCGGCGGGAGCCCGGCGGCCTCGCACATCCCCAACACCTTCTCGACCAGCGCGGTGCTCCGATCGAGCGACCGAGCCGAGAAGTTGACCGCCCCCGACAACGTGTCGCAGTCCACCTGGCGCAGGAACGAGATCGTCTGGCACAGCATGCTCAGGCTGAGATGGGTGACCTGTCCCGTGCGCTCGGCCGTCGCCACGAAAGCGTCCGGACCGACGACCGAACCGTCGGGCAGCACGAGACGGGCGAGCGCCTCCACCCCGACGACCGACCCGTCGGCGCAGGCGACCTTCGGCTGGAAGTACGGCACGATCGCACCGGCCTCGAGCGCCCGGGTGACCGAACGTGGCGACATCCGCGTCGGAAGATCCGGTGCCGACGCGTCGATCGAGGCGGCCGTCGACGCGGCTGACGACGTCGGGGCCGACGACGAGGTCGACGCTGACGGGTCGTCGGTCGCGGCCGTCGAGCCGTCCGTCGGGTGAGCGTCGCGCACCAGTGGCCTCGACGGTGGGCCGAGCACCTTCGCCAACGCCGACGCGGTGAACGGCTTGGGCAGCGACTCGCAGCTCGTGAACCCCATCGACGCGACCGTCTTGGCGGCGGCGTCGATCAGGCGGTCTTCCGCGCCGCTCGTCACGATGACCCGGGTCGACCGGGACAGGTGCTTCGCGGCGGCCAGCGCGTCGATGCCGGAACGCACGCCGAGCCGGAGATCGACCAGCACGACGTCCGGGCGGAGCCACGCCGCGGCGTCCGCGAACTCGGCGTCGGCACTCGTCGCGACGCACTCGAAACCGAGCCGATCGGCAGTGCGGTGCACGGCGGCCCGAAGTGCGGCGTCGTCGTCGACCACGAGGAGGCGGCACGCCCGTTCCCGCGCCGGCCGATCGACGGCGCTCGTGACAGTGGCGGCGGAGACGTGCGCCGCGGCGTCGCCCGGGTCGTCCACACGGTCGGACGTGGCCGGACCCGGGAGGGTGGCCAGGGGCGCGTACTCGGTCACCCCGACATTGTCCAACAGCCCCAGCCACGAGGCGATCGTGCACTTGTACCGTCGCCAGCGCGACGGGCCGGAGGCGGCCCCGATCTCGGCCGATCGATCCGTCATGTCGGTCGCCTCCTTCGAGCGGGTCACGCGACGTCGGGGGCCCGGTTCGGGCGGGAGGGGGTGCCAGGCCCCCGTCGTCGCTCGCCGCCGACGGGAGCGGACGGAAGAGACGTTCCTTCGGGGTGAAGGTCGGTCGGTGCTCCGGTGTCGGCGACACATCTGTTATCGGACCAGCGCCGCGCCGAGGCGATAGTCCGTTTGCACCAATTCCGGTGCGAGGCACCGGACTCGCCGGGTCGCGGAGGTATGGGCGGTGTCAGCGGTCGGTGAGCAGTTGCTCGAGGTCGCGGCGCGAGAACGGCTTGAGGAGCACTCGGACACCGAGCCGGGCCGCCGTCTCGTTCGCGTTCGACGCCAACGAGCCCGTGATCATCACGATCCGGTCCCTGACGCCGGGCCGCGCCGCCTCGAGGTCGTCGACGACGCGTTCGAAGGTCAGGCTCGGATGGAGGAAGTTGTCGACGAAGATCGTGTCATAGTCGTGTGCCCGGACCTCCGCGATCGCGGTGGCCGGATCGCCGACCGAGATCACGGAGTACCCGGTGCGTTCGAGCAACGAGCCGAGCGCCAGGCGCACCTCCTCGTCGTCGTCGAGGACCAGGATGCGGCCGTCCTGCACGGGGCCGCGTAGCGAAGCGGTCGGCTCGCGAACCGGCGGGGTGCGCGACGAGGGAGAGGTGCGGGACAGCCGCACCGTCATGACGGTGCCCTCGCCCGACGTGCGCGACACGAACACATCGCCACGCAGGTCTTGGGCGACCTGGCGTGCCAGCGCGAGCCCCAACCCGGTGCCGCCGGTCGCGGTGCGACCGGACACGAACGGCTCGAAGACGTCCTGCACGAGCGTCGGCGGGATGCCGGGCCCGCGATCGACCACGCTCACCATGACGTCGTGGGCGCCCACGTCGGCGCGGATCGTGATCGGCGAGTCGGACGCGTCGGCCTGATGCGCGTTGCGGACCAGGTTGGAAAAGATGTGACGGAGGCGCCCGTCCTGCGCGAGCACGAACGTGGCCGGCGCGACATCGGTGACGATCGAACGTCCGAGGTCGACCGACGTCTCCTCCGCGAACTCGCCGAGCCATGCCGCCAGGTCGATCGACTCGAGGTCGCTGTCGCTCGGCCGCACCGAACCGAGGATCGTCTGGACGGCGTCCGACATCCGATGGCCGACCCGCTCGGCCCGCTCCGCCGCGTCGGCGATCTCGGCGAGGCGGCTCCGCCACGTCGCGAGATCGGGCTCGGTCGACTCGAGCATCGCCCTGGCCTCGTGGCCGATCAGCTCGACCGCCAGTCCGATCGACGTCAGCGGGTTGTTGAGCTCGTGGGCGAGCGACGACGCCGACACCCCGAGCGAGGCCAGGTTCTGGACCCGCAAGCTCTCGCTCTCCGCCCGACGCAGCGCGAGTTGGAGCGAATGGTTGATCTCGCGCTGCTCGCGCCAGCGGTCGCGCTGTTGCTCGAGGACGGTGAGGATCGAGCTGATCAGATGCTGCGACGACTCCGGCGACGGACGAGGCGCGGTGGTGGCCGACCGTGCCCTCGATCGGATGTCGGCTGCCAGCTCGGGGTCGTGCTCGTCGACCATCGCCGCCAGCGCCTGTGCGCACTCGACGGCGATGACCGATTCGAAGGTGCACGTCGCCATCACCGGACGGTCCGACTCGAACGCGACGAGTTCGTCGCCGACCGTGCCGAACAGGGCGCACGAGAACTCCGGGGACACGACGATCACGAACCACTCCGAGGTGAGCGGGTGACCGTCCGGCAGGCTGACGTGTCGCATCGCGCCCGAGCCCGGCGCGTCACCGGCGGCGAACGTGACGACCAGGCGGTCCGGATCTGCGGCGAGCGCCTCGTAGCGGTCGTGCTCCGCGGCCTGCAACGACGGGTGCTGGAACCCGGCCAGGATGATCGAGTCGCCCACGGCAGACGCGAACGCGTCCTCGATCAGATGCGACACCCGCGTCATGGTGGCCTTCGTCAACAGCACGCGGTCGACGCGCTCGCCGGCGACGTCACGCAAGATCGGGGGCCGGCGATACTCGATTCGGCGGCCGGCGGCCGTCAAGGGGCCATCCGATCGTCACCGACACCGGACGAGACCTGACCGCCGGACGACCACCACCACGACGACCACCACCACGACCACGATGGGAAGCGGATCGAACTCGATCCGTGAGAACACACCCGGGCGAGGGTAACCGGGGCGACTCCGGCGCGGTGAAATGGTCGCGTGCTCCACCGACGTTCGGGGTCGGTAATCTGCTGCCATGCAACGAGGTGGGGAACCGGCACTCGACGCCTTCGCGACGTCATCTCCCGAGTGCCGGAGTGAGCGGATGGCAGTCGCCGGTTACCTCCACGACGAGGTGATCCCGCCGTTGGCGGCCGCCCTGATGCAGGTCGGCCTGCTCGACACGGCCGACCACCCCGACCTGCAACAGATCGAGGACTCCGTGGAGCGCGCCGGCCAAGCCGTCCGCCGACTGATGCAGGCCCTCGACACGGCGAACAGCTCGGCCGACTGAGCGCGGCCGGATCAGGTGGCGATCAGACCGAGCCGGGTCGCCGCGGCGACCGCTTCGAGTCGGCTGTGCGTGCCGAGCTTCCGGTTGATGTTGTTGACGTGGTTCCGGATCGTGTTGACGCTCACGAACAGCTCCGCGGCGATCTGCTTCGTCGACGCCCCGGCGGCCAGACGTTCGAGCACCTCGTGCTCACGGTCGCTGAGCAGCGTCGGCCGCCCCGAATGCGGTAGCTCGATGCCCGGCGACGTCACGAACTCGCCCGCCATGACCCGACGCAGCCGGTCGATCACGTCGCCGATCGGGTCGAGTTTGAGCAGATAGCCGTCGCAACCGGCGTCGACCGCACGACCGACCGCGCGATCGTCGGTCGAGCCCGTGACCACCACGACCCGGCAGCCACCCAGGTCGGAGATCGCCCGGATGGTCGTGAACGCGTCGTCGCCCGACCCGAGGCGGAGGTCGACCAGCGCCAGATCGATCGCGCCGTCGCGGGCGGCGGTCACGACCGGCCCCGGCTCGGTGGCGACCACAGCGACGTCGAAGTCGGCGACCGACGCGAGCGCCGCCGCCAGCGCGCCCGCGAACAACTCGTGATCGTCGACGATGCCGACACGATGAGGATGGGGGTGGGGGTGGTCGTCGCCGGCCGACGACGGGTCATGATGATGTTCGACCATGATCCCGTCGACCGTAGTGGCTCACCTCGGCCGGTCGTTGATCTCGCGCCGAGGATCTGGCCCGAGCGTCTGGCCCGAGGTTCCGGCAGCGCGTCGACGTCGTGCGAGAATGGGCGATGCGTCGTGTTGGCCCGGAACGGGGTGCGCCATGAGTGAGGTGGCCCCGGGGCAGCGGGCTCGACCCACCCCGCGCAACGTCGGCGTGACGCACATGATCGACGCGACGATCGAACTGCTGCACGAGCAGCCGGTCGACCGCATCACGGTGCGCGACGTCGCCGAACGAGCCGGTCACCACCACCGGTTCGTCGCCGCGTGGTTCGGCGGCAAGGCCGGGCTGTTCCGAGCGGTCTTCGATCACCTGATCCGGTCGCTGCCGCCGGCAGGCGAGGCAGTGACCGAGTCGGGCGATCTGCACCCCGACGTCGAGCTGATCGTCCATCTGCTCAACTGGCTGGTCGCCAACGACCCGGACGGATTCGCCGACCGAGCCGAGACCCCGCTGATCGACGGCATGGCCGCGATGTACGCCGACCTCGGACTC
>NZZV01000071.1 GCA_002698945.1 Acidimicrobiaceae bacterium
CTTCCTGCCAGTTGATGTCTGTTGTGTGCGCCTGTAACGAAAACAGGTTCAACCCATCAACTGGGGGATGGTCACCACCCCTACCCGCGCGGCCCCTAAGCTCGACGGGCAGACGCTCTGCGCTTTCAAAGCCCACAAGAACCACTCTTCGCTCGGCGTGTGGAGCGACAGCGCTCTCGGGCGGCTCGCCGACACGCTCGACGGGTACGACTACGCGCAGAGCACGGTCCGGTTCGCCCCCGACCAACCACTGCCTCGCAAGATCGTCAAGGCCATCCTCGACGAACGAGCCAATGAGATCCGGCGACCCAGCACCACCCAGCAATAGCGACACCCGCCGCAACCGCCATCAGCGAGCCAGGGCGAC
The DNA here is from genome assembly GCA_002698945.1 of Acidimicrobiaceae bacterium. Classification (GTDB taxonomy): domain Bacteria; phylum Actinomycetota; class Acidimicrobiia; order Acidimicrobiales; family Ilumatobacteraceae; genus Ilumatobacter. The sequence goes on from NZZV01000071.1 coordinate 368, forward strand.
GGTGCGACGGTGCGACGGTGCGACGGTGCGACGGTGCGAATGCATAGCTGCTCTGCGCTGGCGGCGTTCACATCGCGCGTGGTGCAGTGCCTCCCTGGTTGCCCACGAGGTGGCGATCGGAGCCACGCATATCGCGCACGCCGACGGCACAGAGCACTCGTCCGGGATCGGCACGACAGCGGAGCGGTACGTGTCACCGGCAGCGCTCGTAGCGCGCTCACCGAGGGTGACCGGTGGGATAGCGCTCGGTGTGCCGGTTCTGGGCGGTCCTCGCCGATACCTCGGTTGCGCGTTATTGAGCACCGGCCGCCGACGCGCGTTCTCGAGCACCCGTTGGCGATCGTTCTTACCGGTTCGCGCGTGGGTCTTGGCCGCTGCGTGTCGTCCGCGTCTCCGGATGGGTGTCGCTTTGAGAAGGTTGTGTCTCCACGGTGCGCAACACCTCCATGGCTGCGCGAGTGTCACGCATGCGGACAGGCCGAACTGAGTTGTTGCATCCTCGGTTATGGAGGATTATCCTCCGCTTAATGATTCCATCGACGACGGTGTCCTGTGTCGGTGTACATGAGATCTGATGCGCTGCGGAACCGCGAGCGTCTGCTCGACGTCGCGGTCGCATTGATTCTGGAAGTGGGAGGCGAGCCGACTCGCGATGCAATCGCCGACCGAGCGGGACTGGGCATCGGCACGTTGTATCGGCACTTCCCCGACAGGCAGTCGCTACTCCACGCGGTGGTCCGCCACGTACTGGAGCGAACGATCGCGGCCGGGGAGGCAGTCGTTGCAGCCAGGGCTGAGGGCATGGACGCGATTCGGCAGTACATGCACGCAGCACTCGAGCACGGGATCGGTGCGGTGAACATGATCCACCCCCTGCTGGACGACACCGACTGGCCCGATCTACGTGCGAGGGCGGACGCATTGATGAGCGAACTCCTCACCCGCGGTCGCAGCGACCACCGGTTGCCCGACGAGCTGGAGGTGGGCGACATCGTGTTCGCCACGATCCGCTTCGGCCGTCCCCTGGCGATCGGACTCGCGCCAGCCGACGACCGTGCCATCGCACACCGCCAACTCGACCACTACCTCGACGGCCTCCGACCCAACACGACCGCCACGCAACGACGAGAGCAGCCACCAACATGACCCGCCATCACGCCCGAGACAACAATGCCGAGCATCAGGTCGTCATCGTCGGCGCCGGCCCTGCCGGCATGATGCTCGCGGCCGAACTCACTCTCGCCGACATCGACGTCGTCGTGATCGAACGACGCCCGACTCCCGCGCTGGAAAGCCCCCGCTCGCGTGGGCTGCACGCCCGAACGATCGAAGTGCTCGACCAGCGCGGCATCGCCGATCGGTTCATCGCTGCAGGCACCCCGATGCAGGTGCAAGCCTTTGCCGGCATCCCACTCGACATCAGCGACTTCCCGACCCGCCACCCGTACGGACTCGCACTCCTGCAAAGCGACTTCGAACGCATCATGGCCGACTGGATCGATGAGCTCGGCGTGGCTGTCCTGCGCAGGCGCGACGTGACGGGCTTCGAACAACACGACGACCACGTCGCGGTCACCTGCGCCGACGGGACGGCCCTTCGAGCCGAGTATCTGGTGGGATGCGACGGAAGCCGCAGCGTGATCCGCAAGACCGCAGACATCGACTTCGCTGGATGGGATCCGACGGTCTGCTGGATCCACACCGAGGTCGAGATGGACGCACAGCCACCGTTCGGGTTACGCGGCGGTGGCGGGATCGGCCCCGCCACCGCAGGACGAGTCGGAGTCACGCTCGCAGAGCTCGACGTCGACAACCGATTCTCCGACCCGACGCTCGACGACGTGCGAGCTGCGCTCATCCACGTCGACGGCACCGACTACGGGGCCCGAAACCCACGGTTCATCTCGCGCTTCACCGATATGACCCGACAGGCCGTCACCTACCGTTCCGGCCGCGTGCTGATCGCCGGCGACGCCGCCCACGTCCACGCACCCTTCGGCGGACAAGGACTGAACCTCGGCGTCCAGGACTCGGTCAACCTCGGATGGAAACTCGCCCGGGTGATCCGCGGCACGTCTCCCAACACGCTCCTCGACACCTACGAGGCCGAACGCCACCCCGTCGCCGCCCGCGTGATGCGAAACACCATGGCCCAACGTGCGCTTCAAGCCGATGACGAACGAACCACCGCCCTCCGCGAGATCGTCGTCGATCTGCTCGCCCTCGACGATCCGCGCTCGCAGCTGGCAGCCATGATCTCCGGGCTCGACATCCACTACGGACCCGACGCCGACCATCCGATGATCGGTCGCCGAATGCCCGACCTCGAGTTGACGACGGCCACCGGGACGACACGCACCTATGACCTCCTCCATCGCGCCGACGCGCTCCTCATCTCGCTCGACCCGAGCGCAGAACCCGGCCACGCGACCGGGGCCGACCGCGTCCGTCGCATCGACGCCACCTACACCGGAACGTGGGAACTTCCAGTCGTCGGCACCACTGATCCACCGACCGCCGTGCTCGTCAGACCCGACGGCTACGTCGCCTGGGCCGTCACCGCCAACGCCACCGACTCCGACGACGGTCTCGCAGACGCATTGAGTCACTGGTTCGGAACCGCCAACTCACTCGCCGGCCATTGACCGACTAAACGCGTCGACGAACCAACAGCGCACATATCGCCAGGCACCCCACCGACGACCTCCCGCTCGGGTACGGCACGACCGCGGAGCGTTCTCGCGGCTCGGGCCGCTCGATAATCGTGGGTGGGTCAGAGGGCGAGGTGCAGTCGAAGCGCTTCGTCCAACTCGGCGACGAGGTTCTGATCGAGGACCGCGATCCGGGCGCCGACTCGCTCGACGTCCACAGATCGGACTTGCTCGGCCTGTGCCTTGGAGTCTCGGTCGAGCCCGGTTGTTGCTGCATCGAGCAGCACCTGGAAGGGATAGACCCTGGTGACGTTCGACGTGACCGGGACGACCGTGACCACGCCGCGGCCGAGTCGCTCCGCTGTTGCGTTCGCTCCGTCGTTGCTCACGATCACCGCGGGTCGACGCTTGTCCGCTTCGGACCCACGGGTCGGGTCGAGGTCGACGAGACGGATCTCTCCGCGCCTCATCGGCCGACGCCGTCGCCGGTGGTCCGCTCCCAGAGCTCGCTCTCATCACTGTCTGCCCAGTCCGCCCAGGCGTCCTCGTACGCTGCACCGAGGCCTGACGCTCGCAGGAGCCGCACCGCCTTGTGGATCGCAGCTGACCGTGATGGCATTCCGTGATCGGCGGTGTACGTGTCGAGGAACTCGACGTCTTCGTCGGGCAGCGAGATGCTCACTTTCATACCCGGATACTACCTGTGGTAGTAGGTCGGTAGGAACGCTGCCCACGCATATCGCCGCTCCGTGGTCAACCCTCAGGCCAGCACAGTACGGCACGATTGTGGAGCGATACGACCGCCCGACCCACTCGATATTGCGATCACGGACGGTGACGACAGCCGCCGATCCTCGGGATCGCGATCGACCTGCCGGTGCCAGGACGGGTCAACCGGCGACGGGCCGGTGGGACTATGTGCGGGCAGTTGGTTCGCGTTGCTCAGGAGATCCACTGTTGCCCTGTCGTGCCGGTGACCGACCAGACATCCTCAGCTCCTTGCTCAAGGACGTGGGTCCCACCAATGCCACAGGTGCTCCCGCACCACAGGTTGGAGGTGACTTCAGCGATGCCATCGTCGATCTCGGGTCGGCTGAGTGTCAGCACAGCGCCGACTTCTTCGTAGTCCGGCAACTCGCCGTCGCCGATGACGGCCTGAAGGCTCGGCACCCATGTGACGGCGACCGGTTCGAGTGCAGCTTCGATCGCAGCACGTTCGTTGTCGAGAAGCGGTGAGTCGGGAACCGGAGTCAGGAAGCCGGAGCTGTCCGGGGTCGCAAAGCTGTCGACGACGTTCACGCGGTCGAAGACGTCCTGCCCACCGAAGCTGTTGTCGTCAAAGACTCTGTGCGCCGCCGCCGCGCCGAGGACGTCCGCGATCGTTTCGGGCGGCATGATTGGTTCCTGCTCGGCGATCGTGCCAGAGCCCGAAGTTGGGGCGGGAGTCGCCTCCGCAGGCGAGCTGTCTGGCTCCGACACGTTCGCCGCTCCCTCGTCAGCGCCACAGCCGATGCTCAGCGCGGCCAGAGCAAGCACGAGAAGGACCGGCTTCATAACGGTTTTGACGTTCGTGACGAACCGACGGTTCCGACGGACGCTCATGACTCTCGCTCCACGATCCGCCCACGGAGCGTTCGCGGATGCTCGAGCGGGATTCCATCAAACGACTGTAGACCGGCTGCCGCCAGGCCGCATCGGGGTCGACAGACCGTCCGGCAGCGGCACGTCGTTGAAGCGTTCTCGGCCGCAAAAGGCGATCGATAGCGTGAGCTACTCCCAGCAGAGCCGGAGACCCTGGCTCAGGAGGCGAAGCCGAGCGTCGGCAACTGACCGGGCCGCGTGATCAGCTTTGCCCGGCCGCTGGTGGAGATCCCTCGTATTGCGCAGACTCTGTTCAACGCGTCGACGGTCAAGAGCGCCAGGAGGGTGCCCTCCTGGTCGGAGGCCTCGGCCAAACGGTCGCGCAGCAACACGGCTCCAGCCAGAGCCTGCACCAAGTCATCGTCCATCACGCCTCCCCAATTACCAAGCCGTCGAGCTGACCGTAGTGCTCATCGCGACGGCGATCGACACCCGCCCTCAACGGCACGTCGGCGGAGCGCTACGCCGTGCCGGCGCCGCCCAGAGCGCGATCACCGAGGGTGATCACCGACGGCGACTGCCGACGTAACGATCGAGATGCCGGTTACGAGCGGCGTATCGAGTCGAGCGGGTCGCGACGTTCTGAGCGGCGCGGGAACCGTCGGCCAGTGTGGTACGTCTGACGTGCATGACGGTTCGCTGGCTCCTCCCGATCGCCGCGGTCGCGATGGCGTGGGGATGTGGTGCGGACGACGCAGCATTGGAAGGGACCTGGCGGGTCGCGTCGCTGCAGGTCGACGACCAACCGTTCGAGATCGGCCAGCCGCTGTTCATGGACATCACCGCCAACGGGTTCAACGCTGCGACGACCTGCAACTGGCAATCCGGTGAGTTCGGCGGCGAGATCATGTCGACGCTCATGGGATGCGTTGGAGGGAACGCCGCCGAGGGCGAGACCTACATGCGCCAGGCGTTCGACAGCAAGCCGACCGAACGCGACGGCCAACTCGTTTTCGAGAACGGCGACGTCCGACTGGTCTACGAGCGGTACGACGTCCCGGCTCCCGCCGACCTCTTCGCTGCCCTGGGCGACCCGGCGACCAGCGTCGGCGAGTCCGAACTCCCAGCCGAGTCCGCCACCGGCTCAGTCCCGCCCAACTTCACCGCGCTGGTCCCCGTCACGTCACCGTCTGGCGAGATCGACCTCTTCCTCGGGCAGCTCGACGACCACATCTGCATCGTCTACGGCACCGCGACGGCAATGGACAAGTGGTGCACCGAGCCTCGCCTCGCAGCGACGCAAGCGAGGGCGGTCGACCTCCCGATCTACAGCCAGCCGCTGGTACGGGTGGCGCTGATTCCCGATCGCTTCGCGGCTGCAGCTGCCGCCCGAACGGACCTCGGTAGCTACGAGACGAACGTGCTCACCGTCAATAGCGACGCACCCGCAGGTCGATACGTCCTCATGGCCGACATGGGCGAGGAACTCGCAGTTGTCATCCCGCCACCCTGGGTCGACCCGATGACGGCATCGACATCGCTTCCAGACTCGTGATCAATGGGCCGCCGCCCCACGTAGATCGCGTTCACCGAGCGTGATCGGCAGTGATCGGCGGCGTACCGCGAGTCGCGCCGGTTCCCCAGCGCGTATCGAATGGAGCGCTTGGTGGTCTGATCGGGCGAGTTGGTCCCGGTGCGCTGAGTCACTCCACGGCGCGGCCAGCTTGCCGGTGAGTAGTCTTGGGGCATGGCCAAACGCGCCGACGATCTTCCCGCTGATCCGGCGGTCGTGCTCATCGAGGAGCCGACCGAGTCGTTCGACGCGTGGCTGCACGAGTTGCTCAGCGAACCGCCCGTGGAACTCGGCACGACCGGCGCCGACCTCGTTGCGCAGGCCCGGGCCGACGAGGCGTGACGCGCCTCGTCCTTGACGCATCAGCCGGCGTCGAGCTGCTCTTGAACACAACCCGAGCGCACTCGCTGTCTGTTCAGTTTCCGGCATCGGCCGAGTGGTGGGTCCCCGAGCACTATTTCGTGGAGGTGGCCGGCGCTCTTCGCCGCGCAGTGCTCAACGGCGACGCGACATCGGAACGGGTCGAGCAGGCGTTCTCGATGTTGGAGCGGGCTGCGCTTCACCGAGCCCAGGTCCGGCCACTGCTCGCCGATGCGTGGACCCGACGTGCGGCGATCACTGTTGCCGACGCTCTCTACGTTGTCCTCGCAGAACACATCGACGCCACGCTGGTCACAGCCGACGAGCGTCTCGCTCGATCGCCCGGCCTCACGATCTCGACGATCGTCCCGTAGCCGTTCGCCACTGTCGACCACATGGAGCGGTCAGCACCATGGGAGGCGCAACGCTCGGTTCGCCCGGTTGGCGCGCTGGTTTGGGCTGAGGCGTTCCTGTCATTCTGATCGCCCTCGGCAGACTTCGCCTCCTGCAGCAAAGGCCACCGTCGCAAGGACCCGACTGACATCAGTTCGTGACCGGCGGCCTGCGCCCGTGGTCGACGCGCATCCGGGCGCAGGCGCGTACGAACGTCTGCATCCATGTCGAAGTCCTGACAGTCGGGTCGATGCAGATCGAAGCCAACCTGGCCCGTCCACGATCTCGACCTTCAAGGTCGGCCGGCCTGCGCTTGCGCCGTGAGCACCGCTGCATCCCGACGACCGGCCCCCCGACCCAACCAGCGCGACAGCCTCCGTCGACCGATGCGCCTCACCGAGCAGGAATCCAACTTCCAACCTGCGACGTCGAAGGCGCACAGCTTTGACCGAGCCGCCAAGGCGGCGCGGCGAGTCGGTGACCCTGGTGTCCCTCGCAGGGCGCACGATGGTGTCGTCGGGGGTCAGAGCTCTATCCCGACATCGATCGCGACGCTACGGCTCGGGTTGGGTGGTGCGATTGCGACGCCTTCCGTCTTCGCCCAGCGCCGGACTTCGACCCCCAGCTCGGCGGCCCCAGGATGTTTCGCGGCGACTTCCGACTGCAGGGTGGTCGCCATCCGACCAATCTTGTCGTCCGGCAGTCGCTTGCCTGAGGCCCAGTTTCGCCAGTCCCCGAGCGCGTCGAGCAGTTCGCGCAGGTCGGCGGCACGGCCGGGTGCGTCGGTCCACTTGTCGAGGATTCTCATCGACGTCATCGAATGCCTCAGCGCGCGTACGTTGGCGGCTGCCTCGTTGACGGCGTGACGGTATGGAGCTGTCGCTTGCTCGATCTCGTGTTGACGCTCGACTGCGGTCGAACAGTTCTCTTGGGCGGACTCGACGTAACGCCGTGCCGCTCGGCGTTCGAGCCATCCCGCGGCGGCCGCGCGCTGTTGGACGACCCGGAGCGCCGCCTGCGCCGAGCGCACGTTTGCGTCGGCAGCGACGAGTGCTGGCCGGTACGGGTCGAGGCGTCGCTCTGCGCTGATGAGTTCCTGTTGTGCCTCGCTGAGGCGGCGGGTGCGGTCGTCGCGCTCTGCTTCGGCTCGGCACGCAGCTTGCTCCGCAACCGCCAGACTGCCGCGGACGCCGGAGCACAGTTCCTCGAACCATTCCGGCACCGCGCAACGCGGCACGAGTGAGCGGTGGGCAGGCGACCGATCCGTCTCGGCGAGGGTGCGACGTTGCGCGACCGCGGGCAGGTCCGCTCGATCGTTCAACAGGATGCGCTCGAGAATGTCGCGTGCTTCATCGAGGTCCTGGCAGTCGGTGACGACAAGAATCCGGTTCTCCTCGATGCCTCGGGTCGCTCCCACGTACAGGCCGCGTCGGGTAGTGGCGTCCGTGACGAGTTCGACACCCCGGAGTGTCGTGTCGCCTTGGTGGCCGTGTTCGGTGGCGGCGTAGCCGAGCCGGACGTGCTCACTCGCGTACTCGACGGGGAGCACGGCGATGCTTTGACTGTTGGTCGACGACACGGTGAGCGCGCCGTCGGGGTGGATGTCAGTGACGTGCCAACGCTCGCGATTGCGGACGGGTTGGCCGTCGTCGGTGGTGATCCGCCGGTCGTTGCGTCGGGTCACGACGACGTCGCCGACGGCGGCGTGCTCGCCTCCTCCGATCGGAGCCATGCGCTCGGGGTCGAGGTCGCCACGCGCGAGCCGCGCATGCTGAATCGCAGCATTGATCTGGTCGACGTGCTCGTTGCTCGAGGCAATCAGGGCGATGGTCGCCTGACGGTCTTCGGCGTCGAACCAGCTGTCGGTCATCATGGCGAGGTGGTCGTCGACGGTGCCGGCGGCGACGCGGTCGTGGGCAAAGTACTCGTCGAGTCCTGTCGGGTCACCTCGTCGGAGTTGCAGTGACGCAGCAGCCTCCCAGGGTTCGCGGAATCGGTAGAGGCGTTCGAGTTCGTGGACTCGGCCGGTCGCGCAGACTTCGGCGAACAGTCCTCCTCGACCGACGGCTTGGAGTTGGGCGGAGTCGCCGACGAGGACGAGGCGCCAGTGCTGTCGCTCGGCCAGCGTGACCAACTGGGCGAGATCGGGCGTGCTCGCCATGCCAACCTCGTCGACGATCAGTGTTGCTCCTGGCCGCGGCGCGTACTCCGGGAGCGGCCCGCGGTCGGGCCGCGACCACTCGTAGAGCAACTTGGCGAGCGTGTCGGATCGAACACCGGTGTCGTGTTCGAGTTGCCGGGCCGCGCGAGCGGATGGAGCGAGGCCGAGCACGTCGTGGCCGCGCCGTTGGAGGTCCTCGGCCGCAGCGCTCAGTAGGTTGGTCTTGCCGGCCCCGGCCGGGCCGACGATCAGCACGAGGCGATCATCTCCGGCGGCCGCTGCCGCGGCGTGAGCTTGTGTGATGTCGAGGCCGGTGGGGTCGATCGTGGTGGACTCGGTCGGGTCGTCTACCTGGGCGTCGAGCGCCCAGGCGAGCACGAGTTCTTCCTCACGCAGGATGTGATCGGTGGTGATGTGGGACGACGTCGGCTCGAGCCACATCGAGCGACCGTCGGAACGCCGACGGGGCGCCGCAGCTGCTGCGGGGTCGAGTTCGACACAACGTTCGACCACCTCGTCGGTGACCCGCTCGATCACTTCGGTCCACCGCTGCCCCGACAGGTGCGCCTGTGGCCGGGACGCGTCGCACAGCGCCGACATGACATGCACGCGGCTCCAGGTCGAACCGGCGACCGAGAGCGCAGCGACGATCCCGTCGACGTCCACGGTCGTCGGCTCGGGCGGCTGAACGCGCGCCGCCTCGGCGACGGCGGCGGTGAGATCGTGACCTGTCCAGCCGATCGATGCGGCCTCGCTGGCCCACCGCGTCAACAGTTCGGGGACACCGTTGCCGCTCTTCGGTCCACGCGTGTCGGCGGCCGCCTCACGCTTGATCGCCCCGAGCTCCCACTGATTGGGCCCACGGCCCTGTCGGTCTCTGAACTCGGAGACTTTCGCGCGGATCGCTTTTTCGATCTGACGGGACCGTTTCGAGAACAGCTCGCGCACGTCGATCGGGACTCCCATGATCTCCGCCTGGCCCTCGTCGATCGGTCCCCACGCCACGCCCAGCTCGTGCGACAGCTCGGCGCGCAGCACCGACTGGTACAGACCGCCGAGCTGGCGTTGGTGCGCCTTCACAAACCGGGCGTCGAGCGCCAGCCACCGGTGTTCGTCGGTCTGGACCTTCGAAGAGATGACTGCGTGCGTGTGCAGCTGCGGGTCGTCGGACCGCGATGTGGTTTGGCGGAACGAGGCGATGATCAGACCTTGCGAGTCCGGGTGCAGTCGGCCGCTGCCGGAACGGACGCGTGTCGTTGAGCCGAACTGCTCGACATGAGCCATCACCGCGGCCACCGCCCGATCATGCGCGATCAGGATCCGCTCGTCCTGCGTGAGCGCCCACAGCGCGCTCACCGACTTCGGGGCCGAGAACGTCAGGTCGAATCCAGCGACCCCCCGATACACCTTTCCGTTGGCGCGGCGGCAGTCGTGGAACGCGCGACCGAGCCGTGTCCCGGTGATCGGGTCACGGCCCTCCAGCAGGGCGAGCAGGTCGGCGCCCTCGACCTGGCCCGCGAGCCCGAGCTCGTCCGCCTGGTTGCCGCTCCACACACCGGGGACCTCACCGGGCGAGTCCGTCAGGTAGCGGGTGTAATAGTTCGCCGCCGCCACTGCCGACCCGGCGTAGATCGTCCTCACCCTCAACACGACACCACCCCCGAGCCATTGGGCACTTGTCTGTCGTACTCATTCATCGTCGGGGCGGGAGTGGTCACAGGTTGCTCCCTGGGTCAGCTGTCCAGGCCGAGCGCGAGCTGCGAGCCGTTGCGGCGAGTCGCTCGGGGACGGGCGAGTGGGATGGCGTCGGCGAGGCGGACCGGTTCGGACGTGCCGGCAGTCGTGTCGGCGGCAGGGGTGTCAGGGATCGGCCACGTGATCGGGCCGCCGATGTGCTCCTCGAGTCGGTGTCGCGGTACGCGCCGCTGTCCGCCGATCCGAACCGCGGGAATGCCCGACGCTCCGTCGGTGGCCAGGTACTCGCGGGCGAGCTTGTACGCGGCTGAGCGGCCGATCCGCAGGATGCGCGCGGCTTCCTCGATCGTCAGCATGTCGGGTGCAACTCCCGTCGGTGTCGTTCGTCGGCACGTCATCGGTCCTCATCCCTCCAATGCCCGCGCAAACCAGCGCGCGTCACTCGACAACCCACCCACGTCGACGTCCCGCGTTACGCCACGCGCCCCGTGTCGCGCATCGGCCCGTACCTCAACGCCCACGCATTCGCGACATATCGAGCCCACAGGTTCTGACGTTCATGCCTACCCATGCCTGTCGAACACCAGGTTCGTGACGCGTACGCCGGTCCATCCTCGACCTACGGGTTCGCCATTCCGCTCGAGGATCAACCGATCGCCGACGGCCGCCTGAGGATCACCTTGTGTTGTCGAGGATAATCGACATGTGTAGACTATTCTCGATATGCAACTGGACCGGCCACTCGCCGCGATCACACCGACCGTTGACGGTGACGTTCTGCTCGTGCTCTCCCGCGCCGACGCCGAGTTCACTCCAGCCACCGTGCAGCAACTGTGCGGCCGTCATTCGGTCGACGGTGTCCGCAAGACGCTGAACCGCCTCACCGAGCAGGGCATCGTGACGTCTCGTTCGGCCGGCCGCGCCCATCTCTACTCACTCAATCGACAGCACCTGCTCGCCCCCTCGATCGTCGCCATTGCCGACGTCGCTCGCGAGTTCACCCGACGCATCGAGACCCACGTCGGCGACTGGAGCGTCGAGCCGGTTCTCGTTGCGGTCTTCGGGTCCGCCGCCTTCGGACAGATGCGGCCGGACAGCGACATCGACCTGCTCGTCGTTCGCCAGGACCACGTTGATCCTGACGACGCGACGTGGCGAGCGCAGATCATCGACTTCGAACTGGCCGTCACGGCGTGGACCGGCAACGACGCCCGGGTGTTGGAGTTCTCGCTCGCCGAGGTGCGTCAGCGCCCGGACGAGCGCGTGCTCAAAGACGCACTTACCCACGGGATCGCCGTGGTCGGTGAGTTCAGCGCACTCACTGAGCCCGCCGCCCGGACCGGGACGTCACGATGAGCAAGAAGGCGGGACGTACGAAGCCCTGCACCGCGGCCGAACGAGCGGGTCGACTCGCCAAGGCTGAACAGTTCCTGCGCTCCGCGGAACTCATCGATGCCTACGCTGACGAAGACGACGACCTCGCCGACTCCTACACCACGCTGTGCGTACACGCCGGCATCGCTGCCGCCGACGCGATCTGCTGTGCACGGCTCGGAGAGATGGCGCGCGGTGAGGACCATCGCTCCGCCGTCGAGCTCGTCGGAAAGGTCGACAAGGCGCTCGCCAACGACCTCGGCGCACTGCTCGGGATGAAGACCCGTGCCGGCTACGACCACACACCGATCGCCGGGACCGACCGCAAACGAGCCGGCCGCGTCGCCAGCCGTCTCCTGGTCGAAGCCCGTCGCATCGCCGGCACCTGACGGCCAACCCACTGCGTTACTCCCAGGGTTACTCCCGGTCCACCACCCCGAATGGCCGCTGACCAGGCACTTTGCGGCCCGGCAGTGAGACCGGTGGAATCCCTCCCGTTCCGCCAACAGGTCCAACGCGTGTCAGCCCGTGTTGAACCGTGGCGACGAACAACGTGGACTCCTCGCCGCCCGCGCACGCGCCTTCTCGCGCGGTGTGGACAACCTTCGTCAGCGCACACTTCCGAGCGGTTGCCATATGGGATAGCATATGGTCATGGCTCGACGTGAGGTACTCGTCCAACTCGACGACGACCTGGTCGAACAACTCGATGCACTGGCGACCGATCTCGGCACCAATCGATCTGAACTCATCCGACGTGGGGCCCAAGCGGTGCTGGACGCCGAACGACTGGCAGCAGCAGATCGAGAACTCCGAGCGGCGTATCGCCGGCTACCTGCCGACCCCGCGCTCGTGCAGTCGGCCAGGAAACTCGCCGCTGAGACCGCCCCGGCGTGGTAGCTCGCAACGAGATCTACTGGGCCGATCTCGGACCGCCCGCTGGTCGTCGGCTGGTCTGCGTGCTCACCCGCGACGCCGCGATCGAGGTCCTCACTGCAATCGCGTGTGCACCGATCACCCGCACGATCCGAGGTATCCGATCAGAAGTGGAGCTCGGCCCTGAGCACGGACTTCCGGAGGTCTGCGTCATCAGCTGCGACAACGTCATCACCGTCCCACTCGTCAACCTCGATGAAGAACCGGTCGGTCAGCTCGACGAGATCACCCGAGCTCGACTCGATCAAGCCCTGCGCTACGCGCTCGACATCGTGTACTGAGCCTGGTCGAGCGTTGCGACCTCCGAGCGGGTCGGCGGGCGCATCCGAGCCCATCTGTGCGAGAGTGACCGAGCGCTTCGCAGGCGACAAGCGTGGACTTTGACTGGGCCGCACGCCTTGCTCGTCATCGCCCGAGTGCCACGAACAGCAGCGCAGGGTTCCGCATGGCGAGAACACAACGACGAAGATGGCACGCACCTTGACGAGGCGGTTGCTCGTCAGTGCATGATCGTCGGAGCATCGGCACACCGACGTCGGGAGCGAAGACTGTGGGCGGCCACCAGGATCTGCTCGCCGACGGCCAACGACGACTGCCCGGTCACGGCCACATCGCCACGCACCGTGACAGACAACGCGTCATCGACATCAACCGAACTGCGACCCACCGGCACCTCGGGGGCACCCTCGCGCTTCCGTTCATGTCGCGCTCAGTCGCCTCTGGGATGACTGAACGCGACATGAACGTGCAGTCGGTGCTGCCCTCAAACGCCGGCTGAAGGTCACGCTGCTGACCGGACCTACGGCGACTCACCGTACCCGTCGACGTCGCCAGCAGCTGGCCGCCCGCGGGCAGATTGCAGTGGCCGCCGACACGAAGACCAGTTCGAGATCGTTCGCAGGCTGCGGCCTCGCCATGACCGCTGGTGTCCGAGTACGGTCCCGGTCATGAGCGAGATCGTGATCGTGGGCGCCGTCGACACCGAGACCGCCAACATGGCAGTCGACCGAGCGGCGCACGTCGCCGCTGCGCTGGGCGCCAAGCTGGTCGTCGTCACCGCCTACGGCGACGACGACGTCGAGGAGGTCGGAGTCGGGAGCGACACCTACCTGATCTCGACCGCTGAAGTCGCCGACTCGTTCGCCGAGCAGACCGCAGCCCGGCTGCAGGCGACGCACTCGATCGAATGCGTCGCGGTGGCCCAACGGGGCAAGCCCGACGACGTGATCCTCGATGCCGCGAAGCGGTTCGAGGCGACCCTGATCGTGGTCGGCAACGTGCGGATGCAGGGGGCAGCACGCCTGTTCGGCAGCGTCGGCAACGACGTGACCCACCACGCTCCCTGCGACGTACTGGTCGTCAAGACCAGCTGATCGATCGCCCGACTCGGCCCGATCAGAGGACGACGACGGTCGTGCCGACGTCGGCGAACGCCCACATGAACTGCGCGTCGAGGAGGGCCTGTCGCGTGCAACCACCCGACAGCTTCTGACCGAGTTCCTCCTCGGTCTGCAGCGCCTCACCGGTGTCGTTCCACGACGGGATGGCGTGGAAGCCGATGTGGCCGCGCTCGGTCTCGGTGTAGCGGACCATGTACGGCAGGTCGGCCTGGAGATCCCATCCGAGTGCCATCTCCGACTTCGAGTACACCGTGTGGACCCCCGGCACCTCGTTGCGGAACTGGCTGCCCGAGACGAGATAGCTACGCACGATCCGCTCCTGGTCGTCGATCGCCCACACACGCTGCGAGGCCCGTTCGTAGACGACGCGCTTGCCGGACGCGAGGTCGTGGTCGGCAGGCAGCGGCGGGGCATCGTCACCAGCGGAGGCGACCGACGACAGCGGCATCCCGATCAGATCGACGGCCCCCGGGGGCGGCGGCGGCGTGCGGACGATGAATGCCTCCGCTCCCGGCCAGATGCCGAGTTCGGTGGCGGTGTTCTTGCCGACGATGCCGTCGACGTACAACCCGACCTCGGCCTGGAACGACCGCGTCGCCGCCATGGTCACCTCGTCGAACGTGCCGGAGACCTCGGCGTCGAGAACCCCGGCAGCGCGCAGCGCTCGCTGGGCGCACTCGACATCGGCACCCGTGTCGCCGGCCGACACCTCAGGAACCTCGAGCATGCAGGCCGCCGGCTCGATCGCCTCGGCGGTGGCGACGGTGGTCGGCGGTGCGGTGGCGACAGGTGTGGTCACCATCGGCTCCGCCGCCGCCCCGGTCTCGGGCGCCGCCTGGGTCGAGCCACCGCGCATCTGCTGGACCGCGAACACGGCGACGAGCACCAGACCGACGAGCGCAGCGGCGGCGACCAGTCGCCGTCGCCGGTAGACGTCGGGTGGCAAAGGTGGGGCACCTCGCGGCGAACGCGTCGATCCGTGCCGCGTCGATCCGTGGTGGCGACGTGTTCGCTCAGCCGATGGCATCGATGCGTCGTCCCATCGATCGGGAGCGTGGTTCCGTGGGGGTGCCGTGAGATTCATGCCGTAGCCGGTCAGACTACTCCGAAGACGGGACCGGTCGCGCGGTCGTGCTGTGCCGTCACGCGATGTCGGGTCGCGCGTCGGGCGGCATGTTGCCGGCGATGGCCTGATCGGTCATTGCGTCCTCGCCGTCCTCGCCGTCGACATCGTCGTCTTCGTCGACGACCTGCTGGTGATCGGGGTCGTCGGACGGATCGGGGAGATCGTCGCGGCGTCGCTGCTCGTCCATCACCTCGTCCACGGTGGGCGGGTCCGGGACCGCCGCATCATCGACCGGAACCGCGCCCTGTTCGCTCCAGTCGCTCATGACGTTCGCACCTTGGCGAACACGTCGATCAGCGCCGACTCGAACGCGTCGAGGTCGCCCGGGTTCCGGCTCGACACGAAGGTGCTCGGTCCGTTCTCGCAGACGACGACTTCTTGGTCGACCCACGTCCCGCCGGCGTTCTCGATGTCGGTGCGCAGGCTCGGCCAACTCGTCAAGGTCCGCCCCTCGATGACCCCGGCCTCGACCAGGGTCCACGGGCCGTGGCAGATGACGGCGATCGGCTTGCCGTGCTCCACGAAGGATCGGATGAACGAGATCGCATCGGCGTCGGTCCGCAGCTGATCGGGATTGGCCACACCACCGGGGAGGACGAGCGCATCGAACTGATCGACGTTCGCGTCCTTCACCGCCATGGTCGCCTCGAACGTGTCGGCCTTGTCGAGGTGGTCGAAGCCCTGCACCTCGCCGCGTTCGGGTGCGAGGTGGACCGCGCTGGCGCCGGCGTCGGTCACCGCCTGCCAGGGGGAGGTGAGTTCGACCTGCTCGACGCCTTCGTTGGCGGTGAGGAAGGCGATGCGACGGTCGGCGAGTGAACGTTCCATGGGTGAGACTCCGTTTCTGAATGGGTCCGGTTCTGGATGGGTCCGGGGGACACCGCGTGACTACCCGTCGGTCAGGCCGCCCAATCACCACCCGTCACCGAGCACCCGTCCGGACGGCGTGCGTCACCCGGCATGTCAACCGCCGCGGGCGATGCGGTCCAGATCGAGGGCTCGGTCGAGCACGAACTCCTCGACGCCGTGCTCGCGGGCGACCTCGCGCACCGGTCGGTCGGTCCGATCGGCTTCCTTCACGATCTGCTCGACGCGTTCGTAGCCCAAGTCCGCGTTCAGCGCCGTCGCGATCGCGAGCGATCGCTCGGCGAGTGCCCGGCAGCGGTCGCGGTCGGCCTCGATGCCGGCGACGCACTTGTCGGTCAGTACACCCATGCCGTTCGAGAGCAGTTCGATCGATTCGAGCAGCGACGCCGCCATCACCGGGATCATGACGTTCAGCTCCAGCGTTCCCGACATACCGGCCACCGTCATCGTCGCGTGGTTGCCGACAACCCGCGCCGCCACCTGCAGCACCGCTTCGGGGATGACCGGGTTGACCTTGCCGGGCATGATCGACGAGCCCTTCTGGAGCGCGGGCAGTCGGATCTCGGCCAGCCCGGTGTCGGGGCCGCTTGCCATCCAGCGCAGGTCGTTGCAGATCTTCGTGAGCGCCACGGCGGTCACCTCGAGAGCGCCCGACATCGCGACCATCGCGTCGTGGGAACCCTGGCGGGCGATGCGGTCGCCGGGTGTCGCCAGCGGAGTCACCAACAGACCTGCGTCAGAGACCCTGCGGAGCACCAGGTCGCCGAACTCGCGGTGCGATCCGATCCCGTTGCCGACCGCCGTACCACCGAGCGGGACTCGACCGAGCGCCGGCTGTGCAGTCACCACGCGTTCGAGGCACTCCTCCAGCTGAGCGGCGTAGGCGCCGAACTCGTGTCCGAGCACGACCGGAACGGCGTCCATCAGGTGGGTTCGACCGGGCTTGACGACGTCGTCGAAGTCGGCGGCACGTGCACGAAGCTCGTCGATCAGCCCGCCGATCGTCGGGACGAAGCGCTGTTCGATCAGCTCGAGCGCAGCGAGCTGGGCGGCGGTCGGCACCGTGTCGTTCGAACTCTGACCCAGGTTCACGTGATCGTTGGGATGGGCCACTCCGCCGGTGAGCGTCGCGATCACCTCGTTGACGTTCATGTTGGTGGAGGTGCCCGAACCGGTCTGGTACACGTCGATCGGGAACTGATCGTCGTGCTCGCCGTTCGCGATCGCATCAGCGGCAGCGACGATGTCGCCGGCGAGCCCATCGTCGAGCAGCCCGAGCTCCACGTTGACGCGCGCCGCTTCCCGCTTGATGATCGCCAACCATCGCACCACCGACACCGGCATCGGCCGCCCGGAGATCGGGAAGTTCTCGATCGCTCGCTGCGTCTCGGTACCCCAGAGTCGGTCCGCCGTGTGCTCGTCGCGGTGCTGCTCGTCGCTGCGGTGCTCGCCGGGTGCCATGGGCCTGTCGTGTGCCATGGCTCTGTCGTACCTCATCGGACCACGGTGTGAACACCCCTGGAGACGATCGTCTCGGTTGCCGGGTCGGTTTGTCGGGCGCGCACACGGGTACGCACGCGTCATGGCCCAGCAGACACAGCAGCCCCACGAACCGATCATCCGGTTCGATGACCACCTCGACGACGACACCGTCGAGGTCGCGGCCCAACTCGTTCCCCAGCTCGGCTACGAAGCTGCGGAACGGATCATCGAGGAGTCGGCCCGAACCCACCGCCCGGTCGACCGCGTGGTCGCCGACGCCGCCTGATCACGCCCGGCAGCCGGCGGTTCGGCTGTCAGGTCTCGGATGTCACGTACTGATGTCGATGCCGAAGCGGCGCTCGAACTCGGCGATGTACTCGTCGCGTGACTCAATCGTTCCCATCGCCACCCAGTCCTCGTCCGTCATGGCGGCGCGGCCCGAGGTGATCCCGACGCCGCCCCAGCTGACCGGGTAGCGAAGCTTGGGGTCGTCGGTGTGGATGGCGTGGTGGATGATCTCGGCCACCTCCGACGCGTCCGAAGCGTGCAGATAGCCGGCGGCGTACATCTGCAGCATGCGGGCGTACTGCTCCTCGTAGGCGCCGGACTCGTTCGGAGCGTCGGTGTTCTTGCCGAAGATCGACGATTTCGTCACGCCCGGCTCGATGATCGCCACCCGCACCCCGAACGGAGCCACCTCGATCGCCAGCTGCTCGCTCAAGCCTTCCAGCGCCCACTTCGCGGCGACGTACGGACCCTGCGCGATCGCACCGATGCGTCCGGCGACGGAGGTGACGTTGACGATCGTCCCGCTCCCCCGCTCGCGCATGTGCGGCAGCACCGCCTGCGCGCACCGGACCGCTCCCATCACGTCGATGTTCACGACGTCGAGCAATCGGTCGCTCGTCATCTCCTCGACCGTGGCGTTGCCGCCGACGCCGGCGTTGTTGACGAGGTGATCGACGTGTCCGGCGCGCCGGAGCACCTCGGCGAACCCATCGCGCACCGAGCGATCGTCGCCGATGTCGAGTTCGACCAGTTCGACGCCGACCCCGCGTGCTTCGGCGGCGTCGAGCAGCTTGCCGGCGCGTGCCGTCGTCCGCACCGTGCCGAACACGACGTGCCCTTGCTCGGCCAGATGGAGCGCCGTGGCGCGACCGATCCCCGAATTGGCACCGGTGACGACGGAAACAGGAGGAGCGGTCATGCGCGCCATCGTGCCAGACCCCTCCCCGTCGGTCGATGTCGGATGAGGTCAGACCCCAACCGACCATCCAGCTTCGCGGAGTTCCGCCGCGACCTGTCGGTTGGGGTCTGACCTCATCCGACCTGCGTCACGGTTCAGGTGATGTCGCGACGGATGGCGTCGAGCCAGGCGTCGGCGCGCTGCCATCGTTCGCCGCTCTCGGCACGGACGGCTTCCACGTCGGCGTCGGCGCGCGGCCAGGACCCGAAGAACTTGACGGCGCCCTGCTTCGCGTGCAGCGACCGCATCGCGTCGGCCAACAGTCCGTCGGCCACGTGCCCCTCGGCGATCACGATGAAGCAGTAGTCGCCGAGACCGCCGGCCTTCGTCGGGCGGGAGATCAGGTTCGACAGGTTGATTCGACGGGCGGCGAATTCCTGCAGGATCGAGATCAGGCTGCCCGGTTCGTCGGCGCGCTGGTAGACGACGAGTCCGGTGCGGTCGTGGCCGGTCGGCGCCGGGACGCCTCGCTTGGCGACGACGACGAACCGCGTCTGGTTGCCCTCGTGGTCCTCGATGTTCTCGGCGAGCACGTCGAGGCCGTAGCGCTCGGCGGCGACTCGCGGCGCGATGGCGGCGCGGTGCGGGGACGGTTCGTCGGCGATCATCTTCGCGGCACCGGCGGTCGACACGGCCGTCACGATCTCGGCGTCACCGAGGTGCTCGCGCAGGAATCGGTGACACTGCGCCGTGGCGACCGGGATCGACAGGACCTCGGTCACGTCCGCGATCTGTACGCCGGGTCGGGCGGCGAGACACAGGTGGATGTCGAGCACGACCTCGCGCTGGATCAGGAGATCGTGGTCGAACGCCAGGGCGTCGACGGTGAAGTTGACCATGCCCTCGATCGAGTTCTCGATCGGGACGAAGCCGTAGTCGACGTCACCGGCCGACACGGCGTCGAGCACGTCGGGCACCGTTCGGAGGGCAACCTGTTCGCCGGTGCAGAGATCGCTCTGGGTGCGCAGCGCCTGCTCGGTGAAGGTGCCGAACGGTCCGAAGAACGCGACCCGGGGTTCGGTCGACACGGACGAGGAGGGTGATTCGACACTCACGGCACGCCAGGCTACGTGGGCCGTCGGGGTCACGGCCCGGTTGGTTCGGTCAGAGGCCGAGGTGCGTTTCGATCAGGGCGAGATGTTCGCTGCCCTCGCGACCACCCGACCAGCGGGCGGCGACGTTGCCGTCCTCGTCGATCAGGGTGATGAACGGGAACCCACTCACGCCGAACGCGTCGGCGGCGAGGAACATGCCCGACTCGGTGTCGACGCCGTCGGCGATGACCGGCCACTGCCAGTCCTTCTCCACCAACCACTCGTCGGGCGGGAAGTTCGGGTTGTCGGCCCGCGGCGCGGTGCTCACGCCGACGATGTTCAGGTCGGCCGGAAAGGCGCCCTCGTCCCGCAACTCGTTGAGGACCGGGATCTCGTCGTTGCAGTGCGGGCACCAGTGGGCGACGAACGCGACCATCGTCGGTCCTGCCTCTGCCGCGTCGATGCGCAGCGGGTTGCCCTCGAAGTCGAGGCCGACCAGAACCGGCGCCGGCTCGCCGACGGCCGGATCGTCGGCGACGACGTCCGTCTCCAGGTACGGCAAGGACTCGCCGATGATCTCGACCGGGCCCACCGCGCCGACGTACTCCTCGGGCAGGTCGGCCGGCACGGTCGCGTCCGGGGCACCCGGCACCGTGGCATCGGGTGGGACGTCGGCCGGAGTGTCGGCGGGGGCGTCGGATTCAGCGGGTGCCGTGGTGGGCACCGGGTCGGCGACCGGGTCGTCGTCGCTGCCGCACGCGGTGAGCAGCATCGAGGCAGCGAGCCCGGTTGCGAGCAGCGAGTGGCGGGCGAGGGGGAAACGGATCACGAGGGTTCCTCCAGGGAACTGGGGTCGGAGTTGGAGCTGGCGGCGGACGGGGCGGGCAGCAGGTTGACGACCGCGATGGCGACGAAGCCGCACAGTGCCATGAACGCGAGCGAAACGAAACCGAACTCCGTGAACCAGACTTCGGCACAGGCGGGACCGAAGAGCGAGCACGAGTCGGAGTCGGGCACGACGCCCTGCTCGATCAGGAAGTGATACAGCGAGACCCCGGCACCGATGACGGCGAACGGCAGGATGTACCAGCGCGCCTGGCGGTCGCGGCGGATCAGGGCGACGAGTGCGATCAGGGCAAGCGGATACATGAAGACGCGCTGGAACCAGCACAGCCGACACGGGATGTAGTCGGCGATCTCGGAGAAGTACAGGCTGCCGAGCGTGGCGACGCCCGAGACGGCGAGGGTCAGCTCGTTGCGACGACGGTGCGCCCAGCCGACGATCGGTCGAGCGAACGGTGCTCGGTCGCCGAGCAGTGCCGCGATGACGAGCAGGATCGCCCCGACGCCGGCGACCAGCGCCAGGATCGATGTCAGGAGCTCCATCGTCTCGACCACCCCATCAGTATGGGCGACGGCGCTCCGCGATCCGCAGAGCCCTTGGGCCTGGCCTGAGCACCGGCTGAAGACCCGGCCGCTGTCAATCCGACGCGTCGCGGCGGACTCACCGCACGACGGTGCGAGACTGAGTAGGGTTCGGCCCATGCAGGAGTTCTCCTCGATCAGCGTGTCGACCTACGACCCCGACGCCCTCGTGGGTCAACTGAACGATCGGGCATCCGATGGCTGGGATGTCGTCAGCATCGTGCCGACGGGCAGCACGATCACCGCCTACCTCTCCCGCGAGTCGAGCGGAGAGACGACGTCGTCGTCCGACACCGCCGCGGTCATCCCGGAACCGGCGGCCGAACCGACGGCGGCGCCGGAACCGGCGCCCGTCGAGGAGCCGGCCGGCGAACCCGGACTGCCCGACGCGGGTGCCGTTGCCGCGGCGGCCGCGGCGGCCGCGGCGACACAGCACGAGCCCGCAGCCGAGC
>NZZV01000072.1 GCA_002698945.1 Acidimicrobiaceae bacterium
CCGGCGTACCCCCACGCGAGCAGCAGGGTCGAACGAGCGAAGAGTCGCTCGGCCGGGTCCCTACCGGCCGCGTCGATCGCCTCGAGATACCACCGTGCAGCGGCGTCGAGCCGTCCGGCGAAGAGGTCGACGTTGCCGCGCACGATCCTCACCCGCGCCACCGGATCGAGCCCGGCCTCGCGCTCGGCGACGAGTGCTCGATCGACGAGTTCGGCCGAACGCTCCACGTCACCGCCCATCCACGCGGCATACGACGAAGCGGCCAGCAGCGACGGGACGAGCGATGTCGGTCGGGCCGCACCACGGTCGAGCACCAATTCGGCCCAACCGAGAACGTCGGGCCGCAGTCGAAGGAAGCCGTAGTTGACCAGCGCGACCGCCAAACGACCCGCATGGTCGAACAGGCCGTGATCGATCAGCCAGAGCAACGCGGATCGCAGCTCGGGGATCGCGTCGTCGATCTCGTCCAACACAGGTCGCCCCGGCAGCGCGAGGTCACGGTCGGCCTCCTCGATCCACTCGACCATCCACCGCGCGTGCCGCTCCCTGACCGACTGGTCGGCATCGGAGACGCGCAGCTGATCGGATCCGTAGGCACGGAGGGTCTCCAGCATCGAGTACCGCCCACCGCCCGCACGCTGGAGCAGCGACTGCTCGACGAGGGCGGCCAGCAAGTCGGACACCTCGGCCGGTGCGAGCCCGCACACAGCAGCCACGTCACGAGCGGTGAACGACCTGGCGAAGACCGACAGCGAGCTGAAGCAACGCCGCAGGTCGGGAGCGAGCGAATCGAACGACCACGAGACGGCGGCGGCCAGCGACCCATGACGATCGCTCGTCCGATATCCGGTCGACAGCAGTTCGAAGCGGTGGTCGAGTCCGGCGGCGAGTTCCGAGAGTTCGAGTCCGTGGAGACGAGCGGCGGCGAGCTCGATCGCGAGCGGCAGTCCGTCCAGCCGGTGCACGATCTCCGTGATCGTGCCGAGTTGATCCGGGTCAGGGTCGAAGTCGGGCGCCACCGCGGCCGCACGTTCGACGAACAGGCGGACCGCAGGCGAGTGGGTGTCGGCGGCGGGGAGCGGTGGCACCGGGCAGAGTCGTTCGCCCGGCAGTCGCAGCCGCTCGCGGGTCGTGGCGGCGACGCGCAGGTTCGGGCAGCGCCGAAGGAGCGCATCCACGGTCTCGGCGGCCGGCTGGACGACGTGTTCGCAGTTGTCGAGCAGGAGAACGAGTTCGTCGTCACCGATCACCGCCGCCATGCGTTCGGGCATGGGCACCCCGGGACGTCCGTCGATGCCGAGCGCCGCCGCCACGACGTCACCCAACGACGCATCGTCGGCGTGCGCGAGCTCGCACCACACCACCGGCCGCTCGGGTCGCTGCTCCACGAGGTGATGGCCGAGTTCGATCAACAGCCTCGTCTTGCCGACCCCTCCCGGGCCGACCAGGCTGACGAGTCGTCCGATCTCCAGGTGCTCGATGAGCCGGCCGACCAGTTCGGTGCGACCGATGAGGGTCGTCGCCGGTGTCGGGAGCCGCGCCGTCGACTCCCGAGGCGTTCGCGCGTCCGACCCGGCGAGCAACGCCGCATGGTGGGCACTGAGGACCGCCGACGGCTCGATGCCGAGCTCGTCCGCGAGGAGTCGGCGGAAGTCGTCGTACGTCCGGAGCGCCTCGACGTGACGACCGAGCGCCACCAGGGCGTCCATCAGCAGCGCGCGCGGACGCTCTCGCAGCGGCTGCGACTCGACGAGCCGGGTCAGATCGGCCACCAGCCCGTCGAGATCGCCCGTGGTGAGGCGCGCCTCGGCGATCACCTCCTGTGCTCGAAGACGGAGCTCGTCGAGTCGGCCCGCCTCGGCCAACGCTTCGTCGACGTGGTCGAGGTCGGAATAGGCCGGTCCGTGCCAGTCGTCGAGCAGCATCCGCAGGTCGTCCACGACCGTCGTGGCGTCGGCGGTGAGCAGGTCGGTCAGCCGGTCTGCATCGACGAGGAAGCGTTCGACATCGAGTCGGTAGCTCGACCCCACCGACTGCACCGCGTCATCGGGGAGCAGCTTGCGCAGGCGTGCCACGTGGTTCTGCAGCGCCGCCGCCGGATCGTCCGGCAGGACGCCGGGCCACAGCACCTCCACCGCGGCGTCGACCCCGAGCGTGGAACCGCGACGCAACAACAGCAGGGCCAACAGCCGCCGTTGAAGTGGTCCGCTCGGCGTCAGGTCCGCCCCGCCGACGAGGTGGACCCGGACCGGCCCGAGGACGTGGGCACAGATCGACGGCGGAGCCATCGGCTCAGTCTCGCCGATCCCCGAACCGCCTCGTGCGGATCAGGGTCTGAGGCGTCGGATTCGGTCTCGTTCGCCGGGACGGGTGTTGGGATCGCCGAGCCGGTCGTCGCACACCCGGGCGAGGGTCGTCGGCGACGGACGACCGACCCGTTCGATGAACGCGGCAAGCATCCGGCGTCGCACGATCCCGACGACGGGGCGCATGAGCGGCGACAGGTCGTCGACCTCGGCCACTTCGGCGAGCAGCCACATCTCGGCGGCGTCCTCGTCCGGGGCGCCAGCGGACGCACCTCCCCAGTCGATGATGACGGGGCCGTCCGCCGACATCAGCACGTTGCCGGGGTGCAGGTCACCGTGCACCAGCGTCGTCCCCGACCCTCGCAGTCCGTCCGGGGCGGGGACCGCCCGCAGGGCGAGGTGGAGGTCGGCGAGCTGCCGTCCCAGGTGAGCCGCGCGCCAGGGACGCCGGCCGAGCTCGTCGAGCATCGAGCGGCCGTCGAGATGCTGCATCACCATGTCGGCCCCGTCGACGGCGAACACGTGCGGGACCGGGATCCCGGCGACGCTCGCCGCCCGCATTGCGAGAACCTCGTCGTCGCTGACGGGCCCGTTCCGCCGACGGCGCACGACCCGTCCACCACCGATGTCGTAGATGTCGGCCGATCTGCCGCTGGCGATCAGCGGCCCGGGGACGTCAGACACCAGGTGCCGATGGGGTCGGGGCGATGGCGGGTGTGCCCGGGTCACGGTCGGGCCGCGCTGACGCCCGAACCGCTGCGGGCGGGAGCGGGGTCGGGATCATCGAGACTCGGTCCAGGCCAGCAGATCGTCGGCCGACCACGTGTTGACGATGCGATCGATCGGGACCTCGCGCTCGGCGGCCCGGTTGCAGCCGTAGGGCTGCCACTCGAGCTGGCCGGTGGCGTGGGCATCGGAGTCGATCGAGAAGTAGCAGTCGTACTCGATGGCGAGGTCGATCAGTTCGCGCGGCGGGTCGAGCCGTTCGGGCCGGCAGTTGATCTCGACGGCCGTGCCGAACTGAGCACACGCCGCGAAGACGTAGTCGGCGTCGAACTGTGACTCGGGCCGCTTGCCCACCTTGCGCCCGGTGCAGTGGCCGAGGATGTCGACGTGCGGGTTCGCGACGGCGGCCACCATCCGGCGAGTCATCTGGTCGGCGTCCATGCGCAGCTTCGAATGGACCGACGCCACCACCACGTCGAGTTCGGCGAGGAGCTCATCGGACAGATCGAGACGGCCGTCTTCGAAGATGTCGACCTCCATCCCGGTGAGGATGCGGAAATCGTGCCCGGCGCCGGCGATGTCGTCGTTGATGCGGTCGATCTCCACCAGCTGCTCACGCAGCCGTTCCTCGTTCAGGCCGTGGGCGACGGTGAGGCGGGCGGAGTGATCGGTGAGCACCATGTAGTCGTGGCCGAGTGCGATCGCCGTCGCCGCCATCGCCTCGATCGGTGCTCCGCCGTCGCTCCACGTGGAGTGGAGATGGCAGTCACCGCGGAGCGCCTCGCGGTACGGGCGGCCGGCGTCGGTGAGTTCGATCTGCGATTCGGCCTCGACCTTGGCGAGATAGCCGGGCGTGAGCCCGGCGAGGGCCTCGGTGATCACGCCGGCCGTGGCGTCGCCGATCCCCTCGAGTTCGGTGAGCCGCCCGTCGCGGGCTCGCTCGGCGAGCTCGACGGGATCGGTGCCACGTACGACCTCCAGCGCACCGACGAACGCACGCGTCTTGTACGGCGACGCCAGTGCACGATCGAGACAGTGGATCACGCGCTCCAACGCGGCCTCGGGCGTCATGAGCGCCACCGTACCCGGGACATCCGGCTCGCCGACACCGCCGGTCGGCAGCCCGGCGGAATATCGACACCCGTCGGTGACGTTTCATTCTGACGTAGGGCCTGACCCTCCGAGGCCCACACGAACGCAACGCTCCCCCAGCGAAAGGAACCCAACCACATGGCGACGACCACGCTCTCGATGGACACCTTCGAAGAGACGGTGACCGGTGACGGCATCACCTTCGTCGACTTCTGGGCCGAATGGTGCGGCCCGTGCAAGATGTTCGCGCCGATCTTCGAAGAGACGTCGGAGGAGAACCCCGACGTCACCTTCGCGAAGGTCGACACCGAAGCGGAGCAGCAGCTCGCCGGTGCGCTCGGCATCATGTCGATCCCGACCCTGATGATCTTCCGTGACGGTATCCAGCTGTTCAGCCAGGCCGGCGCCCTGCCCAAGAACGCGCTCGACGACCTGCTCCGCCAGGTTCGCGAGCTCGACATGGACGAGGTGCGCCAGCAGCTCGCCGACGAGGCGACCGCCGACACCTGAGTTCTGATCGGTTCCCGACCCGACGGGTCGGGTCCGGCCCGCACGCCGCCACGTCGGGTCGGATCCGACCCGTCGTTCGCGATGTCACGCCTGATGTGACGGTCCACCCCAACTTGAGGACGCAAGTGATATCGGGCATGCTGTACGGCGATGCCACACCTCTCGTGGGCGGGAACCCCACGTGACCACCGGTTCGCATCGCTGCGCTCCCGTCGGCGCGCCGTCTCGGCACTCGTCGTCGGTTGCCTCGTGGCGGCTGCGTGCACGGGCGACGACACGTCGTCGATCGACGCCGCCGCAGAGCAACCGGCTGCCGACGGCCCCGCCGACTCCACGACGGCACCCGCAGAGCCGGTCGACGCGACCGCCCTCGAGGCGACGGCGACGTCCGATCCGGCGACCGCGCCCACGGACCCGCCTCCCACGACCGAGTCGGTCCCGGCGCGCTGCGGCGACGACGTCGACCCGTCCGGCCCCGTCACCATCACCGTCTGGCACGGCCTCGGCGGTCATGTGGTGGATCGGTACCTGCCAGGACTCATCGACCGGTTCCAGCTCGCACACCCGGGCATCCTCGTCGAACTGGTGAAAGGCGACCTGCAGTACCCGAGCGGACTGCCGGAGTTCGCTGACTCCGGTTCAGCTCGACCTGACGTGCTGTACGGATCGAACCTGACCGTCCGGACCCAAGCGGAGTCCGGGCTGTTCATCCCGGTCGAGGCGTGCACCGGCGGCGAAGCGCCACCCCAGTTCGACGACCTCTTGCCGGCGGTCGATCGGCTGTATCGAGTCGATGGCACCTTGTGGGGTGCGCCGTACAACGTGTCGACGCCGCTGCTGATGTACGACGGCAACGTGTGGCGAGAGGCGGGCCTCGACCCTGACGACCCCCCGGCGACGATCGAGGAACTGCTCGACACGGCGCGTCGACTCCATGCCGCCGAGGGTGTCGCCCATGGGCTGGTGCTCTACAACAAGTCGGCGCTCTGGCTGCTCACCGAGACGGCGGCCAAGGAGGGGCGGCTGCTCATCGAACCCGCCAACGGACACGACGGCGACGTCGAACTCGTCCGAATCGTGACCGACGAGGCCGTCGCCCTGTTCGACGAGTTGCGGCAGATGAAGGCCGACGGTGTGGTGTCGTGGACTCGTGAGAACACGGCCGACGAGGACTTGCTGCAGCTGGTCCAGCCGATCAGCGGCAGCGGAATGACGCTGCACACGTCGGCCGCACTGGGGGACATCTTCCGGCTGCTCGACGAAGGGCTCCCCGCTGACGTCGACGTTCGGGTCGCTCCGATGCCGGGGCCGGGTCCGGGAGCGACCCCTGGCGGCGGATCGTGGTGGCTCACCGACGGTCAAGATCCCGACCGGGTCGCAGCCGCATGGAAGTTCGTCGACTGGATCACACAACCCGAGCGAGTCGCCGAGCTGGCGGCGTACACCGGATACATCCCGACCACCCGCGCCGCTGTCGACGACCCGGCCACGGTCGAGAGCTGGGAAGCACACCCGCAGATGCGGGTCGCGTACGAACAAGGCGAGGCGACGCCGGCAACGCCCGCCGCTGTCGGCCTGCAGGTCGGCGCGATGGTCGAGTTCTTGCTGGCGATCGAGTACGGCCTCGCCGAAGTGATCGACAACGGGGCCGATCCTCGTACCGAACTCGACGAGGCGGTCGGCCTCGCAACGCTCGCGCTCGACGCGTACTCCGACCGCTGACCGCCAGCGTCTCAGGCGTTGGGGAGCACGCACGCCATGGCGAACGCATCGTCGGGCGCGTTCGATTGGGGGACCGCCGTCTCGCCGTACTGCCACCGGCACAGCCCCTCGAAGTCGAGCTCGGTCGGGCTCCACATCCCGTCGACGAAGCCGCCACAACGCCACCCCGCCGCGTCGTCGGCGACGCGGATCGCTCGGCCGTTCTCGCGCACGGTGGCGCAGTAGCCGTCGTGATCGAGATCGTCGTGGACGATGACGGTGTCGGCCTCCGTGTCGTGGGTGCCGTAGCGGTCGACGGCAAGGAACGTGATGGCGGCGGCAACGAATCCGATGACCAGGCCGACGACGGCCCGCAGGACCGGGGAACGGAGCAGGTAGGCGCGAATGGTCAGCGCCCTTCCAGCGACGCCTCGACATAAGGACGCAAAAACGAGCGGCACCGCCAGGCGAACTCCTGCATCTCGCGCAGGCTCGGATCGTCCAGGCGATGGACGCGGAGTTCGGGCAGGAGCTGCGACCGGTAGTTCTTCACCGTGTTGAGCTTCAGACCGGTCGAGTCGGACACGTTCTTGTAGGTCGCCTCGAAGTTGCGGTCCATCAGCACGTTCCACACCTTCGCGTGGCCGTTGTGCTGGATCAGCGCGGCGAACCGCTCCGGTGTCCGCTCGGGATTGCGTCGCGACGGCAGGAGCGTCTGCACGGCCGGGTCGGCTTCGACATCACGGCCGTCGAGCAGTCCGTCGATCATCTCGAGCTGATAGTCGAGCGGGGCGGTCTTCGAGATGACCGTCGCCACCGGCAACAGGTCCCATGCGTCGCGCAGCAACTCGCTCACCCATGCGTCGCCCTGGGTCATGATCGCCAGGCGGGTACACCGGTTCGAGCGGTGGATCTCCGCCATGGCGTCGATGCCGTTGGCGTGCTCCTGCGGGAACGACAGGTCGACGAGCGCCAGGTCGTACGGCTCGCGAGCCAGCATCAGCTCGACGTCGGCGACGGCGACGCACACCTCGACGTCGGCACCGAAGCGCTCGGCGACTTCCTTGGAGAACAACTCGGCGATGGCGGCGGCGTCGTCGACGAGGAGGATGCGGGTCATGTGGTTTCCTTCGAGATGGGCCGTGCGTGCACGGGTTCGAGCGGCAAGATGACGGTGACCGCGGATCCGCTCTGGGTGTCGCGCCGCAGGACACGGTCAGGACCCAGGTCGGCGATGAGGTTGGACAGTCCACGCCCAGCGGGGACGTCATCGAGTTCGAAGCCGCCTGCGTCGTCGGTGACCGTCAGGGTGATGTCGCCGTCGTCGATCTCGAACAGGTCGATCGCCAGGCGGGTCGCCTCGGCATTGATGGCGTTCGAGGTCAGGACCGAGACCGCGCGGTGGAACAGTTGGGCGGTCTGCTGGTCGACGCGGCGGTTGGTCAGTTCGAGCGGCGGTACCCGGTACAGCTGGATGCCGAGTGATTGGATGCGCCGCAGATGCGGTTGGAGGATCTCGTAGACGTGTGGTTCACCGCCGCGCATGACCTCGTCGAGCTGCCGGAGCCGGAGTCGGTGGTCGAGCTCTTCGAGCTCGGCGCGAGCGGCGTCGAGATCGCCGACGCTCTTCAGTCGCAGCGTCGACAGATGGACCTCCGACAGCACATCGTCGTGGAGCCAGTGGGCCCGCATCAACCGTTCCCGTTCGCGAATCTCCTGCTCCTTGCGGCGACGGTCGGCATCGACACTGGCACTCAGCCGGTTCATGCCGAGCACCGTGGCTCCGGCCACGAGGACACCGAGCCACATCGCCGTGTAGATCCCCAGCATGGTCGACAACGTGTTGGGATCGGCATCGAAGAAGAGTGCGGCGAGCATCGCCCCGAGCACACCGAAGTGGACCGTCGAGAACAGGAAGCGCCTGACCCACTGCCAAGGGGTCGGCTCGACGCCGATCGCCCACATCGTCAGGATCGCATCGCTGCCACCGAGCAGACCGAGCGGGATGGCGGCGAGAAACCGGAAGCTCCCGATGAGGGCGGCGGTGGTGGCGATCAGGGTGAGGTAGGCGGTGCCTCGCCACAGCAGGCTGAACACGAAGCCGGGCGGCTTGCTCTGACGGCCGAGGAGGAGCCGGACGGGCCGGATGGCCAGCAGGCAGGCGGCGACCGCACTGGCGGCGGTGAGCACGGCGAGTTGTCGCAGGTCACCAGCGGTGCGAGTCGCCAGGGCGACCCATTGCACGAGCAGGGTGCTGAGCAAGGTGACGAGCATGAACGCGCACACCGCTTGCTCGCGCGTCGACGGGTCTTGGTCCCCGTCGCCCCAGACCCGGTCGCCCGCCAGCAGCGCCAGCCACAGGTCGAACCGCGATGGCTCGGTGCCGAGTGCTCCCGCAGCACCTTCTTCCACGCTCGGCATTCTCCCATCGCTCGCGCCCGACGACCGCCCGATCGAGGACATGTCGCAAGGTACACCAGCGACTCGAGGGCCCGACGGTGCGGGCCGCCACACCGGCAGCGTCGTGGCGTCGTGGCGTCGTGGCGTCGGTGTGATCAGCCGGCGGCGAGGTCGGCGTCGACCATCATCGTGACGAGGTCTTCGAACGACGTGGCCGGCTTCCACGACAGCTGCCGTTCGGCCTTGGACGGGTCACCCAACAGGTAGTCGACCTCGGCCGGGCGGAAGAACTCCGGGTCGACCACCACGTGCTGTTCCCAATCCAATCCGGCATGCGCGAACGCGATCTCGCAGAACTCGTGTACCGAATGTGCCTCACCCGTGGCGAGGACGTAGTCGTCCGGGGTGTCCTGCTGCAGCATCAGCCACATCCCCTCCACATAGTCGCCCGCGAACCCCCAATCCCGCTTCGCGTCCAGATTCCCCAACCTGAGCTCGGTGGCACGGCCGTGGACGATGTCCGCGACACCTTTGGTGATCTTGCGGGTCACGAAGTTCTCACCACGCCGCGGACTCTCGTGATTGAACAAGATCCCGTTACACGCGTACATGTCGTAGCTCTCGCGATAGTTGACCGTCGCCCAGTACGCATACAACTTCGCGACCGCGTACGGACTCCGCGGGTGGAACGGCGTCGACTCATCCTGCGGCGGTGGTGTCGACCCGAACAGCTCCGACGACGACGCCTGATAGAACCTCGCCTGCGAATCGGCCACCCGCATCGCCTCCAACAACCGCATCGCGCCGACCCCGGTGACATCGCCGGTGTACTCGGGCTGCTGGAACGAGATCGCCACATGCGACTGCGCCGCCAAGTTGTACACCTCATCGGGCCCGTAGCGATCCAGGATCCGCACCAACCCCAACGGATCCCCCAGATCGCCGTAGTGCAGGTGCAGATGGTGCAGATGGTCGGACTCGAGGTGATCGATGCGCGACCGCGTCACCGACGACGACCGACGCACCACCCCGTGGACCTCATACCCCTTCTCGAGGAGCAACTCCGCGAGATACGAGCCGTCCTGACCCGAGACACCAGTGATCAACGCCGTCTTGGTCATGTCACGCCACCTCGACCGCGTCCATGCCACGCAGATCGTCATGCGCCGCCAGCGAGGCCAGGAACCAGTCGTAGGTCGAGCGGATCCCAGCATCGAGGTCGAAGGCCGGCGACCAACCCAAACCTCTCAACTTCGACACGTCCAACACCTTCCGCGGTGTCCCATCCGGCTTCGAGGAGTCGAACGTCAACCGAGCATCCGGGTTCACGACATCACGAATCTTCTCCGCCAGCGCACGAATCGACAGATCCACCCCGGTCCCGACATTGATGTGCGAGTCGTCGGAGTAGTGCTCCATCAGGAACAGACACGCATCCGCCAGGTCGTCCACGTGTAAGAACTCTCGCATCGGCGAACCGGTCCCCCACACCACGACTTCGGGGTCTGGATCCGCCTTCGAATCGTGGAACTTGCGCATCAACGCCGGCAACACGTGCGACGACACCAGATCGAAGTTGTCGCCCGGCCCGTACAGATTCGTCGGCATCGCCGAAATGAAATCCCGCCCGTACTGACGTCGATACGCCTGGCACAACTTGATCCCCGCGATCTTTGCCACCGCATACCACTCGTTCGTCGGCTCCAACGGACCCGTCAGCAACTCCTCCTCGACGATCGGCTGGGAGGCCTGCCGCGGATAGATACACGACGACCCCAAGTACAGCAGCTTCGTCGTGTCGTATTCGTGGGCCGCATGCACCACCGTCCCGTGGATCATCATGTTGTCGTAGATGAACTCCGCGGGACGCGTCGAGTTCGCCATGATCCCGCCCACCGTCCCCGCCACCAGGAACACGTACTCAGGACGGTTCGCCTTGAACCAGTGCGACACCTCCGACTGATCCCTGAGGTCGAGTTCGTGCCGGGTGGCTGTGAGGATGTTCGAGAACCCCTCCGCCTCCAACTTCCGCAACAAGGCACTCCCCACCAATCCCCGGTGGCCGGCCACGTACACCCGCGCATCGCGTGGAATCTGCATGCGAACAACCTACCGATCCGTGCGAGAGCCCCCGTGCCGGGCGGTCCGGAGGCACGCGGCTGGTACCGACCGGGCACGGACCGGTACCTGAGGGCGCCGGTAGCCTCGGGTGCTTCATGGAACGCTTCGGTCTGGTCGGACTCCCCAACGCGGGGAAGTCGTCGCTCTACAACGCACTCACCGGTGGCGGCGCGCTCGCGGCGCCGTACGCCTTCGCCACGAAGGACCCGAACATCGGCGTCGCCCGTGTGCCCGACGAGCGACTCGACCGGTTGTCGGCGATGTCGAAGTCGAAGAAGACGATCCACGCCGCCGTCGAGGTGGTCGACATCGGCGGACTCGTCGAGGGTGCATCGAAGGGCGAAGGGCTCGGGAACAAGTTCCTGGCCAACATTCGCGAGGTCGATGCGATCGTCTTCGTGCTGCGCGCCTTCGAGGACGACGACGTGCCCGGTCCGTCCGATCCGATCGAACACCTTCGGGTGGTCGAGCTCGAGTTGGCGCTCGCCGACCTCGAGACCGTCGAGAAGCGCAAGGCGGCGGTCGAACGCCAGGCGAAGAAGGACCGCTCACTCGCCGACGACGTCGACGCGCTGGCCATCGCCGAGGCAGCGTTGTCCGAGGGGCGTCCGCTCTATCGCGCCGGCCTGAAGCCGGATGTGCGCGAGACACTCGCGCCCTATTTCCTGCTCACGAACCGACGTGTGCTCGCCGTCGTGAACGTCGGTGAGGACGCCGTCGACCGAGTCGACGAGGCCGCGGCCCGGGTGGAAGCCGAGTTCAACGACGTCGGCGACAACGTCGAGGTGATCGGCATGTGCGTCCAACTGGAGGCCGAAGCCGCCGCGATCTCCGACCCCGACGAGCGCGCCGAGATGCTCGAGGGATTCGGACTCGGCGAGGGCGCGCTGTTCCGGATGGTCCGGTCCGCCTATCACCTGCTCGGACTGCGCACCTACTTCACGACCGGCGAGAAGGAGTCGCGGGCCTGGACGTTCTACGAGGGATCGACCGCGCCCGAATGTGCGGGTCGCATCCACACTGACTTCCAGCGTGGCTTCATCAAGGCCGAGGTCATCCAATGGGACGAGTTGCTCGAACTCGGATCGTGGAACGCCGCCAAGGATGTCGGCAAGCTCCGGGTCGAAGGCAAGGACTACGTCGCCCACGACGGCGACGTCATGGAGTTCCGCTTCAACGTCTGAGCCACCCGCGGGGTGCACTGATCCACCGGCTCCGGCCGGGCGAGAGGCTCCTGGTCGCCGACCTGCCCGACAACCCCGCCAGGGCCACCGGGTAGTCGCGGCGCCGACCGTCATCGTCCCCCCGCCGACCCGGCATGCGCCGGCGTGTCATGATGCACCCATGAGCGACTGGGTAGCGGGGCTGCTGGCGATCTTGATCGGCGCGGTGTTCTGCTATCAGGGCTACATCGCCATGCGGATCGTGATCGCCGTGTGGGGTGCCCTGGTCGGCTTCGCGCTCGGGGCGAGCATCGGCGCCGACGACGGCGGCATCCTCGCCAATGCCCTGTCGTGGACACTCGCCGTGCTGCTGGCGCTCGTCTTCGCCGCGATCGCATACCTCTACTACGCCGTCTCCATCGCGCTGGCGATGGGTTCGATCGGTTTCACACTGGGAGCGAGCCTGCTCGTCGCGTTCGGGGTGAGCTGGAACTGGCTGATCGTGCTGGCCGGACTGGCGCTCGGGATCGCGCTGGCCGTCGTCGCGATCGTCGGCGACCTGCCGTCGATCCTGCTGATCGTCCTGAGCGCGATGGCCGGCGCCTCCGCGATCGTCGGTGGTCTCATGCTGCTGACCGGCCAGCTCGACAGCGAACAGATCACCCGCACCGCCGCGATCACCGAAGAACTCAACGACGACTGGTACTGGTACGTCATCTGGGCGGTCGCCGCCGGCACCGGCCTCGTGACCCAGATCGTCTCCGGCGAGCGGCGCGCCGCCGACATGCGCGCCGCCTGGGCACAGGCCTGATCCGCCCGCCCGGGGGCCGTGCGAGGTGCACCGTCCGCGTGGCACACTTCGCGTGTGGCCTGGTTGGTGACCGACGACAAACGCGTGCTCGCGTCCGCCGAAGTCGCCGATTCCCGCACCGCGCGCCGTAAGGGACTGCTCGGCCGCGAGCACCTGGAGGGCGCGATCGTGCTGACCCCGTGCCGGTGGATCCACACACTGGGGATGCAGTTCCCGATCGACGTGGCGTTCCTCGACGACGACGGCACCGTCGTGAAAACGATGCACATGAAGAGCCACCGGATCGGCGTGCCGGTGTGGTCGGCATCGCTCGTGATCGAGGCCGAGGCCGGAGCGTTCGCTCGTTGGGGGCTGCGGGTGGGCGACGTGATCGAGGTCCGGGGTGACGACGCGTGAGCGACGTCGCGGCAGGTGCCGACGGCGGGTCGGGTGCGGGCACGCTCTGGCTGGTCGGCACCCCGATCGGCAACCTGGGCGACCTGACACCGCGCGCGGTCGAGGTGCTCACCCGGGCCGAACTGATCTGCTGTGAAGACACCCGCCGCACCGGCAAGCTGCTCCGACACGCCGGCATCGCCGCCCACCGTCTCGCCGTGGCGAACGACCACACCGAGTACCACCGGATCACCGACGTGCTGGACGTGCTCGGCGGCGGCGGTGACGTCGCCGTCGTCACCGACGCCGGCATGCCGGGAGTCAGCGATCCGGGCGAACGGCTGGTGCGGGCGGCGATCGACGCCGGCCACACGGTGTCGGCGGTTCCCGGTCCCGACGCGGTCACGACGGCGTTGGTGATCAGCGGACTGCCGACCGACCGCTTCGTCTTCGAGGGATTCCTGCCTCGTTCGGGCCGCGAGCGCACCGACCGCCTGCGAGCGCTCGTCGACGAGGCCCGCACGGTCGTGCTGTACGAGGCGCCGCACCGGATCGCCCGCACGCTCGTCGACCTCGCCGACGTCTGCGGGGACGATCGACCGGTCGCTGTGTGTCGGGAGCTGACCAAGCTCTACGAGGAGGTGGTGCGCGGCACGCTCGGGTCGATCGACATCGGCGACCCGAGAGGTGAGTACGTGATCGTGCTCGGTGGTGCGATCAGCGACGACACACCGCCCGACGACGACGCCATCCGGGCGGCGTTGCGCGCCGAGTTGGCCGACGGCTCGACCAAGCGCGACGCGGTCGCCGCCGTCGCGTCGAGACTCAACCTCCCCAAGAAGCAGGTCTACGCCCTCGCCATCGCCGAGTGACCAGCAGCCGTCCCCGCCGCCGTCTCTCACGATCTCGGCGACTCACGTCCGAAAAACCGCACCACCGCCACCGAGAACCCACCGACCCACGCCCACCACCACGATCTCGGCGGCTCACGTCCAAAAAACCGCACCACCGCCACCGAGAACCCACCGACCCACGCCCACCACCACGATCTCGGCGGCTCACGTCCGAACAACCGCACCACCGCCACCGAGATCCCGGGGACACGCGCGCAGGCTCAGCGAGATGTGGGCGACAGCGGCATGACGTAGGTGACGGTGTCGTCGCTGCGGGCGAACTCGGTGAAGCCCACCCGTTCGTAGAAGGCGCAGGCCTTCTCGTTCCGGGCAGCGACGCCCAGATGGACGCCGCTCGAGCCGCCAGCGGCAAGCGATCGAGCCAGCCTTTCGATCAGGCGACGCCCGGCACCCTGGCCCTGCGCTTCCGGCAGCAGATCGATGTGGAGGTGGGACGGATAGTCGACCACGACCTCATCGGACGCGACCGGGGGCGAGTGGATGAACCCGATCTCGACCCGATCTCGCTCTGTCTCGCCCGATCCGAGTGGGTACCGTGCGCGCAGCCCCGGCCACCACTCCTGCTCGCAGCGCCGCTCGAACACCCTTGAATCGAGCGCCCCGACCACGTAGCCGACCGGACGATCGTCCTCGGCGACGAGGACGTAACCGTGCTCGGGTTCGAGCGCCACATACGCACCTGCCCACACGTGACCCGGCAGGTCGAGATCGTCGTGCAGCGCCGAAGCGTCGCCGCCGGCATCGGCAGTGCGGACGCAGATGTCGTAGATCGCCGCCACATCGTCGGCCCGTGCTCCCCGAATCCTCACCCGCCCCAGCCTGCCACGATCAGGCACCGTCACGATCACGGCCGAACCAGTCGCACCAATCGCAACCACAACACCCGAGAATCCGCCGCGTCCAACCCCCAACACGTTCTCGGCGGACCCAGTTGCACGAGCCGCAACCAGATCACCCGAGAACGCCGC
>NZZV01000073.1 GCA_002698945.1 Acidimicrobiaceae bacterium
CCAGAGCATGAAACGCGTTCAATGACCGCCGAGCCGAGCAACACGAATCAGCTCACGGCTGACGAGATGACCGTCGACACCGACGCCTCGCACACCACCCCACGGCACTTGACCCGCTTCGAAATGCGCTGGCGCTCATCGATGGCGAACCGTTCGAGGAAGCGGGCTACGAGTGGGCGGACCTCGACGCTCGCCTCTATGAACGGATCGTGGAGGCCGCAGCGCGGCTCTTCGAACTCGCGTGCGAAGCCGGTGACTTTGCGTCGGCGCGGGACGCTCTGGTGCGTGGGCTCCAGGGTGTACCCGGCCACGAAAAGCTCTATCGGCTACGCATGCAACTCGAGCATCGATGTGTCGGACCTACAGCAGTGCATGGCGTCTTCAACGATCTGACTTACCAACTCGATGCGCTCGACTGCGAGCCGTCGGATGAAACGTTGGCCACCTATCACCATCTGACCGGTCGGCGAGCAGCGTCGTGATTGTCCGCTGCTCGATGCGACTGTGACAGCACCGGCCTGTGCCCGATCGAGTGGCGGGACCGTGGTTTCCTCAATCTGACTCGACCAGTAGTACTTCAGGGCGTCGCTGAGCACTGTGTTGCAGGCGTTCCCACCGTCCCGCCACATCCGGCTCGAGCAACTTGCCGAAGTGGACCGATTGGTCGGTCGCCATTATGGAGCTCGTCGTTGGGGCGTGCTGCGAAGGGTTCGTCAATCACGCTCGTCGCGCTCACCTCTCCGCCACGATCTCCGATCACATCAGGGTTGCGCCGCCGTCGACGAGCAGCATCTGCCCAGTGACATATGACGACAGGTCAGACGCGAGGAACAACGACGCATCGCCCATGTCGGCCGGGTCACCCCATCGACGTAGCGGGATTGACTCCAGCGAGGCTTCATAGACGGCCTCGTCGTAGCGGCTGCGCTCCGTCAGCTTGGTGCTGACCAAGCCGGGCGCCACGCCATTCACTCTGATGGAGTCGCGAGCCCAAGCGTGCGCGAGAGACTTCGTCAGCGTGACCAGTGCCCCCTTGCTTGCGGCGTACGCGGGTTGCCCCGGGGTGGCGATAAAACTCGATGTCGAGCCGATCAATACTACCGACCCGGCGGACTTAGAGAGCAGTGGATGGAACGCCGTACACACACTCATCACGCCGTTGAGATTGACATCGATCACAGAACGAAAGATGTCCATGGTGTACTCGGCGCGGGAGTAGGCGACGGTGCCGACGCTCACGACGAGCACGTCGAGACGATCGAAGGACGCAGCAAGGGCGGTGACCGCAGCGTCGTCGACGATATCGAGTTGGTGGAAGCTCATTCCTCCGAGATCAGTGTCGGCGTACTCATCAGGTGTCGCCCGCGTGCCGGTGACGCTCACCTCGGCGTCTGCGTCGAGGAATCTGCGCGCGATACCCAGGCCGATGCCGCTTGATCCGCCGGCTACGAGCACGCGTCGGCCCATGAGGTCGATTGATACCGTCATTGAAGTCAGTCTTCGGCGGCCACTGGCGGTTTGGTGTCGTCGGTTGGTGCTGAGCTGACCTCATCGGGCACACCGAGCACCATGTTGTAGAGGTCCTCATGCGTTGCACTCGGGCAGGGAAAGCGAATGAAGTAGGTCGAGTGACACATCCCGTGGTCCACCGGTCCGTAGACGTTGTGGCCTCCGTCACGCAATCGCCACCACCTCGCGGGACTCATGCCTTGTGTTGCTGCTCGAGAGCGGTTCGTAGTGCAGGACACGAAGATTCCGTGGCGGGTGGTCATGACAACAGACGGATAATGTCCGCCGCCAGGTGTTCTGGTACGTGGAGGGGTCCAAAGTGGTGCAGGTGGTCGTACTGGACGAGCCGCGCCGATGGCAGTGCCTCAACAAGCGCTGCGGCGTGGTCGGCTGGTCCGGGAGACGGGGTGGCCTTTCCGGCGGCCACCGTGACCTCGGACATCACGTCAGCGAAGCGGTCGAGGGTCATTCTTACTCCGTCCTCGAACGACGCCGCTTCGTGTTCGGCCCGGCACGCGAGGCGCACCGTTCCGTCTGCCAGGTCGCGAAAACCGAAGTGGACGTATTCGGCAAGCGAGTCGGCGCGCAGCGAATTGAGCGGCGCTCGTCCAGCATAGCGATGGAGTGCCTCCGCCCGAGAGTTGAAGACCTCCCGTCGGTTCCGTGCGGCATCGATCAGGCGCCCCCCAGGGTGGCTGTCGACGGGACCAGCAGGGAATACGATCGGTTCGAAAAGGAAGGCGCCCGAGACGGTTCCGGCCCGCATGGCTTCCAGCAGGAGCACCGAGCTCCCACCCATCGAATGGCCGAAGGCGCGCACAGGCCCATCGCCAAGTGCATCCACAACGGCGAGGAGATCTTCGGCCATGCGAGACCAGGAGAAGTCACCTGAGTGCGGTGCCTCCGAGTCACCGTGACCCCGGTAGTCGATGGCCCAGACACTGAAGTGTGACGCGAGCGCGGCTCCGAGTGGTCTGTAGCATCGGCCATGGAAGCCGGTGGCATGGCTGATGACGAGTGGTGGTCCATCACCACCAAGGTGATGCATCACGATCGCTGTGCCATCCGCAGATCGGACCATGTGTGCGTTGGGGTCGTCTCGAATTCGCCACTCGGCGGCGTTCAGGTACTCGAAGCCGTCGTGACGAACGACATGAATGATCGACGTAGACCCAGACTTCTCGATCGAGACCACCCGATATAGGTCGTCGATGTCCGGTAACCCGATCACTGCGTGCGGATACAGCATGCCGACAGTCTGCGAACGGTGAACGATCGTGTCGCTTTCGTCGTCGAGGAAGATGATCGGTTCCACGACTAGCTGCCTTTTCTTGAGCTGTCCACAGAGTCACAGAATGCGGTGATCATCCCAAGGAGATCCTCCGTGGCCTCTCGATGGGGCCAGTGGTCGACCTCGGCGATGCGCTTCAATTCGACGGAGCCCGAGGCTTTGGCCGCAATGCGCTCGAGTTGCTCGTCGGAGCCGAATCTGTCGAGCAAACCTTGAACCGCAAGAACAGGGCACGTCACCGCTGCCAGTTCTGCGTCCAGACTCCAGTCCACCGATCCAGCAGCAGTCCACACCGCAGCCCAGTTCTCCAGCAGCGCCTCGGCATGACGATGCTGTCGGCGGAGACTCTCGAGCAACTTTCCGCGATTGGCCATCAACCTGGCGATTTCGTCAATCGATAGCTGCTCCACGAAGACGTGCGCAGCAATCGACACGATGCCGAGCGGTGCCAGGGCGTCACCTCGGGCGTGGGGGT
Organism: Acidimicrobiaceae bacterium; assembly: GCA_002698945.1. Lineage (GTDB taxonomy): Bacteria > Actinomycetota > Acidimicrobiia > Acidimicrobiales > Ilumatobacteraceae > Ilumatobacter. The sequence goes on from NZZV01000073.1 coordinate 3,276, forward strand.
AGGCCAGAGCGATCGAAGCTCCATCACTGTGCCCGACCAGAATCGGCGCGGCGTCCACCCGTTCGGTAATGAGTGATGCGAGTGTTCGAGCTTCGTCGATCAAGAACGTCGTGGGCCAAGGGGCCGGGCGGTCCGGTGATCGTCCATAGCCCAACCTGTCGTAGGCGACTACTTTGCGGCGGGTCGCACGAGCGAGAGCAGCAGGGAACGGACCCCAGCCAGCCACAGAACCAAGGCCCTCATGAAGCAGCACGATGGGGGATCGGCCCAACGTGTTTGCCGATTCGAATTCTTCGATGTGGAGCTGAAACCCCTGTTCAGCATCCATGTCCACCTCCCCCAGAAGCCGTTCCGCAAGGGGCCGCATCGTGAATTACTTGACGTCGACCCCACATCCATGCGTATTCTACCCTCTAGTCGATAGAAAAATCAATGATCGACATCAACATCCAGTAGCAGGCCATGAGGGGGCACACGTGCGTAAAGATGCTGTGGGAGACGTCGTCTACGAGGCGAAAATGAGAGTTGAACCGGTCAAGCTCGCGGAACTCACTGCCGCCATCGGGACTGAAACCGCGTCCGAGACCGCTCGGATTGTCCCGTGGTTCGGTGTGACCATAGGTGGAGATCAGCGTTTGGTTGACACCCTGGACATGGATCTCAGTCGAGCACTTCTAGCTGGCCACCGGTACGACTGGCACCGGCCAGTCGAGCCGGGCGAGGAAATCCAAGCGCGGGTCACCGTCGATCAGGTTTTCAGCAAGGGAGACAACGACTTTGCCGTGTTGACCACCGAGTTCCGCGACGCAGCGAACGAACTCGTGCAGACGCAGACCACGACCTTCATCGAGAGGGGAGTCGCATGATTGACGGCGCTACCACCAACGCGATCACGAGGGTCCAGATTGCTCGATACGCCGGAGCAGTTGGGGACTTCAACCCGATTCACATCGACGACGAATTTGCCCAAGCGGCTGGACTTCCCTCAATCATCGCTCATGGCCCGCTCACTTTGACACTCGTGATCGATGCCCTCGTGGCGCAACTCGGTGTTGCGCAGCTGAGGAGTTTCGATGCGCGACTTCGAGCCCCGGTCTTTCCCGGCGACGCTCTCGAGATCGTCTCGATCGACGACGGTCTGGAAGTCCGCAACTCAAGCGGTGCCGTGGTCGCCGTTGTTCAACTCGAGACCACTGACGGAGCGTCAGCCCAATGACCTACGAATTTCTTCTGGAGGAGGATCGTGAGGATGGGGTTCGCGTGCTCACGCTCAACCGGCCGGACAACTTGAACTCGTGGAACAGTCAGATGCGTCGGGAGATGGGCCAGGCGATCGGTGCCGCTGCGGCCGACCCTGAACTGAGATGCCTCGTGATCGCAGGAGCAGGTCGAGCGTTCTCCGCTGGGGAGGATGTGCGGGACATGGGGGAACTGGCCGATATCGGCACCCGTGCGTTCAGAGCGACTGCCCGCGGTATCCATGATGTTTTCGACACCGTTGAGGCCATGGAGGTCCCGGTGATTGCAGCTATCGATGGGGTTGCTGCCGGCGGAGGATTCGAACTCGCTCTGTCGTGCGACTTCAGAGTGGTTTCGGAAGCCGGGCGGTTCGTTATGCCTGAAGCCAAGGTTGGCCTGATCCCTGGCAGTGGCGGGTGTTCGCGGCTCGTGCGATACATCGGTCTCGGTCGGGCCAAGGAGTTGGTCATGTTGGGCGGAAGGCTCGACGCTCAGCAAGCGCTGCTGCTGGGGCTCGCGACGGAGACATGCCCGCATGGCGAGGCCGTCGAGACGGCTGTCGCCCTCGCTGGCCGCATCGGTCAACTTGCCCCACTTGCAGTCGGCATGGCAAAGCTTGTCCTCAATACCTGTACCGACGTCGACTCTGAGACTGGTCGCCGGCTCGAACGGCTCGGGCAGAGTGTTTTGAAGACGACCGAGGACCATCGGGAAGGGGCGCAAGCCTTTGTTGAGAAGCGCCCGCCCGTGTGGCGGGCGCGTTGATAGGACGAAGATGAGGGGAATGAGCACTCCATGAATGACGATCAATTCTGGAACCGATGCACGCAGACTGCGCCGCGTGAGGTGCTTGATGCCGTGCATCTCACAAAGATCAGGCACCTCGTGGGCTGGGCGTATGATCACTCGCCGCTCCACCGGCGCATCTACGACGAGGCCGGAATCAAACCCGCCGACATCCAAACCTGGGACGATTACCACCACCGTTTGCCTTTCACTGACAAGCCCGACTACGTTGCCGACCAAAAGGCGAGCGGCACTTACGGTGGCCTGGCGCTAGGCGCCGAGCACTGGCAGCAGTACTTCCACACGACGGGAACGACCGGCCACTTCCTGAACGAGGTCTTCTCGCGCTACGAGCAGAACAAGGCCGGATCACAATACTGCTACGGCATGTGGGACCACGGCCTGCGCCCGGGCGATTCAGCGTATTTCTGCTTCGACTTCGGCATGTGGATCGGTCTGTGGAGCTATTACTGGGGTGTTCGCAACCTAGGCATAACTGTTGTTTCGGGCGGAGGTGTCTCCGGCGTGGAGCGGGTCCGTCAGATTCTTGATCGGCGGCCCACGATGGTCATCGGAACGCCCACGTATCTCCTCCACCTCGCTGAGATAGCAGATCGAGAGGGCCTGGACATCCGCAAAGCTGGCGTCCGGGTGCTGGCGGGCGGTGGTGAGCCCGGGTTGTCGGTGCCCGTCACGAGGGATCGGCTTCAAGAGGCATGGGGCGTCAAGGACCTCTACGACGCATACGGTGTCGGGGAGGCGCTATTCATCGGCCAGTCCTGTCGGGAATGGGGCGGCGGCGTCCACGTCATCGAGGACGTCTGCCACTCGTATTCGGTTGACCCGAATACTGGCCATCCGATCACGGACGCAGAACAAGTGGGCGAGCACGTCATCACGAGCTACACACACTTCGCCCAACCGTTCATCAAGTACCGCACTCATGACCTCGTCCGCATCGACGAGGCACCAGACCACGGCTGTGGTTGGAGCTGGAAACACATGCCGGGCGTTGTCCTCGGACGCACCGACTTCATGGTCACCATTCGAGGCGTCAACGTCTATCCGACGGCAGTCGAAAATCTAATCGGTGAGGTGCCCGGGCTGAGCAACAACTATGAGTTGCACATCAGCCGTCGAGACGGCATGGATAGGATGCTCGTGAAGGTCGAGGCCGTAGAAAGTGGTGCCGATCTCGACGCGCTCAGCACTGAGCTCGCAAGTCACCTCCGCAACAATCTCGGTGTGCGTCTTGAGACCGAGGTGCAGCAAACCGGCACGATGCCTCGCTACGAGTTGAAGACAAAGCGGATTTTCGACAGTCGTTCTGAGAAGGACCGACCGGTGATCAGTCTGGGGAGGGCATGACCGTGACCGATGAGACAGCCACTAGTCTTGGCGCCGACGTGGACGCACAACTGGAGCGTTTGGTGGCCCTGCGAGGCCAGCTCCGCGAGGAACGTGCCGCTGCGGTGTCGCCGGCGGTTGCGCGGGCGTTGGAGCTGGCAGAGATCGAGCTGTTTCTCGGGCTCACGTGTCTTGGCTACTCCGACGAACTCTTCCCGCATGAGAGATGACGCCGCCAGAGACTACACCTCGACTCGGGATCTACGTGCTCCCAGGTCGGACGACCAACCCGGCAACAGGTCTCGACGAGGCACGTGAGGCGGAACGAGCCGGGTTCGGCGCGGTCTATGTCAGCGAGCGTCTCGATCTCAAGGAGGCGGCGGTCACCTGCGGTGGCCTCGTCGCGGTCACCTCACGCGTAGCGGTGGGCACAGCGCTGATCCACCAGGGCACCCGCCACCCGCTGACGATCGCTGCCATGTCGGCGACCCTGCAAACGATGAGTGGCGGACGGTTTGTCCTCGGCATAGGGCGCGGCCTCGGTGCGCTCACTCCGTCGCTGGGAGTGCCCAGATCGACGCTTGCCAGCATGGAGCACCTCGTTACGACGCTGCGTCGGCTGTGGGCAGGAGATCGAATCACGGAGACAGGCCCTGCCGGAAGTTTCCGTGGGATGCGATTCGCAGACATCCCTGAGTCGGCTCCCCCAGTGCTGTTCGGCACGGTAGGACCGCGGGGTCTGGAGCTAGCTGGCCGGGAATTCGACGGCGTGATCCTGCACCCATTCCTGACCACCGAAGCCGTGAACAGGTCAGTGACCATCGTGAGGGAGAGCGCCGAGCGTGCGGGCCGAGATCCCTCGTCGCTTCACGTGATCACGACGCTCGTGGCCAGTCCCGACATGCCGTCCTATCGGACCGACTTGGCGGTGCGTTCACGAGCGGTCAGCTATTTCCAGGTGCGTGGGTTAGGCGAGCAGCTCGTCGAGTGGAACGGCTGGGACCCCGCCGTGCTGGATGCACTCCGCGATCATCCGACCTTGAGCGGGCACGGCATTGCAGACACGTCAGTCACGCGTGACGGCCTGGTCGCGGCGTCGGAGAGCCTTCCGGACGAGTGGTTCGAGGCTGCCGCCGCCGTAGGCACAGCTCGACTGTGCGTTGAGCGCGGTCGTCAGTACCTTGCTGCAGGCGCTGACGAGGTGCTCATCCACGGAGCGTCACCTACCGAGGCGGCCGCCATGGTGCCGCTTTGGGCTGGGGAGTCGTGATCGGCTCAGCAGCAGACCACTCGATTACGTCGACCCTTCCAAGGATGGTCGAAGCGGATATCGGTACAACGACGCTGCACCGTCTCCAGCGTTTAAAGGGCGGCTACTCGCGGCAGCTGTGGGCTGTCGATCTGCTGGACGTTTCAGGTCGGATCCACGAGTTCGTGTTGTGCATGGACACGCCGGAAGGCGTTGTGAAGGAAGGTGAGCAGACCCTCGATCGCGCAAGCGAAGGGCGATTACTGCGGGCCCTCCATGCCTCTGGATTGCCAGTACCCGATGCCTTGGCGTGGGGTGACGCAGATTGTGTATTGGGGCGGCCCTTCGTCCTGATGGAACGCATTGCTGGTTCGACAGCGGTAGGCCCGCTCGCGCGGGATCCACATTTCGTCGAGCGCCATGAACTTCTCGCCCACCAAATGGCCGACATGCTTGCGTCTATACATGCTGCCCACGTCCCAGCGATCTTTCTTGACTCTCCGGTTTCGCCTCCCGCCGACGAGATGGAACGATGGCGGCGGGCCGCCACTGCGACGCCCAATGCGCAGCTTCCGATCTTCGGCGCCGTCTTCGATTGGTTGGATCGGAACCGGCCGACCAGCAGCGGGAACCCGGTCCTTGTGCACGGCGACTTCCGAACTGGCAACTTGATCTACGACCACACCGGCTTCGTGTCCGTTCTAGATTGGGAGATGGCACACCTAGGCGATGCGCTCGAGGATGTGGCCTGGGCGCAACTCATCTGCTGGCAACTCGGCACCGGCAGAGTCGGCGGGCTCGTCAACCGCAACTCCTGGGCGAAACAGTACGAGCGAGCATCGGGTCGGCGGATCGACAACGGGTCCCTTCGGTTCTGGGAGGTGCTTGGCTCCTTGAAGATGTCGATCCTTGCGTGGCGTGCAATCCAAGTCACGGCCGACGGAAAGGAGCGGTCGCTTCTCGAACAGATCCGCGCGGACCTTGCCCGCGAACTGGCAACGCAAGTAGCCAGCTAGCCCCAATACCGTTCAGTTAGGACTACGTGGGTGTAGTTTGGGTGGATGCCTCGTGCTGGTTGGGTGAAGCCGGTGTCGCCTCGGCGGCTGTCGGACCTGGTGTCGGTGGGGTTGTTGACGAGGGTGTTCCCGCCTGGCGTTGTCGATGAGGTGATCGCTGAGTGTGGTCGCACCGAGCAGCGTCATCGGTCGTTGCCGGCTCGGACGATGGCGTACTTCGCGGTCGGGATGGCGTTGCATTCCGAGGGGTCGTACGAGGATGTGATGGGGTTGATGACCGATGGTCTGGCCTGGTCGGATCCTGGTGTGGAACCGATCCGGTTGCCGTCGAAGTCGGCGATCTTCCAGGCTCGTGAGCGGTTGGGGTCGGCGCCGGTTCGGGCGTTGTTCGAGCGGGTCGCTCGCCCGTTGGCGAGTCACGTTTCGGCGGAGTCGTTCCTGGCTGGGCGTCGGCTGGTGGCGATCGACGGGACGATGCTCGATGTCGCTGACACCGTCGCCAATGATGAGTTCTTCGGGCGGCCGGGCACAGCGAAGGGTGAACGATCCGCGTTCCCGCAGGTCCGGTTGGTGGCGTTGGCCGAGTGCGGAACGCATGCGATCTTCGAAGCTGAACTGGGCACCCACGCCGAGTCCGAGATGGCGTTGTCGAAGGTCCTCGTCGAACGGCTCGAGGCGGGCATGGTGCTGCTTGCTGATCGCGGCTATTGCAGTTTCGACCTGTGGCAGCAGGCATCGGCGACCGGGGCCGATCTGTTGTGGCGGGCCAAGAACAACACCAAGCCGCGTCGCATCGAGACCCTGGCCGACGGTTCCTGGCTGGCCGAGCTGCGCCGCAACAACGCCAAGTTGGACACCGAGCATGTCGTGGTGCGCGTCGTCGACTACGACGTCGACGACGGCCGCAACGTCGAGGCTGGGCCGTTCCGGTTGTTCACCACCCTGCTCGACCCGACCGAGGTGTCCGCCACCGAGCTGGCCGCTGCGTACGCGCAGCGATGGGAGATCGAGTCCGCGTTCGACGAGTTGAAGACTCACCAGCGCGGTGCTCGAACGGTGCTGCGATCCAAGTCGCCCGAGCTCGTCAAGCAAGAAATCTGGGGCCACTTGTGCTGCCACTACGCGATCCGCACCCTCATGTTCGCCGCCGCCCACGAAGCCGACGTCGACCCGGACCGGGTCTCGTTCGTCGCCGCTCTGCGGATCAGTCGCCGTTCGCTGTCACCAGCGCGCGATTTTTCCCCCTCCGAACTCAGCTGACCACGGTTGGGCCCACGCCCTCATCCTGCTCGGCCGACGCCTCAACCCGGTACGTCGCCGTCGATCGAACCCGCGACTCATCAAACGCAAGATGCCCCGCTGGCAGGTCAAGCGAGCACGGCACGCCCACTGGCCACAACCGACAGGACCACCCACCACCACCATCCGAGCACCTAACTGAACGGTATTGGGATTAAATCGCCTGTGTGTCCGGGGGTGGACGCCTGGTGGATGTAATCGCCTGTGTGTCCGGGGGGTCTGGGGGCTTCCCCGCAGGAAGTTCGAAGAAATTTCCGGAATCGTGTATCAGGGCTCACCCGGGTGCCTCTTTGGGGTGCACATGCGGGAACCATGGCCGCAGTGGTCGGGGCGCTCCGGGCGGGGGCGCCCCGACCAAGCGGTCGGGCTCGTCGAGATCGGCGGGATTCGACGAGAGCGGGCTCGGACGAGCCGAGTGGGCGGACTCGGCTCAGCCGAGCGCGGCGAGGGCGGCGTCGTAGTCGGGCTCGTCGGCGATCTCACCGACGAGCTGGGTGTAGGCGACGTCGCCGTTCTCGTCCACCAC
>NZZV01000074.1 GCA_002698945.1 Acidimicrobiaceae bacterium
ACACCGACTCGCACAGGAAGGAATAGAAGTGGACCCCCGAGAGGCTCTTGCGTTCCCAGTTCGGGCTGGGCGACCGACCGGTCTTGTAGTCGGTGACGACGAGTTCGCCGTCGGCGTCGAGCTCGAGCCGGTCGATGATGCCGCGCAGCGTCAGGTCGCCGACCGGTGCCTCGAGCTTCAGTTCGAGACCGATCTCGCGAACCGTGCGCGGGTCTTCGATCTTCAGGTAGTTGGCGCAGAGCTCTCGGCAGTCACGCTCGAACGTGGCCGCCTGGTCGGCGTCGAGCGCGAGCAGCGTGTAGTCGGGCAGCTCGCGGTACTCGAGGATCGCTCGATCGAGACTGCGATCGAGGGCCGCCGGCGTGCGTTCGGCCTGCGGCAGGGTGAAGAGCAACTCGAGCGCGCGGTGGACGAGCGAACCGCGGGTGGTGGCGACCGTGGGCGGGTCGGGCAGTTTCTCGATCGAGGAGAAGCGGAACGCCAGCGGGCACGACAGGAACGACTCGACGCGGGACGGTGACAGGCTCGTCGGCACGGTCCAGCCGGGGGCATCGGTCGGGGCGGTCGGGGCGGTGGCGAGATCGGTCATCGTGGCATCCATCGTACGCGCGGGGTGTCACAAGGTTCGCGGAGGTCGCGGGACTGGTCGGTTGGGGTCAGACCACAACCGACCAGGTCGAGGTGGGTCATCGGGTCCTGTGTTGTCGGTTGTGGTCTGACCCCAACCGACACCTCAGACGAGCGCGGCGAGCTCGTTCGGGTGGCTGAAGGGGCCGAAGTGGGTCTGGTCGTCGAAGCGGACATACCGTGCGTCGGGGAGTTCGTGCGCGATCGCCTCCGAGACCCGTGACGGCTCGGTGTCGGACACGACGCCGCTCACGATCGTGCACGGCGTGTCGATCTCCGGCAGAAGCTCCCAGACGCCGTTCGCACCACCGGTCATGAACACGGCGGCCTCGAACTCCGGCGTGCAACGCAGCTCGATCGCCGGATCACCGTGCTCGTCGACGGTGTCGGCGAAGCCGTACTCGACGTAGTCGGTGAGCACCTCGGGGGTCATGAGGGCGAGCGGTGGCTTGGAGGCGTAGTTCTCGATCGCCGCCGCGCGGGTCGGGAACCGGCGGCGGCGACGTCGTGCACCCTGAGCGATCGGCAGCTCCTCCTCCGGGTCGGGGTCGTAGTCGTTCCCCGGGAACGAGATCGGCTCGAACAGCACGAGGTGGTCGAAGCGGTCCGGATCGGCGTGGGCGGCCATCAGCAGGGTCGCACCGCCCATCGAGTGGCCGACGCCGACGAGGCCACCGTCCGGCGCGATGCGCTCGGCGACCAGACGGGTGTCGACACCGAATCGCTTCCAGTCGACGCTCCACTCCGCCGGCACGGTGCTGGCCCCGTGCCCGCGGTGATCGAGCGCCCAGACGTGGAAGCGCTCACCGAGCGCGCGGGCGACGGGTCGGTAGCAGTGGGCGTGGAAGCCGGTGGCGTGAGAGATCAGGAGGGGAGGCAGTGAGGCCTCGCCGGCGAGTTCGTAGACCACGATCGACGCGCCATCGACCGAATCGATGCGGAGCACGGTCAGTCGTCGCGCTCGAGCTTGCGCCGTCGCGCCCGGTTCCAGAAGAAGCTGCCGAGCCGGTCGACGATGACGCCGGCCACGAACGAGATGATGATCACGCTGCGAACGGGCCAGGTCACGTCCATCCACAGGAAGTCGATCTGCGCCGAATCGGAGTTCTGGAAGAAGAACACGACGACCGCGACTGCCACCACGAGCAGGACGATCAGCTTGATCGACGGGAGGTTGCGGCCGCTCGAGCCGTCGTGGCCCGGGTCGCCGCCTACGTCGTGGTATGTCATGTGGCCAGCTTGGCAGATCGACCAGTGACGCGACGCCACCGGGGCCGAGTGATCGGTCAGTCGCCGAGTTGCTGGCTGAGGTAGTTCTCGGTGCCGATCTGGGAGATCGCCGTGAGCTGGGTCTCGAGCCAGTCGATGTGTTCCTCTTCGGAGACGAGGATCGACTCGAAGAGTTCGCGCGACCCGTTGTCGCCCAGCTCGACCGCCTTGGCGATCGCACGGTTGAGCCGCTCGACGGCGGCGTACTCGAGTTCGAGGTCGGCCTGGAACATCTCGGGCACCGTCTCGCCGATACGGAGCGGGAAGTAGCGCTGGTAGTTCGGCAGACCGTCGAGGAGCAGGATCCGGTCGGTGACCGCCTCGGCGTGCTTCATCTCGTCGATCGACTCGTGCTTGGTGTAGTCGCCGAGCTTCTTGTATCCCCAGTCGTCCATGATCTTGGCGTGGAGGAAGTACTGGTTGATCGCGGTGAGCTCGGCCGTGAGCACCTCGTTGAGCAGCTCGATGATCTCGGGATTGCCCTGCATGGCGACGACCTTACTGCCCCGAGTCGATCAGGAGACGCGAGCCAGGCGGGGGACCGGAACCTGACACTCGTCGATCAGGTCGTCGATCGTGTCGTGACAGCCGTGGCACGTGGTGCCGGCCCCGCAGGCCATGCCGACCTCGCAGATCGACGAGGCGCCGCGTTCGATCGCCTTGCGGACCTTGCGCTCGCTGACGCTGTTGCACAGACAGACGTACGCCATCGGTGAATAAGGTACGCCTAACGCCTGGGGTCTTGCAACCCTGGCGCCGGTTCTGTTGCCCGGTTCAGCTGAGGTGCTTCAGGTACAACCCGATCTCCTCACCCATCTGGGTGGGCACGTCGTAGGTGTCGCGGTTGGTGACCTGGTCGAAGTTGGCGGCGATCGATTCGGGGGAGAGGTCGGCGTCGGTGAACCCCGGGCCCTCACCGATGAAGATCTCGGCGACGCGTCCGCCGGCGACCGAGAACACCCGACCGGTCGGTTCGCAGCTCTCGTGGGCGAGGTACGTCACGATCGGGCTGACGTAGTGAGGTGCCACCTTCTCACCGAGTGGCCCGAGGAGGTCTTCGGTCATACGGGTCTTGGCGACCGGCGCGATCACGTTGGCCTTGATGTTCTTCGACGCTCCCTCGATCGCGAGCACGTTGGTGAACCCCACGAGCGCCATCTTCGCCGCGCCGTAGTTCGCCTGACCGAAGTTGCCGAAGATGCCGGCACCGGACGCGGTCGAGACGATGCGACCGTACCCCTGCTCGCGCATGTGGGGCCACGCTGCCGACGTGACGTGGTAGGCGCCGTTCAGGTGGACGTCGATGACGGGCGACCAGAGGTCGGGGGTCATGTTGTGGAACGACTTGTCGCGCAGGATGCCGGCGTTGTTGACGACGATGTCGACCCGGCCGAAGGCGTCGATCGCGGTCTGCACGATGGCGGCGCCGCCCTCTGGCGTCGCGACCGAGTTGGTGTCGGCAGCAGCCTCGCCCCCGGCCTCCTTGATCTCGTCGACGACGCGTTCGGCCGCGCCCTTGTCGCTGCCGGTGCCGTCGATCGCTCCGCCGAGGTCGTTGACGACGACGAGCGCACCGCGCGACGCGAGCATCAGCGCGTGCTCGCGCCCGAGGCCACCACCCGCACCCGTGATGATCGCCACCTTGCCGTCGAATCCCAGAGCATCTGTCATGGCGGTCACGCTACTGGCCGGTAACGGCGGCGATCCAAACCGTCAGACGGCCGGGACGCGGGTCGACGAACCGGGCTGCACCACCACGGTGTCGCCGCCCACACGCACGGGAACCGGGTTCCCGGAGACGACCTCGACGATCGCCCCGTCCGGGTCGACACGCACGACGATGTCGCTGCCGTGGCGATGGAGACGGTAGGTCATCGCCTGCCACGCCTCGGGCAGTCGGGGCCGGACGGTGATCGCCTCACCGTTGTCGTCCATCCCACCGAATCCGTGCACCAGTGCGGCCCAGACGCCGCCGGCGTTGGCGATGTGCATGCCGTCGGAGGTGTTCCCGTGGGCGTCCGAGATGTCGAGGTACAGCGACTGTTCGAAGTACTTCCAGGCGAGGTCGTCGTACCCGACCTCGGCGGCGGCGATCGACTGCACACACGCCGACAGCGACGAGTCGCCGGTGGTCAACGGGTCGTAGTAGTCGAAGTTGCGGCGCTTCTGGTCGTCGGTGAACACCTCGCGCCGGAGGAACATCGCGAGCACGACGTCGGCCTGCTTGAGCACCTGGAACCGGTAGATCACCAACGGGTGGTAGTGGAGCAGGAGCGGGTACTTCTCGGGCGGCGTGTGCTCGAAGTCCCACCGCTCCCGTTCGAGAAAGCTGGCGTCCTGGGGATGGATGCCGAGTTCCTCGTCGTACGGCAGGAACATCGCATCACAGGCGCGGTGCCATGCGAGCGGTTCGTCCTCGGCCATGCCGGTCCGCCGCACGAGCTTGGCGTAGGCGTCGGGCGCGAACTCGCGCAGGAAGGCGACACACCGCGCCGCGTAGCGCATCGTGAACCGCGCCATGACGTTGGTGTACAGGTTGTCGTTGACGACCGTCGTGTACTCGTCGGGTCCGGTCACGCCGTGGATGTGGAAGCGCTCCGACCCGTTGTTCCCGAAGAATCCGAGATCCTCGTACAACCGGGCCGTCTCCACGAGCATCTCGGCACCCTCGTCCGCGAGGAACTCGACGTCGCCGGTGGCGTTCAGGTAGCACTCGAGGGCGTACATGATGCCCGCGTTGATGTGGTACTGCGCCGTTCCCGCTGCGTAGTACGCCGACGCTTCCTCACCGTTGATCGTGCGCCACGGGAACAGCGCGCCCACCTGGCTCAGTTCGGCGGCGCGCTCGCGTGCCTTGTCGAGCATGCGGTAGCGGAAGCGCAGCAGCTTTCGAGCGGCGTCGGGATTCGTGTACGCGAGGAACGGCAGGACGTAGACCTCGGTGTCCCAGAAGTAGTGACCGTCGTAGCCACCCGCCGTCACCGCCTTGGCGGCGATGCCCTGCTCGTGGGTGCGCGCCGACGCCTGTGCGAGGTGGAACAGGTTGAGGCGGATCGCTTGCTGGCCGGCCGGGTCGCCGACGACCTCGACATCGGAGTGCGCCCAGAAGTCGTCGAGCCACCCGCGCTGTTCCGCGTAGAGCGCGTCTCGGCCTGCGGCTCGGGCTCGCTCGATGGTGCGGTGGCACCGGTCGGCGAGTTCCTGGGGCGGGACGCCGCGCGACGAGTGATACGCCACGTACTTGACGAGCCGGATCGTCTCGCCTTCGTGGGCGTCGAAGGTGAACACCGACTTCGCGAGGTCGTGGCCGACGCTGGTCTCGATCTCGCACTCGCACTCGGTCTGGACCTCGTGACGGTAGGCGGCCGCCATCGTCATCCCACTGTTGACACACCGATACCCCAGACCGACCTCGCCGCCCGAGGGGTCGTCGGTGTCGGTGTGGCGTTGTTCGCGTGGTTCGAGGACGCGGTGCTCGAACCGCGACGCCTGGCGCGGATCGCGGCCCTCGCCGAGTGCCGCCGAGCGCACGTGGTACTCGTCCTCACCGTCCTGGCGGTTGAGCAGCTGCGACGAGACGACGATCGGTGCGTCGCCGTTCTCGATCGTCACCTCGAGCGACAGCACGGCGAGGTGGCGGTGAGCGAGGCTCACCATCCGCTCGGTGCGGACGTGGACGATCTTGCCCGCCGGCGTCCGCCACACCAGATCGCGGTGGGAGACGCCGCTGCGGAAGTCCATCGCCCGCTCGTAGTGATTCAGCTCGGCGTTGGCCAGCAGCAGCGGCTCGTCGTCGACGTAGAGCTTCATCAACTTCGCGTCGGGAACGTTCACGATCGTCTGACCGGTCTTGGCGAACGCGAACGCGTTCTCGGCGTGCTTGATGTCCCACGTCTCGTGGAAGCCGTTGAGGTAGGTGCCGTGCGTGTGGGCGTTGCGGCCTTCGCTCGGATTGGCGCGCATCCCGATGTATCCGTTGCCGTTCGCGAACAGGGTCTCGGTGAGGCCGAGGTCGAGTTCGTTCGGTTCGGTCTCCACGAACCGCCACGGCTCGACGGGGAAGCGGTGGCGAGGGATGCTCGACTTGCCGGGTCTGATCTTCACGACGGTGCTCCGGTCACCGGCGACCCGGTCACGATCGTCTCGTCGAGGTCATCGACGACGAGGTCGGCGCCGTGGGCGAGCAGCGCCTCGCGGTTCCCGCCGCGATCGACGCCCACCACGAGCGAGAAGCCGCCGGCGGCACCGGCAGCGACACCGGACGTGGCGTCCTCGACCACGATGCACTGCGCCGGGTCGACCGCCAAGTGACGCGCGGCCGCGAGGAACATCGCCGGGTCGGGCTTGCCGGCGAGTTGTTCCTCGGCGGCGGTCGTCCCGTCGACGACGGTGGCGAACCGTTCGGTGATGCCGGCCGCGTCGAGCACGGAGCGGGCGTTGCGCGACGACGAGACGATCGCACTGGGCACACCGTGTGCGTCGAGCGCGTCGATCACGACCATGGTGCCGGGGTACGGAGCGATGCCGTCGCGCTCGAGCACGTCGTTGAACGCCGCGTTCTTGCGATTCCCCATCGCACAGATCGTGTCGTCGCCGGGTGGATCGCTCGGGTCGCCCCACGGCAGTTCGACGCCGCGTGAGCGCAGAAAGGTCTGGACGCCGTCGTAGCGCGGTCGGCCGTCGACGTGGGCCAGGTAGTCGTCGGACGTGAAGTCGTAGTCGGCGAACAGCTCGGCCCACGCCCGCTCATGGATGCGCGCCGTCGGCGTGACGACCCCGTCGAGGTCGAACAGGACGGCTCCGGCCCGGGTCCAGTTGATCGAGAGCGTCACGGCCGCCGATGCTAGTTGTCCACCGAATGCCGCGGACGAAAGCGCTTACAGTCCAGTCCGGGCGGGTCAGGACTCGTGTTGGGCTTCGGCGATCGCGGTGAGCGCCTTGTAGTCGAGCTTGCCGTTCACGGCCCGACCGATCGATGCGATCTCGTAGACCGCCTTGGGCGCCTTGTAGCGGGCGAGGTGCGACTTCACGTGGTCGATCAACTCGTCGGCGTCGATCGACTCGCCGGGGTTCGGTTCGACGAGGGCGTGGATGGCCTCGCCGAATCGCTCGTCGGGGATGCCGACCACCGCTGCGTCGTGGACGCTCGGGTGCAGCTTCAGGCACTCCTCGACCTCTTCGGGGTACACCTTCTCCCCGCCGGTGTTGATGCACTGGCTGCCGCGCCCCAGCAGCTTGACCGTGCCGTCGGCGAGTACCTCGGCCCAGTCGCCGGGGATCGAGTAGCGCACACCGTCGATCGTCTGAAAGGTGGCGGCCGACTTGTCCGGGTCCTTGTAGTAGCCGATCGGGGTGTGGCCCCGCATCGCGACGCGGCCGATCTCGCCGGAGCCGGGAACGACGTCGCGTCCGTCCTCGGTGACGACGCGTGTGGTCGGTCCGAGCTCGAACTTGGCGGTGCCGTCGCCCGAGCCGGCCTTGGTGGTGTTGGTCGCCATGCCGATCGCCTCACTCGACCCGAGCGCATCGACCATGATCAGACGGTCGTTGTGACGCAGCAGGCCGTCCTTGGTCTCCTTCGACCAGATCACGCCGGACGACACGATCACGCGCAGCGACGAGATGTCCCACCGGTCGGGCTCAGAGTCGAGTGCCTTCAGGATCGGCTTCGCGAACGCGTCGCCGACGATCGCCATCGAGTTGATGCGGTGCTGCTCGACGGTGTCGAGCAGCTCGATCGGGTCGAACCGGCGGCCCTCCATGCACGTGATCGAGCCGCCGATCATCAGCGTCGAGATCGCATTGAACAGGCCCGTGCCGTGCATCAGTGGTGCGCCGGGCATGCCCTTCGGGCCGGGTTGTGTGACCCGTCCGCCGACGGCATCGAGGTCCTGCTCGGGCGGCATCCGCTTGCGGTTGTTGGCGTCGAGCGCGCCGAACATGTCGTCCTGACGCCACATCACGCCTTTCGGCATGCCGGTGGTGCCACCGGTGTAGAGCAGGAACAGGTGGTCACCCGATCGCCCCCACGGTCCGGACGTCCGGCCCGGGTTCGAGGTGGCGGCGGCCTCGTACGGGGTCGCCCAGTCGGGGCACGGCCCGCTGCCGTCGTCGACCCAGAGCCACAGTCGGATCCGGGGGAGTCGATCGCGGAGATCGTCGATCGTCGGTGCGAACTCGCCGTGGAAGACCACGGCGACGACGTCGGCGTTGTCCCACAGATAGACCAGTTCGTCGGCCGCGTACCGGTAGTTGGTGTTGACGGTCGCCATGCCGGCCTTGAAGCACCCGAAGAGGCTCTCGACGTACTCGGGGGCGTTGTACAGGTACTGGGCGACCTTGTCCTGCTCGTCGAGCCCGGCGTCGAGCAGCGCTCGCGCGACACCGTCGGCGCGCTGGTCGAACTCCCGCCACGTGAATGTCCGCTCGCCCTGCTGTTGGGCGAGGGCGTCGGGGATCTGGTCGGCGATCGTCTCGAAGACGTCCGCGAGGTTCCAGCCGGTGTCGGTCACGATCCGAACGTAACCGGCACGCGGTGACGCGGGAAAGACGGGCGTCGGAAGGCGGCGTCGCGTGGGGCGGGTCGGCGTCAGGGCGACGTCAGGCGGACGGTGGCCCGTCTCGCAGGCGGTCGACGGTGGCGAGGGTCGGTTCGGCCTGGCCGACCGCGTCCCACTGCGACTCGATCCACCAGGTGGCGCCGGCATCGGCCCAGGCGGCGGGTGAGTGTTCCGCTTGTGATCCCTCGACGATCACGTCGTAGTCGTCGGGGAGATCGTCCGTGATCGTCTGCAGTTCCTCGAGGGTCGCCTGGCGGGCGCCGTTCTCGTCGATGACCTGGGGGATGAGGCCGTCCCACTTCAGCGCCCGCGCCATCGACTTCTCGTAGCCGATCGCTCCGACGCACCAGATCGGCGGCCGGGGGTCTTGTGCGACGTGTCCGATCGTCGGGAACTCACTCGGGGCCACTCGGTAGTGGCGGCCGTCGTACTCGAAGGGCTGCCCGGCCCAGAGCCCGGCGACGATGTCGAGGCACTCGTCCATCAGTTCGGCGCGCGTCTTGCGATCGCACTCCTCACCGAATGCCTCGAAGCCGCTGTCGGGAGCGCCGAGCCCGACGGACAGGGTGAGCCGTCCGCCGCTCAGGCGGTCGACGGTGGCGGTCTGGCTCGCGAGCTCCCACGGCTTGCGGCGGGAGGGCGGCGTGAGCATCGTGCCGAGCCGGATCCGTCCGGTTCGGACCGCGGCGAGCGCCAGGCTCACCCACGCGTCGACGCCCCAGACGGGTTCCCAGACGAACACGCCGTCCCAGCCGTACTCCTCGGCGACCGCGGCGAGTTCACCGACCTCGCGGGCGTCGGCCCACGGGATGACGAACCCGTACTGCATGTGACGACGGTACCGCGCCCGCCGCCGGGCGGCCAGGGGGTGCGGCCATCCGCCGCCCGGTGGCCACCACTAGGGTTCGCTCTCGTGAGGGCAAGCACCACGATCGAGGCCAAGATCGAACACGCCGCCAAGGTCGCCCGCGACCACGCCGACGAGGCCGAGCAGGGTCGGCGTCTGTCGGCGGCGACCGTCGCCGCGCTCGCTGAGGCCGGTGCGTTCACGCTGTGTCTGCCTGTCGCATACGGAGGAGCGGGTGGTGGACCGTTGGCGATGATCGACGCCGTCGCCGAGATCGCCGCAGGGGACGGCTCGGCAGGCTGGTGCGCCGGCATCGCGTCGACCACCTCGTCGCTCGCGATCTTCCTCGACCCGGCGGTGGCGACCGCGGTGTTCGACTCGCCGTCGGTCGCGACCGGCGGCGTCTTCGCGCCGAACGGCCGGGGGAGCATCGACGGTGACACCGTCCGGGTCACCGGTCGATGGCAGTGGGGGAGCGGCACCCAGCACTGCGCGTGGATCGTCGGTGGGGCGATGTGCGACGACGGGACGCAACGCATCTGCTTCTTCCCACACGACGCGGTCGACTTCCACGACACGTGGCACGTCGGCGGCATGCGGGGCACCGGCTCGCTCGACTTCTCGGTCGACGACGTCGCCGTGCCGCTCGACCACACCATCCGGGTCGGTCTCGACCATCCGGCCGTCGACGATCCGATCGCCCGGTTCCCGAACTTCACGCTGCTCGCGCTCGGCATCGCCGCGACCGGGATCGGCAACGCCCGCCGGGCACTCGACGAGCTGCGCGATCTCGCTGCTGGCAAGACCCCGCAGTTCTCCTCGAAGACGCTCGCCCAGAGCGGGTTCGCCCAGACCGAGTTCGCCCGGGCCGAGGCGCGGTGGCGTGCAGCGCGAGCACTGCTGCGAACCGAGGTGGGGGACGCATGGGACGCCGCCGCTGCCGGGCGGCCGGTCGACGTCGACGCGCGGGTGGCGATGCGTCTCGCCGCGGCGCACGCGGCGAGCGAGTGCGTCGCCGTGGCGACGGCGGCCTACGAGTTGGCCGGCGGGTCCGCCGTGTACGACGCCTCGGTGCTCGGCCGGTGCGTCCGCGACGCCCACGTGGTGACCCAACACATCATGGTCGCCCCGAAACTCAACGAAACCCTCGGCAAACACCTCCTCGGCGCCGACTTCGACGCCCGCATGATCTGACCCAGGTTCAGCCAGGACCCGGGGGCTTGCGGA
This sequence comes from Acidimicrobiaceae bacterium, assembly GCA_002698945.1. GTDB lineage: Bacteria > Actinomycetota > Acidimicrobiia > Acidimicrobiales > Ilumatobacteraceae > Ilumatobacter. The sequence continues at coordinate 10,531 of NZZV01000074.1, forward strand.
TTTCCGTTGCGACGGTGGTCAACATGATCGCTGGTTGGGATGACGCCCGAGCAGGTCGTGGACGAGTTGCCGCCGCTTGAGCTCGACGACGTCAGAGCGGCGCTGCGGTACGCGGCCGACGCGGTTGCCGATCGAGAGATTCCGCTGCAGCCCGCAGGGTGAAGTTCCTCATCGATCAGAACCGTTCTCCTCGACTCGCCGAGCTCCTGCGCGATGGCGGTCACGATGCGGTTCAGACACTCGAACTCGGTCTCGAGCGGGCTCTGATGACGTGCGACCGTCCCCAATCGAGCGGCCGATCACCCGTGCAGCCGTGTCCGCGAAGTACCGTCCGGCCACGGTCACTCAGCCGGCGTTCGGGGGCAGGTCCGAGCCAGCGAGCATCGCGAATCGGCCCTGCGACTGCGTGTACACGCGCGTACGGTCAGACAATGGCTTCTCGCATTTCTCACACAACCCTGGACTGTCTCGACGCCTTTGAGCTGTCCGAGTGGTGGAAGCAGGTGCTCCGTTACGCCGACATCCCAGGCGACCCGAACGAGCCAGGCGACGAGGAGTGCATGATCGTTGATCCCAGCAGCGATCACCGATTGCTGTTCATCGAGGTCGACGAACTGCGAAGCGAAGATGGTCGCATCCACTTCGACCTCGTCCCCACAGATCGGCGGCGAGACGACGAGGTCGAGAGGGTGCTTGCACTGGGCGCTGCGAGGATCGCCGATCGTCGCAACAGCGATGGGACAGGTTGGATGGTCCTCGCCGATCCGGCCGGGAACCGATTCTGCATTCTTCGCAGCGACGAGGAACGTGCCGGCATGTCGACGTGAACGAGCGGTCAACCCCATGTATCCGCCCCGCCGACGTCCGGAACCGGCGTTGGAGGGCAGTATGCAGCGTCGATCGAGACGAGCGTTCTGGGATAGTTGTCGAGCGAAGGCAAGCATTCTTCGCTGGTGCCTGCGGGGCTACGTGGTGGTGACGGCTTGGCTGTAGCGCTGACGTGCGGCTTCGCCTGACGTTCCGACCATCGCTCCGATGGCGGCCCACGAGTGTCCGTCGTGTCGGGCTCGGACGACAGCGTCGCGGAGGTCTCGTTCTGCGGTGGCGCGAGCGAGGCAGGCGTCTCGCACGGCGCGCAGCGCCGTTGCGTCTCGCAGATCGCCTGGTTCGGCCTGCTCGAACCGGGCGGCGAGCTCGTCGGCGTGGTCGAGGATTTCTTGTGCGGTGCGAGGCATCGGAATCACCTGAGGTACTTCGGTCGTGCTGCCATGGCGTGGATGATGACCGGCCCATCGGCGCTGTCGATCACACCGATCTCGAGAAGGTTGCCGGTGGTGTCGGCGCCGACGAACATCACGAAGCCGTCGTCGAGGTCGTCGACGAAGATCGGGTGGTTGAAGGCGTGGAGCATGTCGTCATCATGGATGCCGTGCTTGCGGGCGCTGGCAGCGATGAGCGGCGCAACCACCACAACAAGTTAGCTTGCCAATCGATGGGCTGCAAGGTGACTTGCGGACGAGGCGCTGCAGGCGTACGTGTCGATCACGGTTCTCACGCGTCGAGCGCTGCGGCAAACGCGTCGTCTTCGTCGTCGGAGAGGCCATCGATGAGCAGAGTGTCGAGCGATGCGATCAGCGGCGAGTTGAGTGCCAGGGGGTGGTGTACGACCGGGTGGTGACCTGGTGAGGGTCCACCGGTGATGACGGCCATCGCGTCAGTCTCAAGAAGACAGTCCAAC
>NZZV01000075.1 GCA_002698945.1 Acidimicrobiaceae bacterium
CCGCGGACGCGAGCTGTTCGGCGACTGGGCCGACGCCTGGCTCGCGACGACCGCCAACCGCAAGCCGAAGACGCGCGAGTCGTACGAGTCGATCGTGAAAAAGCACCTCCGTCCCCGTTTCGGCAGGGCTCCGATCGCGGCGATCGACTACCCGACCGTGCTCGCGTACGTCGCCGAGTTGCGCGATGCCGGTGCCGCGCCGAAGACGGTTCGGAACATTCGAGATGTGATGCGGATGATCTTCAAGCTCGCCGTGCGGTCCGGGGCGCTGAAGTCGAATCCGGTCGAGGACATCCCGGTCGGGCAGACCCAGCGCGCAGAAATGGTGTTCCTCGAACCTGAACAGATCATGGACCTCGCCCGTGAAGTCGCCAAGCCACCTTCTCGTTACCGGCGCGGCGAGCGACGTGTCGACGGCTACCCCGAGTACGGACTGCTCGTCCGATTCGCCGCCTTCACCGGGCTGCGCGCCGGTGAGCTCGTCGGACTGCGGGTCAAAGACGTACAACTCATGCGCCGTCGGGTGCACGTGTACCAGTCGGCGTCGGAGGCGTACGGCCAGTTGCAGATCGTGGCAACCAAGACCTACGAGCGACGGTCCGTACCGATCCCGAAGTCGTTGATCGACGACCTCGCACTGCAGGTTGCAGATCGAGGACAAGACGACTTCGTGTGGCAGAGCCCGCAGGGCGGGCCGTTCCGGTACTCGAACTGGATGAAGCGCCACTTCAAGCCGGCGGTCGAGCGTTCGTCCGCACCCGACGCGACCCGATTTCACGATCTGCGGCACACCTACGCGGCGCTGCTCATCGCACAAGGCGCCCACCCGAGAGCCATCATGGAGCGCATGGGGCACAGCACCATCACCGTCACGCTCGACAACTACGGGCACCTGTTCCCCAAGCTCGACGAGGCGCTCGACGACGCGCTGGATGGCGTGTACCAGGTGTCGTCCGTCGGTGCTTCCACAGCAATCGACAGCCGGAACGTAAGTCGTCCACTCGATCGGCGAGAAGCACAGGCTCCGTAGTGCTGTGTCAGGCAACGCTTGGAGTGTCCCCGAACGCACATAGGTGACGCGGCTGCCAGGCTCGATCGGGCGGCGTTAGGGGACGCGCGTCGGTGGACACGACCTCCAACACTTCGAAGGCGGTACGGCCCCGCGACTGTCGCTCGGGTGCAGGCACCTGGACGACCGATTGGATTGGCCGATCCTGACTGGGTAGTCGGTGAGGCGTCGCCCGGCGTTTGCGCTGCCAGCCTTTCGAAGACGTGGGGGTTGACCCTGTCGCGCGTGAGGCCGCCATGATGACCCCATGAGCGACAACGACCACAAGCTCCAGATCGGGGCTTTCGGCGAACTCGTCGGGTTGAGCGTGCCGCAGCTACGTCGGTACGATCGGCTCGAACTCCTCGTCCCCGAAGGTCGATCTGAGGCCGGGTATCGGTTCTACAGCACCGGCCAGAGTGGTGCCGGACGCGCCATTGCCCTGCTGCGGTCGATGGACATGCCGATAGCCGATATTCGTCGACTCCTCGCGGGAACCGACGAAGCCGAACGCCAGCAGCTGTTCCGTGCGCAGCGCGCTCGACTCGAAGCCCGCCTCGATGAAACCCGTCAGCTTCTCCACGCTGTCGACGCCCACACGACTAGCGACAACACGAGTTCCGCGGAGGCCTCGACCGGTCTCTCGGCATGGCTGCACGTCATGCCATGTGTCCCGGTGACTGATCTCGATCGCTCCATGCGGTACTACGAAGAGGCACTCGGTTTCAGCACCTCCTGGCGCACAGTCGACGGAACGCTTGCCGCGATCACGAGCGGCAGCATCGAAGTGCTACTTCTAACTGCGTGGGTCGGTGAAGGACCGCCATCGATTCAGTCCGCCTACGTGTATGTCGAAGACCCGGACTCGCTGTGCGAAGAGTACGAAAAGGCTGGTGCCGTGATCGTCGACTCCGTCGAGTCTCGTTCGAACGGCATGCGCGACTTCACCGTCGCGGATCCCGACGGGCACCGGTTCACACTCGGTCGCGGGGAGGAACGCTTGCGCGATGTAGCCGACTACTACGGCACGACCGCCGACGAGATTGCCGTCAACCCCGATTTGCCCAAACGCAACTGAGCGATCACTCAACCGACGACCACCCCAATCGGCACCTACTGCATGCCAACCGTGTCTGACCAGTCCCGAGCAGGTCGGCTCTCGGATGCGGCCTTGCGCTGCGCCACGGACGAACGCCCCGTGCTGGTAGTGACATCGTGCATTGCGCAGGACCGTCCGTGCCCGTGACCTGCAGTTCCAAATGAGGCAGAATGAGCTGACCTTTTCAGCGGAGTACTGGCGGTTCTGGTCGGCGTCAACGCTGTCGAACCTGGGCGACGGGATGCGAATGGCTGCACTACCGCTGCTCGCTACCTCCCTGACGACTCATCCGCTCTCGATCAGTTTGGTGGCAACGTTCGCTGGTTTGTCCTGGCTGTTGCTCGGGCCTCTAGCTGGCGCAATGATCGATCGACATGACCGTCGCGACCTCATGCTGGTAGGCCAAATCGGAAGGGGCGCAACGGCTCGCCGCCTTGGCAACCTGGATGCTGGGCGGCGAACCACCACTGGCCGCGTTGTACGTGGTGGCGTTCCTCGTCGGCGCTGGCGAGGTTCTCGTCGACAACGCCGCGCAAGCCTCGGTGCCCCACCTCGCACCAGTGGGCCCAGGTGGTCTGGACGCCGCCAATGGTCGCCTCCTTGCCGCGCAGACGGTCACCAACAATGTCATCGGCGCTCCTCTCGGCGCCGCGGCGTTCGCCATCAGCATGATGCTGCCGTTTGTGTTTGGCGCGCTGTCGCTGGCCTTGTGCGCGGTATTGCTGGCATCGTTGCGGACACCGCTGCAGACTGCTCGGACAACGTCGACGACGACGGGTATCTGGGCGGACGTACAAGATGGGATGAAGGCGTTGTGGACGACGCCGGTCCTTCGCCGGTTGGCGCTGGCTGGCGCCGGCTTCAACCTCTGTATCTCCGGGGCGTACGCGGTCTTCGTGCTGTTGGTTGTCGACGTACACGGCGCCACCCCGCTGGTGTACGGCCTCATGCTGGGCGTCGGGGCCGTAGGCGGATTGTTCGGTTCATTGCTGGCCGGGCGAGTGACACGCGCCATCGGGCGGCGACGAACGCTCATTCTGGCGACCTTCGCCGCGGCTGCCGGATTGCTCGGCATGGGCCTCGCTCCCGTGCTTCCACTCCTTGCGTTGATGCATCTCGTCACCACTACCTGCCTGGTCGTATGGAGCGTCATCTCGCAGTCGATCCGTCAAGCCGTGACACCGGATCATCTCCTCGGGCGAGTGGTTGCCAGCTTTCGGATGATCGCGTTTGCGGGCATTCCAATCGGCGCCGGTCTCGTGGGCGCCGTCGCCACCGCGACGTCCGTGCGTTCGGCGTTCTGCTCACTGGCGTCGCGATAATCGCTCCTGCCGTTGCCCTCGTAGCGGCCGTCAGCCATCTCGACTCAGAAATCGACGTCGGGTGAGCACGCTGGACCGGACGAGTCGACAAGTGGTTGAGAGGTAGATTCCGGCCGTGCCCAAGCGTCCGCAGATTCCCTCACAGCTTGACGTGGTGATCGATCCGATACTGGACGACTCGTCGGAGTGGGAGCGCTGTGAGCTCAGCGGCGAGCTGGTTGGGGAGGTCACTGATGGCGTCGAGCTCAGCGAATGCCGCATCAAATCGTTGCGAATGACGGGCGCTCATCTTGTCCGGTCTCGTGTGCGCGATTGTCGATTCGAGCAGTGCGAGCTTTCGGGAGCGATCTTTGAGGCGGCCGCCTTTGAGCGCGTCGAGTTCGTCGACTGCCGGCTGTCAGGCGCTGTACTTTCCGATGACCGCCTACGACACGTGCGCTTCCATCGGTGCCGAATGGACGGGATCGTATTGCGCATGGCGTCGACCATCGAGCTCGTAATCCAAGATTGTCAGCTGCCAGCCGCCGATTTGTACGGCTCTGATCTGAGCGGATCCACGATCGTTGATAGCGACCTGAGTGGTGCCGACATCTCTAACGCTCAGCTCTCCGGCGCCAAGCTCCACGGTACCGACCTTGCTGATGTGGTGGGGGGGGGCGCGGCTCTACGCGATGTACAGATCGACGCCGGGCAAGTTGTTCCGGTGGCGCTACTCGTGTTCGAAGGCTTGGGTATCTCGATTACGGAGCGGCCGACGATCTGAGCGAGGGCAACACAGCCGAGCACAACAATCCCCGCCGCTCGCTACGCCACGGCGCGTCTCGCCGTCGATCCGTGGCTCGAACCGTCGGTCGCACACACCGCCACCGACGACGCGCGGGTCTTCTACGACGTCGAGACCAAGCACGCCCAGCGGCCACGTTTCGTCGATCTCGAGTGGTTGATGTCGGGCGGTGCAGGCAAGTCGAACACGCTGTATCTCGCAGCGCCGCAGACCGAGTTCGAGCGGCTGTCGCCGGTGCTCGGTGGGCTGCTCGCGGAGTTGAAGGACTCGGTCCACGCGTGGGACATCGCGGGCCGGAAGCTCTCCAAGCCGGTGCTGTTCCTGATCGACGAGACGGGCCAGCTCGAGCTGGGCTGGCTGCCGTCGGAGGTGTCGACGATCGCCGCGCTCGGTGCGCACTACGTGACGTGCTGGCAGTCGCTGTCGCAGATCCAGCATCGGTACGGCACGCTGGCTGACACCGTCCTTGGCGGGCACCGGTCGAAGGTGTTCTTCGCCGGCATCGACGATGCGGCAACGCTGCGCTACCTCCACACGGTGACGGGGACCGAGCACGTCGCCCGCCGGTCGTGGTCGGCCGACGTGTACGGCGGTGTTGGTGGGGGTCGGCGCTCGATCTCGGAGTCGTCACAACGCGAGGACTTGATCCCGAACCATCTGCTGCGGACGATGTTGCCGGGCGAGGCGCTGCTGCTCCACGGGACGCTCCCGCCGATCCACCTGCGAGCGATCCGCTGGTGGAAGGAGAAGCGGCTCGCTTCGTTGTTCCCACCGGCCGACGACCGGCCGACTGTCGCGACGTGCCCGTCGACCGGGCAACCGGCGAAGGACTCGGGCCCGGTGCTCGACCCATCGACGATGCGGTTCTCCCGGGAGCAGTTGCCGAAGGCGAGCCGCAACGGCCGACCCCTTCCCAGGAAGCGTCAGTTGGGTCGGGAACGACAGGACTGCTCCGCCAGCGACCAGCTCGCGCTCTCGTTCGACACCTCGGCGGCGGCGACCGCCGTCGACGATCCACCGGCAGCCCAGGACGAGGCACCTGCCAAAGAGACGGTTGAGCCGAGCACCGTCGCGTCGCCACTCCGCTCCGTGAACCGAGTCGCCGGGCGGTGCGAGAAGTGCGGTGTTCGGGTGGAGCCCGGAACCGGCGTGCAGCAGCGGCTGGGATCACGAACCGTCGTGTGCTGCCACCCCCGATGTGACCGGGACGGCGACTGATGGCCCGGATCACGTCGGCGATCGAGTTCCCGGACGACGACCCCGCCCCGATGCTCACCCACCTCGACCGATGGGCGACATCCACGCTCACCGACGCCGGCTCGTGGGGCTCGATCGTCGAACGCTGCTCGGTGTGGGCCGACTACTCGCCGCGCAACCAAGTGCTCCTGGCCTCGTACGGGATCGCTACCCCGGTCGCAGGTGCGGCGACGTGGGAACAGGTGCCGTCGAGCGAGGCGGGACGACCCTGTGCCGTCCGGGCAGGAGAGCACGGTCTTCCCGTTCGAGTTCCCGTTCCGACGACCGTGACCGCACAATCGACCCGATCCCGATCGGGACAGCGAGCGCGAGTTCCCGGATCCATGAAGTGGGAGAGGGTCTTCGCCGCCGAGCAGCTCGCCCGACGTCCCGCCGTTGGCGCGCTCGCCTGGTCCCCGGTCCCCGAACAGCTCACCGGGCCCGGCGGAGAACGCGAGCTGGCCGAGATGGTCCGCCAGTCCGTCGGCCGGCTGACCGGCCACACGCCTCGACGAGTCGGCGACCCGTGGGAACGACTCGTCGAAGTCGCCGGCGACGTCCCACTCGGACGACGCCGCCCCGAACTGCGACCGGCGCTGTGCCGGCAAGCTGCCTGGCTGGCTCTCGACCGGCTGGGCCACGCCCCGGGACCACTCCCCGGTTTCGACCCGACCCGGGTTCGAGGGCGCCTTCGCTGGGAACTCCTCGCCGACACCCGGCGAGCCACCGACCAGATCATCGGTGCGTTCTCCGACGTCCTCGACCACGACCTGACCGTCTCGTCGCTCCCACGGATGGACATCGCCGATGACCGCACCGTCGCAAAGGGGCGCCAGAACTACCTCGCCCCGGCAGATGTTGCTTCGCTGCCGAAGGGAGTCTGGGTCGAGGCGGGGCCTTACACCGTGCACGAGTGGGCGGCGCGAGGCGTGCCCGGCGCAGACGGCCGAGCGGGCTTCTTCCGAGTGTCCGACACGGGCTACCTCGCCACGTACGAGACCGTCGAAGGCGCCCGTTGGCGAATCGAGTCCACCCGAACCGGCCGTCGCGGACTCCTCGACGAAGGAACCACCGACGACCTCGAGTCGGCGCAGCGAGCCGTCTGCCAGATCGTCGCCGACCGCTACCCGACGCTCGCCGCACTCATCCCCACTGAAGCGAACGAACCGCCGGTCCGAGTATTCGCACCCGCTCGGGACGGCTGGCAACCCCTCGCCGACGCACGCGACGGACGCGCCCAGACCCGCCAGCTCACCGACCGCATCCAACTCGTCGTCGCCCCCGGCCCCGGAGGCAGATGGGAGAACCTCGTGATCACTGACAGCCAGATCCGCCAACTCCCGCTCGTCGGCGACGAGGAGTCGGCCAAGACCGCAGTCGAAGACGCCGGCCGGCGCACGGCACTCGGCCACGCCGCGGAGACGCCACAGCTCGCCGACCAGTTGATCGCCGAGGCGGCGCTCAACGGAACGTTCGCTCGCGAGCTTCTCGCTGATGTGATCGGACACCGACTCGCCGATGCCGATGCCTCAGAGTTTGCCGACCCGGACATCGGTGTGGCGCGCCTGGCAGAACTGCTCGCCGACACCGGCGTGGTGACACCACCGACGATCGTCGACGTGTTGGTCGCCGACGGCGCGACCGTCGACGAGATCGCGACCGTCGTTCCTCAGATCGGGCTCCCGATCCCGGCCGCAGTGCGTACCCTCGCCGACCGATTCGAGGTCCCACGCGTCGAGGTCGGATCGATGCTCGGCGCAACAGTCGACGAGCTGCAATCGGCCGGATGCTCTCCTGCCGAGCTGCTCTCGGCTCACCCTCGAGAAGTGCTCAGGTCGCTCGACGCCAGACCGCACACCTGGGAGACGGCCGCCACCACCATGGTCGAGTCGGGCACACCGACGGCGACCGTGATCCGCCACCTCGCCGCACACGCCCCGACACCGGAGGCCTTCGCGTCCGGGGTGGCGATGATCTGCGACCGGCCAGAGGTCGCATTCGCTCACAGCGCGCGCCACGCTCATTCCGACGACCTCGCGGCGCTCGGCTCGATCTACGAACTCGAACCGGCGACGACAGCACAACTGCTCGCTGACGCCGGCACACACCCGGCCACTGCGTACGAATCCCTCGTCGCCGCCTGCGACGGAGACGTCGAGGCCGCTGACGCCCTCTCGATCCGTCACCTGAACCTCGACCCCACAACCCTCGACGAGCGCGATGTCGTCGTCGACCTGACAACGACCCAAGGCCTCCGAGAAGCACTGCCAACGCCAGTTGCAGCATCCGAACTCGACCTGGCCGAGCAACTCGCCGCGCTCGTCGACCGGACGCCGCTGATCCCGCTCAGCCCAACCGGAGGCAACGAACCATGAACCATCCGATCGACCGACGAGCGCCGGCATCCGAGACCTGGCTCGAGGTCGTCGCCGCCGTCGACTACCTCAGCCGCGGGCACCGCCCCGGCTTCAGCGTCTGGGATGCCGTTGAGGAAGCGCTGCGCTGGTACACCGCGCACCTTGTTGCTGGCGATGACGACGCGTTGGCTGCGATGGCCGCGGCCGAACTGCCGTGGGACGACCCCGACCCGCTGCGAACTGCGCTCGAACGCCTCGTTGCGCATCAACCGCCGACCGACGACGGCGGGGGAACGAGCGCTGAAGCCATACACGTCGCGCTCACCGACTGGCTCCGCGCAATGGCACACGACTACAACGACGGTCACCGCTTCGCTCTGAAGTTGATCCCGGTACCTGGATACCCGACGACGCAGGGGACCGTGTAGGAAAGAGGTCCCGATGGGCCGTCCGAACGAGTCGTTTGCCTTCGACCCTGTGATGGCGGTCTGGATGGCCCGCTTGATCGACTTGAGGTGCTATCCCTAGACGGATGGCTGACGGGCCCCGATTCATGATCGACCGAATCGAACAACCGAGAGCGATCAGCAATCCGATGGTGTCCGACTATCAAGGGGACTACGAGCAGTACGGAGCGCAACCGGAGTGGGGCTGGGCCATCCCGCCGATGTACGAGCTACTCAACAGCTCCAATCGAATCGGACGGTTTCCGCGGTTCTCACACGCCCGGGACGGGTTCACTGATCACAGCGTGAGCCTCGCCTACTGGAACGCGCTGATCCATCTGCTCGTCTACTCGTTCGGATGGAGACAGCCTGGACGGGGAATGCTTCGCTGGTATCAAGACGGGAAACCGCTCGATGACGTCCGCTTCCAACTGATCCATGACCTGTGGCATGCCGATGGCAGCCTCGACGACTTCGTCTACTGGTTGCTGGACCGGTTCGAACAGGGTGCGAGTGGGGTCGAGGTACTCGACCATCTCGTCGGCAAGGAGCCAAGCCACCCTGCGCCGGCTTCACCGGACAGTGCGTGGCTCGCACAGTGGATCGACGTTCCTACTGCGCCGGGCGAGCAGTCAGCTGGCTACGGACTCCACCTCGAGGTGCACTGGACGACTCCGCTCGACGAGGTCCGCGATCCCGCCTCGACGACTCTCAAGAGCCCGAAGTCGGATCGGCGAGCGGCCTTCCTTGCGGACTCAATGATCGGCTGGTACCGGCAGCTCCACGAGGTCAAGCTGCCTGACCTCGGCGACCGGTCATGGTACGTCGATGTCGTGGTCAAACCCGTCGGACACCTTGGAACGTTCCGACGATCCCGCCAGACCGGTCGCTACTTCGCCGGACCGCACCGCTACCACCTCTACGGCCACTAGTGGGTCTGTCCGACGCTCCCTTGTCAAGCCGCGATGATGGGAGCTGGTTCTCGGCGTCGTGATTCGTCTTTCCACATGCGGCGGATGACGCG
>NZZV01000076.1 GCA_002698945.1 Acidimicrobiaceae bacterium
CGCCGCCGCCGGCGCGTTCGCGACCCTCGCCGACCAGGCACGCACCGAGAACTGGACCCACATCGAGTTCCTCACCCGCCTCATCGCCGAACAAGCCACCGCCGATCGCGACCGCCGACTCGCTGCCCGGATGCGCTACGCCCGGTTCCCCTACCGGCGCACCATCGACGATTTCGACTACGACTTCCAACCCTCCGTCGACCGCAAACTCATCGAGGACCTCGCCACGTTGCGGTTCATCGAGGAGAACCGGCCCATCTTGTTCCTCGGACAACCCGGCTGTGGCAAGACCCACCTCGCCGTCGCCCTCGCCACCTTGGCCGTCGAGGCCGGCTACCGCGGCTACTTCACCCAAGCCGACACCATGTGCCGCACCCTCGTCCGAGCGTCACACGACGGCACCCTCACGTCGAAGTTGAAGACCTACACCGCCCCGACCGTGTTGGTGATCGATGACGTCGGACTCTTGCCGATCGGTGGCACCGACGCGAGCGCGGTGTTCTTCCAAGTCGTGAACACCCGCTACGAGAAAGGCCACCCGACCATCGTCACCACGAACCGCGGGCTGCCCGACTGGGGCACCATCTTCGGCGACGCCGTCGTCGCTGCCGCCGTGTTGGACCGACTCATGCACAACGCCGTCGTGTTCAACATCAAAGGACTCAGCTGGCGACTACGCGAACACAACGGCCTCGAGATCGCCGCCACCAACCCCGACCGAGGAGGTGACCGCTAACCTCACCACCCGCCAGCCAGAACACCGACCCCGTGTCGGTTTTCGATGATCGCCGATGTCGGAATCGGATGATCGCTCACAGGCTATTCACGTGTTGGATGTGTAGTAGCGCACCATCTGACACTGACTACTGACAAACGCGCCATACTTGTCACCATGGAAGACGAGACGATGAAGCCGCCCGTAGGAGCAAGTGTTTGGGAGAGCGAGTTGTTTTCGTATCTCATCGATCACACCACGAACGAAGGCAAAATCCTGGAAGAGTACGTCAGCGTCGCCGAGACTACAGATTCTAAAGCGTTGGCATATCTGATAAATCTCTTGGTTGAGGACGAGCGCCGTCACCACCGCTATTTCACGGAACTGGCGTCCTCGCTGAAAACGGAGGCTGAACTTACCCGGGCTGATCCAGTGATACCGCGTCTCGACCTAGATCAGGTTGACTCAGCCGATTTACTCGAAGTAACCCACCGGCTGCTCAAACACGAACGTGCGGACGCCAAAGAACTTAAGCGACTCCAGAAGGAGTTGCATGATCTCCAGCACACGACGTTGTGGGGCATCTTGGTGGAGATCATGAAACATGACACCGACAAACACATCGCAATCCTTAAGTTCGTTGCGGATAACGCCCGACCCAAGCGGAGGTAGATCGCCAGAACGAGCGATCGCAGCGGGTTAAGGGGTTCTGCGCGCTTCAGGGTTGCGTCGTGGGTCGTGGAGCTCATTTGGGCTAGGAGCCACGGAGCAGGCAGCGGACTCGGTGCTGTCGGAGGTCGACGAGCTCGAACGACGTGCTACAAGCGCTTGGACAAGGTGGTCGGCCCATCGGCGACGTGGGCGCGATGCTAAGGCGGATCTGATCGGCTCACTTCGCGATGCTGCGTCCGAGGCGACGGACCTCGGCTGGGGACCAGCGACCGGTCGGCCACTTGCGCCGACGCCGATCACGCACCCCTCGGCAGGCCCAGTGAGCCACGCTCGCATAGTCGTAGCATCATTGGCTCATCGAGACTCGATGCCTTCGATATCACCGAGAATCAAAGAGCCACTCTGCGCCGGAAGAGGAAACTACTCAAGCAGCCCGCTCCACCTCAAACGTCGCTCGGATTCAGGTTCACAGCGTCGGTAGGTCATGGTCCGGGTTTGCTCGTCGACCGCGTTCCGGTCGGTGGCGTTCAATGCGTACAGGCCGGGCAGGGTCGGAGATCAACCCGTTCTCATCAATCGTCCTCGGTCCGGTCCCTGACATCGGAGAAGATCAGAGCGACACATATGTCGGCGAAGGCCTCTGGGTCGTCTCGGTCGGGATCGAACCATTTATACGACCAGTTGGTCATGCCGAGCAGGATGTCCGCAAGCGTCCGTGGGTCCGCGTCAGGTAGGAGCCCTGCATTGCGCGCTGATTGAGCGGCGTCGGCAAAGGCGCGAACGTACGCACGTTCCTTCGCCAATATTTCACTGTAATGAACAGCATTGAGGCTCGGGCGCTGGTCGAAAAAGACCGTGAACAAGGATGGCTCACTGGCGACACGGACCGCCTGGTGGCGAATGAGGGCTTCGAGTCGTTCTCTCGGGTCCTCGATCATCGCAATCGATGCGATGCGCTGGAGGGCATCGTCGATCGCTCGTTCGAAGATGAGATGAAGCAGAGCACTCTTGCTCTCGAAATAGTAATACAGGCTGGCCTTTCGCAGGCCGAGTTCCTTCGCCACATCCTCGAGCGAACCAGCTTCATAACCTTTCTGGCGGAATACCTCCGTCGCTACGGCGACAATCTCGTCAAGGCGCGCCCGATACTCTGGGCTGGGTTCGGCATGACGCGGTCGTCCACGACGGCGTAGCGAAGCATCGAGATTCCGATTTTGATCCATGGCAGGTCGCTCTCTCCGGTTGCTCCGACACTGGCCACGCCACTAGAGCGATCGCCCATCAACCGCGCGGCCGGCATCGGTGCAGGTTTGCCGGCCGCGCGGTGATCACGTCAGTCGGCCAAGGACCAGGAACCGCTGTCCGGGTCGTAGCGCATCATGACGTAGTTGCCCGACTCACTGCCGAGACGGTTCGTCTCGGAGTAGCTGAGCAGCCAGTTCAGGCCTTGGAAGTCCGTGAGGCCCTCGATGTACTCGACGATTGCTTCGCTGTCGCCACCGGTGTTCAACAGAGCAGCCGCAATCAACTGGAATGCGTCATATGCACCTTGCACCACGAACGACGGCGGAACCCCGGCCTCTGCTTCGAATGCCTCCTGGAAATCACGGATGAGTTGTGCGCGCTCCGGGTCGTCGATGTTCTCCGGTAGCCAAGATGGTGCGACTCCGTAGAGCGTCTCGGTGGGCATCAACGGACCGGCGGCATCGAGAAATCCCTTTGTGGTGTTCGACCAGATAAGGGCGGTCGGCAGATCGGAACCGGCCTGCGAGAAGCCCTGTAGCGCGACCCCGACAGCTGCACCGGAGGCGCCGATATACACGTACTCGGGATCGGTCTCGAGTAGGCGGTTGATTTGCGATGAAACGTCCACGTCGGCGGGTCCCATTCGCTCGATCGCAATATCCAGTCCTAGATCCTCGTTTGCTGCCTGGATGTTCTGTACCGCGGTCTCACCTGTGGTGTCGGTGGTGGCCAGCAGAGCAACCCTCTCGAACCCGCGCTCAGCGGCGTACTCGAGCGTCGTACGGTCGAGGTCGCTCGCTCGGCCCGCCGCCGAGAAGATCGGATCGCCCTCTTCCACCGAGACGTAGGGGGAAGGAGTGACGGACGGTGGCCCGCCAGCCAACACCGGTGTGGCACCCGCGTGCATTCCCGAGATGACCGGTCCATAGATCATGTCGACGTTGTCCTGTTGGCTGAGCCGAAGTGCACACGAGGAAGCTCCATCAGGCGTCGTCTCGTCGTCGCACACGATGAATTCGATATCCATCTGCGCCGCGGTGGGGTCGATTTCCCCGAAGACCTTGAGCCCAGCTTCGAAGTCCGCCCCGATGGATGCGGCGGGCCCCGTGAGGGGCAGGATCACGCCGACAGTGAAACTCTCGCCAGATCCCGGCAGATTCCCGGCGGGCTCGGTGGAGGCAACCGAGTCGTCACTGTCGGGCGCTTCCGTGTCTGGCGCTTCCGTGTCTGGCGCTGCGGTGTCGGGTACTGCGGTGTCTGGCGCTGCGTCCGTGCTTGGCGCTGCGTCGTCGTCGCTACCGCACGCACTCGCGGTGAGCGATACGACGGCGACAAGAGCCAGCGCTTTCGTGAGTCGATTGTTGCATTTCATTTGTGGTTCCCCTCATGGTGCTGTGTTGGTGTTGACTGGTTGACGGCGTCAGAACAGCTCCCAGCGATCGCCGAATCGGGTTCCGAGCCGTTCTTCGACGTGCCGAGGAACATCGCTCGAAGCTCGTGGGAGTCGCGGAGTGAATCCGCTGTTCCTTCGCGAACAATCCGACCCCCCGCCATGACAAGTGAACGCTCGGCGACACGTAGTGCCGCTGCGGCGTTCTGTTCTGCAACGAGAATTGTCAATCCGTCCCGGTTAGCTGCGGCCAGATCGTCGAAGACCTGTCGGACGAGGAGCGGCGCAAGTCCAAGCGATGGCTCATCCAACACCAGAAGTCGCGGGCGAGACATCAGCGCACGTCCGATCGCGAGCATCTGTTGCTCGCCACCCGACAGATGACCTGCGAGTTGGTACCGGCGCTGTCCAAGTATGGGAAATCGATCGAAGATCTCGTCCATCGAGCTGGAGAGCTCAGCCGACGAGTATTTCCGGTTCCAAGGAATTGATCCGAGCAGGAGGTTGTCTCGAACAGAGATGTCGCTGACCAGACCCCGCCCCTCGGGAACGATCGCCATCCCGGCCCGGGTCACCCGGTGCGAAGAGATTCCGGTCAGTTGACGGCCATCGAAGGTGACACTCCCGTTACTGACGTCGGCGTCGCCCACGATGGCCCGAAGGAGCGTCGTCTTTCCCACGCCATTGGCGCCGAGGAGACAGACGAACTCACCGCGATCCACCCGCAGGTTCACGTCGCGCACGACCGTGACCTGGCCATAGCCCGCTGTGAGCCCTGTGACGTCGAGTCGGCCATCGTCAGACACCGAGATAGGCATCGAGCACCTCCTGGTTGGACCGGACGACCTTCGGGGCGCCGATCGCGATCACATGCCCCTCGTTGAGCACAACGATCTCGGAGCACGCGCTCATCACCAACTCCATGTGGTGCTCGACGAGCACGATGCTGAGGCCCTGAGAAGCAAGCTTCCGGAGTAGTTCCTCGAGCCGGGCGACTTCATCGTCGAAGAGTCCCCCGGCCGGTTCGTCGGCGAGAAGTACCTGCGGGGCACTGGCTAGCGCTCGGGCCAGTTCGAGCATCTTCTGCTCACCCGTGCTTAGCCGATCCGCTTCGAGGTGCCTCAGATGAGCGATACCGGTCAGTTCAAGCGCCTCCATCGCCGCTGCTTCCATCGCCCGCTGCTCGCCCGAGGTAGCCCCGAGCACCGAGCGAAACACGCCGACATGCCCACGGCGATAGGTGCCGAGCATTGCGACGTCGAGCACGGTCATTTGATGGGGGATGCGCGGGAGCTGGAACGTCCTTGCGAGTCCGTAGCGGGCACGGGCATCGGCGGAGAACCCGGTAATGTCCTGACCCGACATCGTGACTTGCCCGCTGTCGGGCTGTAAGCTCCCGGCGAGTGCGCTGAGGAACGTGCTCTTGCCCGCTCCGTTAGGCCCTATCAGGCCGACGATCCGTCCCGGACTCACCGCCAGGTGGACGTCACTGAGCGCTCGAATTCCTCCAAATTTCTTGCTCACTCCGTCAGCCCGCAGAGCGGGACCGGTGGTTTGGGCGGCTTCCCCAGCCTCAAGGGATACGACTTGGCCGTTGCTGGCGGACTTCCGCACAGGCGCCTCCCTGTCCGATGGGCCTGCGTGCGATACTGCGGCTGTTGCGCGGCCAGTGTCCGCCACGTCGGACGGCGCCGATGTTCCACGGCGTACGCGTCCATACGCCTTCGACGATGCACCGACAAGGCCGTCGGGCAACAGCACGACGAGACTTACGACGAGTAGACCGTAAATCAGCTCCTGATACTCCGCGAAGCGTTCGATGAACTGCGGGGCGAGCCGGATGATTGGGATACCCACGACTGCGCCCCACACGGTGCCAAAGCCTCCTAGCAGGAGCCCGACGACCGCATCGAAGCCTCCGAGCAGTCCTAGTGAGCTAGGCGAGACGTACATCAGGGTGTGGGCGTACAGCACCCCAGCCACCCCCGCAAAGACACCCGAGACGATGAAGATCTTGAGCTTGGTGGTGAACGGCGTGATCGCCGCTGCCGAAGCGAGCGCTTCATCGGCGCCGACGGCCTTCATTGCCAGGCCCACACGAGATCTCGTTAGGCGCAATGCCACGACCAACGCGACACAGACCGTTATCCACGTCGCGGTGAACAGCCGACTCGACGTGTCGAGCACGAATCCGGGCAAGGACAGAGTCGTGCGGACGCGCAGTCCGGAGGGACCACCGAGCTGTGCAGGCAGACCGCTGACAAGAGCCTCGGCCGCGATCGCAATCGCGAGCGTGGCCAGTGTGAAGTAGTAGTTGCGCAGACGGAGCACGACAGCTCCGAGCCCTGCTGCCAACGAGACCGTGAACGCAACGGCGATCAGCGCCGCGGGCCATGCGGACAGGCCCCACCATTCCGAGCTGAGTGCAACCATGTAGGCTGAGACACCCATGAAGGCGGTCTGTCCGAGCGAGAGTTGGCCGGTGTAGCCGAGGAGCAGGTCGAGGCCGATGCCGACGATCACAAAGACTCCGACGAAGCTCAACAGCGAGACCCAGTAGGGTGACAGTACGACGGGTCCTGCAACAGCGAAGAGGGCGACCAGACCGACGCCGATCGCGTTAGCTCGGAGGCCGGTGAGTCGGAGCAGCATGGCTGGTGGAGCGACAGGCGGCAGTGCCGCCATCGACTGGGCGCGAGTCCTGGCCGACCGGACCGCCGAGAGCAAGCCTGCGCTATCGCTCTCCCGTGATGCTCGGTAGACGAGGATCAGTACGAGCAGGACGAATGCCATTGGCGTCTTCAGGGCGGAATCGCCGTAGTACGCCATCAGTGACTCGAGAACGCCAATGAGCAGCCCGCCAGCGACGGTGCCCCGGATCGAACGCATCCCACCGAACGCGGCGGCGATAAAGCCGTAGATCGTGAGTAGCAGACCGGAGTGGTACGTGACGAAGACCAGCGGGGTCACGACGATGCCAGCTGCGGCGCCTGCGGCGCCGGCCAGGGCAAAGGCCACGGTCGTGACCATCGTGACGTTGACCGAGAGCAGCCCTGCCCGGCCCGACAACGTCGCGACGGCACGCATCATCGTTCCGAGCATCGTTCGATGAAGCAAGAGCCACAGTAGAAGCCACAGCAGACAGAGTGTCGCCAAGAGGGCGAGGACCTGCATGCTGATACGCGCGCCGAGAACCTCGATTGGGTCTCTATCCCAAAAGGCGGGCAGCGTTCGTTCCTGTGTGCCCCAGAAGACGCGGGCAGCCCCGGCCAGGGCGAAGGCGACGCCGATCCCCGCCAGCAGTTGTGCGGCATGTGGGGCGTCAACGAGTCGCGAGAAGACAATGCGCTCGAGGGCTGCGGACATGATCGCTACGGCGCCGATGGCGAGCAACGCGCTGATCCAAATGGGGACATCGGCGGCTACCAGCGTTGTGGAGAGAAGCGCGCCGTACACGTAGTACTCGCCTTGGGCGAGGTTCACGAATCGTGACACCCCGTAAACGATCACGATTCCAAGGCCGAGCAGGGCGTAAATGGCTCCAGAAGTAAGCCCACCAACAATTGCCTGGGTCATAGGTTGCGCTCCACGCTCAACCAGACACTCGATGCTTGTAGGCGTGTCCGGCCCCGCAACGCATTCCCCATATCGGTACCCCCCGGTCCGTGGTCGATTCTATCGACTGCAAGGTAGAAAGATATCGAGAAACGAGCTACGCGTCAAGAGTTGGTTCGACTTCAGCGAGGACCGGGCGACGATTACGGGCTGAGTATGAGCGACGCGGCGAACGACACTCAGTCGAGTGGGATCGATTCGGCCTGCAGTGCGGTCTCGAGTTCAGCCGGAGAGATTTCCGCAACGCGATCGATCACATGGCAAACTAGTCGGGCGGCGCTCAGCACATCGGCGAGTGGATCGCTCCCCGCAGTCAAGGTCGCGCGCTTCGTCATGCGGTCCTTACCGCTGAGCGAAGCGATTTCGGCCTCCACCTCAACGGCGTCGACCGTCGGAGGATCTCCGCTTAGCGCACCGCTTGTCCACGTGACGTGCACAAGGCTGCCGTTGCGATGACCTCGCACGGTGAAAGTGTCGATTGAGATTTCTTCATCTTCTGTCATTCCACTGCCCCCACGTCACCTTTACCGTTGCACGCCGGTCGCCTGCCAGATCTGGACCATCAATTCGTCGTCGTCGAGGTCGACAGACCATTGATAAGGCTTAGGGAAGACGAAAACCGTCGGCTCGCGATGAGTCGGATCCGTTTCGTCGTAGGAACTGATCGCGACGCTGCGCTCACCGATCAACACGAAAAAAACTTCGCGATAGTCTCCGAGTCCGACCTCCATGGCCAGCGCATGTTCACTGTGTCTCGTGAACTTGACGACCGGCTTACGACCAGATGCGAGTCCCCCGGTTGACTTGTCTTCCATCTCGGCTGCCATAGGTCAGTCACCCGCCGCCGACTGGATCCCGACTAAAGGAATCGCCTGTTGTCGGTATCGGCCGGGACGGTGATGCCGAGTTCTTCGAGCAGAGGACGCGTCTCGGCGATGTACTGCTGGCGGAGGTCCTCGTTGTTCAGCTCGCGCAGTCCCCAGCGCACGTACGCGTCGGAAAAATCTGAGTCCGAGCGTCCGAACATATCGAGCGCTGCTGGCCACCAGATCTTGATCTTCTCATTCGCCTCAGCCAGTCCCTCGGGAGTGGAACAAACCCGTCGCAGGTTGCTAAGACCGAACGTAGCGTGAAACACCTCGTCCTTATGGAGCCGGTCGGCGACGGATAGCAGCGGCTCGTACGGCACGCCGTGCCACGTTTCGCCGATGTAGCAGCCGACGCGATCGCCGAGGGCATGGAACATCGATAGGTCGCAGAAGCTGTCGATCGGCAAGTGGAAAAGATACTGGCGGATCGGCGCATCGATCGGTCCGACGCCGAGGCCGGCGAGAATCCTTGACGTGATGACCCCGTGCTCAACTTCCTGCTGCATGAGCTTGGCAAACGTTGTTTTGAGCTTCTCATCCGGAGCCAGCGTCATGCAACGGTCCCACAGGTGGCTCAAGAGCTGGGTGTAGTGCGGATTCGTCGAGTTCTCAAGATGATGCGTCAGCATCCGGGTAAGCAGTTCTGTGAACTCTTCGGGGATGTCCGTATCGCCTTCTTGATACACCCGTCGTTCCATGGTGACACTCATGTCATACCTCCCTTTCGAAGCAACACTACGTGACAGACTTATTTCTGTCAACCGGTGAGTCGAACAAATTCCGAGGTGTAGGTTCGCCAGCCGCGACGACGGCGGCGGCTACCGAACCCGCCCCGGGAGATCCATCGTCGTGCGGTCGTGCCGATCAATACGTCGACCGTGGGAGAGCGTGATCGCGCAGTCTGACGCCTGTGGTGCGTCCTCTTGACCGAAACTCGCCGCGACAGCGCCGACCCAACGGTGGGCCGGCGATGTCACCCGGTTCGCTTGCGGTATTCATCGTTGCCCCTCGGTCGAAGGATCAACTGAACACACAGGTCTGCGAAGACCAGGGGATCATCGCGAACTGGATCCATCCATTTGTAGACCCAGCTGGACATTCCGATCAAAGTAGCCGCCATCATGCGCGAGTCAGCCTTCGGCAGCACGTTGGCGTCCATAGCGTCTTCGACCGCTTCGATGAAGTGGCGGAGGTACCGCCTCTCCTTAGCGGTGATGTCCGCCATATCGTCATCGTTCAGGCCTGCGCGGTGGTCGAAGAACACTGCGAACAGGGCCGGATCCTTGGCAACCGTGACCGCCTGATGACGGATCAGCGCTTCAAGCCGATCGCGTGGATCCTCAATGGCTAGGTACTCCTCGATCTGCTCCAGCGATCTGTCGATGGCACGATCAAAAATCAGGCGCAGCAGGTCTGCCTTTGACTTGACGTAGTAGTAGAGACTCGCTTTTCGCAGGTTCATTGCTGCGGCGACGTCCTCGAGGGTGCCGGCGTCGTAGCCCTGCACTCGGAAGACCTCACTCGCGACGCTGACAACCTCGCGCCGCTTCGTCTCGTACTCCTGGCTAGGTTCCTCGTGCCGAGGCCGGCCCCGCTTGCGAGCGATTGGCCCTGCCGAAGTGCTTGACCTCTGCTCACTGCTCATTTTGCGTCACAGATCCGAGTTCGAGAGTTGGAATAACGGAGCCGAATTCGGGTCGACGTCCAGACAAACACCCAGCCTGACGGACTGCCCTGCAACTCCGACTTCATCCATTCCGCACGAGGCACATCAAAGAAACTACACCGCTGTCACCGGTCGGTCTGGCTCAGCGTTCTCGTATCGTCGGCCGGAACGGCAGAAATCGGGTCAGGGCCAAGAAACCAAGTCCGTAGTGGCGCTATCGCCGACGATGCGCATCAAGCGTCTAATCGGTCTCGATAAAGCAGGCCGATGCGAGGGATCCGTGTCATCGTCGACTCGGTCCTGAGAGCTACATACGACGCGCACCATCGACGCACGATGTGATATCAGCACCCTGCTGACTGAACAGACGTGGGCTAGCCGCAATACCGTTCAGTTAGGTGCTCGGATGGTGGTGGTGGGTGGTCCTGTCGGTTGTGGCCAGTGGGCGTGCCGTGCTCGCTTGACCTGCCAG
>NZZV01000077.1 GCA_002698945.1 Acidimicrobiaceae bacterium
GTGGACCGGGCGCGACGCACCGGTATCGCTCGCCCCACCGCCCGGTACCGAGACTGCCGGGTCGACGCCGACGACTCTCGTCGCGTCGGCGTTCGCGGACGAATTCGTCTGGCCCGACCTCGAACGGGGCTTCACGTCGGTCAACGAACTGGCAGGAGCCTTCGTCGACGAGCAGTTGGGCTGGACGGCGTTCGATCTCGTGGGTGACATCGACGACCAGCAGCAGCCGCAGTCGTTCACGCTCCACAATGGCGACCTCGGCGTCGACGTCCCTGTCATGGCCGCGCCTTCACCGAACGGGTGGGGATTCGTCCAGGTCGGCGCCGGCGGCATGAGCCTCGAGCTCGATTGGACGGCCGACGGCAGTGGGCCGGTCCTGGCGTTCGACCCGTTCGCGGACGCACGCACGTATTCGATCACAGCGCAGCTGGCCCACGGTGGGCTCATTACCTTCGAGTCGGCCACCGCTCCGGTCGAGCTCCCCGTCGAGCCGAACACCGGCATCGCGACCGTCCTCGTCCTGGGCAAGAACGCCGACGGTCTGGCCGTCGGAGCGAGCGGTGGCCAGTTCTTCGTCGGCGACGAGGAGCCGCTGCCGCCATCGTCGACGGCCCCGGCGACCAGCGCGGTGGATGAGCCGTCGGCGTCGGCCGAGGTCGGCACACCAGCGGACAGTGCATTGGCCGACGCGATGCAGGTAGAAGGTCGCGTCCTGGTGGTGAACGCTGCCGAAGTCGGCGGTCTGGCGGGTTCGTTGAGTGATGCGCTCGCCGAGAGCGGCTATGACGTCATCGACGCGGAGAACGCCGCCGACGGGACCCGCCTGACCGAGTCGATCATCTACACCCAGCCCGACATGCCGAACTCGATGCTGCCGACCTCGATCGCGAACGTCCTCGACATCGGACGCTGGGAAACGATCGGCGCACAGGCGACGCCTGCACTGACGGTCGAGATGATCGAGGCGGCCGACCTGATCATCGTGCTGGGCGATGACCTCGCCGGCGCGCCTTGGCAGGATCGATCCGGCCTCCTCATCGACCCGGGTGTCGGTCGTCTCCTGATCCTCGACGCCACCTCGACCGAACGCGGCCAGGCAGTCGTCGACGATCTGGCACGTCGACTTCGTGCCGATGGCGTCGACGTGTCTGGCATCTCCGAATCGACGACGACGTTTGGCGACACCATGCTGATGCCGGTCAGCGAACCGTCTGCTTGGACGTACGCCGTCGCCGAACTCGCCGGCATCGGCGGCTTCGACACGTGGACCCCCTCCCTGATCGACGGTGGCCTGCCGGGCGACGTCGACGCCGTACTCGTCGTCGGCGAGCCCGACTGAGCCGTTCCCTCGGTTCGCTTCGGTGGCGGCATCGTCGCGACGCACGACCCAGCAGACCTCGGCCTGCTCACAGCGGCGCACCCCTGAGCGCGCAGCGTGGGAGCAGTTCAAGCAGTGCATCGACACGATCTTGGAAACCTCCCCATGACCCAGGCCGACGTGGAGAACTATCTCTGGGACGTGCAGTCGCGGCTGAGAAGCAACAAGCATCGGCGAGGGCGCATCGTCGAAGAGCTGCGAAACCACATCGAGGACGGCATCGTCGAGTACAGCTCCGCCGGAATGCCCGAGAGCGAGGCGGCCGCCCTCGTCATCGAACAACTCGGCCCCGCCGACCAGGTCGCAGCGTCGTTCGACACGGCCGACGACCAGGTGAGCGCGGGGTCGGCACGGACGTCGTGGCTGCCTGTCGTGATTCCGGTCGGTTGGACCGCGATCACGGTCGCACTCCTCGTCAACTCCTCTGGGCGTCGATCACCGGCGGCATCGCCGTCGCGATCGCATACGCGTGCACCAAGCGGGCGGCAACTCACCGCGGCTGGCTGATCGCGGCATGGGCATGCAGCCCTGCACTGCTGCTCCACGCGCTGCTCACATAGCTGCGGAGGCTGACCACCGATGCGTCGTCGCAGCCTGCGAGCGGCCCCGGGAACCGCCCGTCGGTGTCAGCCACCGCCGGCCTCGGTCGTTGCCGGGACCTCGGCGATGTCGGGCGAGTAGCGGGCGGTCCAGGTGTCGAAGTCGACGAAGGTGATCTGTTCGGCGAGGGCGAGGGCCTCGTCGGCGGTGCTGCCGTCGTTGACCTTGAGGTACGCGTAGGTGGACTCGTTCACCTGCCAGGCGATGTCTTGTGTAGGCGTGGACGACAGGTACGTCCATCCCGGCTGTCCGTTGACCTCGATGCTGCGGAGCGGCCGACCCGACGCCGTCATGCCCAGGACGCGATCGCTGGTGTGGACGCTGATGTCGTAGTTGTCCGCTCCGATCGACAGCGTCGCAAAAACGGTCGCGTCGCCGGTGATCCCGTGTGGCTCGACGATGACTTCGAAGTCGCCGGGCAACGCGCCGATGCTGACGAGCGGGGGCTCGTCGTCGTCCACCACGGTGGCGTCGATCGTGTCGGGCTTGAGCTGGTCCAGCACGGCGAGGGGTGCCTCGCCGCTGGCGACGAAGAACGGGCCGGTCCCCCAGGTGACCAGGAAGAGCGGCGAGCTGCCCGAGCTGGAGTAGTCGTAGACACTCGCCGATTCCCCCGCGACGACGGTTTCGGTCGGTGTGCGTCCTTGCATCGATGAGACGTCGCGCGGTCCGGGCCACACCGCGAGTTGGACGGTGTCGGTCAGCACGCCGTCGACACGACGTCCGATCAGCGCTTCGGTTCTCGGACTCGTCCAACCATCGCCCATCCGCTCCACGTGTGTGGTGGCAGACAGACCTGCGGGCAGCTCGTCGAGCACCGGGAACGCGGCCGGCTCGGCGCTGAACTGTTGCGTCGGGACGGTGCTGGCCGGCGCACTCGGTGCCGTCGACGCCTCGGGTGCGGGCGATGACGTGATGACCGGTTGTTCGGCGGGCGCCGGTGCCTCACCGCTGTTTCGGGTTCCGGCAGCCCAGATGCCGGCGACGCCGGCGATCAGCACAACGGCCGCAGCGGCGGTGAGCCAGCGTCGTCCCGCACCCGTGCCGGGACGCCCCTCGTTGTTCGTTCGAGTCGCGAGTTCGAGTCCATCGACGGCATCGGGAGTCGTGGTCACCGCTCGACCCTCGTCCGACACCGGGCGAAGTGGGCTCGCCGATGGGGTGCCGAACAGCTCCGATCGCATCGACGCTCGATCCGAGTCGGTGAGCGGATTTGGTTCGGGGTACAGGGTCTCGAGCATCTGCTGGTCGGTCATCGTGTTGCTCCTTGTGTTCGCAGTTGCGTTCGAATGCGATTGAGCCGTGATCGGACGGTCCCCGCCGGAATGTCGAGCGCCTGAGCCGCCTCGGCGCTCGTGCAGCCCTCCAGCGCGACCAGGACCAACAGGTCACGATCGTCGGGATCGAGCTGTTCGATCAGGTCGACGACGAGTTCGAGCCGACGCTGCGCATCGATCCGGGAATCGACGCCGACGAGCGGATCGCCCGCGACCGCGTCGGTCACGCCAGCGTGACGGAGATGCGCACGCAGGCGGCGCTGCTCGTTCCGCCAGTGATGCCGCAACAGGTTGGTGGCGATCCCGTACAGCCACGGACGTTCCCCGCCCCTGGTCGGGTCGTACCGATCGAAGTCCTCGAGCGCGACACGGAAGGTCTCCGCGGTCAGTTCACGAGCCACCTCGTCACCGGCACGGCGGGCCACGTACCGATGGATCGTGTCCACATGCCGATCGAACCAACCCGCCACCACGGCGGCGCGATCGTCGGCCGCCGGCGGCGGGCGACCCGCCCCTCGCTCATCAGACATCACACCATCTTGTTGCCCGATCCCGACCCCACTGTTCACCACAATCGTGCGATCACCCACGGTGGCAGGAGGAACGACCGGTGGGCACCTCACTCGGTGCGCACGCTGTCGTCAGGCGTACCTCGACCTGCGCCCTCCGTGCGCGCTCGGCCGACCCGTCAATCGTCGAGTCCGTCGTTGACGAGTCGCAGGAGTCTGATCAGTTCCGCCTGTTCACCGCGCCGGAGTCGAGCGGTTGTGCGGCGCTCGAGTTCTCGCCATGCGTGCTGCCACTGGAGATGGGCTTCGCGACCAGCGACGCTCAAGCTCACGAGGGTGGATCGACCGTCGGTGGTCGAACGACGCTTCTCGACCAGGCCGGACCTCTCGAGCCGTTCCACGGTGCGCGAGACGGTCGGCGCTTCGATCTGCAACGCGGCGGCCAACTGGCCGAGTGTTCGGTCACCTGCCCGCCACAGTTCGTCGATCACCATGTCCTGGCCGGGATGGATGCCATGCGGCGCGTACAACGTCGCCGCGACCGAGCGATGTCGCTTGGCCGTCCGCACGAGCGCCAGGCTCACCGAGTCGTCGCCCGATTCGGCCTCCGGGACGGATCGGCCCTTGATTTCGTCAGCCACGGGAGCATTCTCCTCTCCACAGCGCGCCTGGTGCACATCGATGGAATTTACTTAGCTGGCTATGTATTCTGGGGATGTGATCGACGCACGAACAGGGGATGACGATGACGCCACGAGGTTCGCGGGATGAACCTGGACATCGACGGACGCGTCGCAGTCATCAGCGGCGGAACGTCGGCGATCGGACGCGCGGTGGCACGTCGCCTCGGAAACGCCTCCGGTCGGGTCGCAGTGACCTGGCGACATGACCACACGGCCGCAGTGCGTCTCGTCGGCAGCCTGCGAGCCGACGGCGTCGACGCGTGCGCGGTGGAACTCGACCTCGGCGACGCTGGGTCGATCGACCGTGCACTCGACACGGTGCGTGAGACGCTCGGTGCGCCGTCGATCCTGGTCCACAACGCGGTCGAGTGGCCGACATCGACGCAGTGGCTCGTCGACCGCGATTCGGTCGACACGCTACGACGCTCGCTCGACACGAACCTCGTCGGTCCCTACCAGTTGACGGTCGGCGCGCTGCCCAACATGGTGACGCAGCGATGGGGTCGAATCGTGTTCGTCTCGACCGGACTCGTCGACGACGGTCTCGACGGGAGCTCCGCCTATGTCACCGCGAAATCCGGTCTCCACGGGCTGACGCGGGTGATGTCACGCGAGCTCGGGCGGTTCGGGATCCTCACCAACGTCGTCATGCCAGGCTTCACCCAGACCGATCAGGAGCGGCCGGCGCAACTCGTCGCGACCGTCGAGGACGCCACCGCGACCGGCCGACTCACCCTGCCCGACGACATCGCCTCGTGCGTCGCCTTTCTGGTGTCGGCCGCGAACGGCCACGTCACGGGAGAACGCATCCGCGTCGACGGCCACTTCCTGTCCCCGCACGTCCGGCGCTGATGTCCACGGTGCGTCCGGCGAGCGGATCGAGCGTGGCCCGCGGGCCCCGGAGAACGGCGGCGGGCGTCGCACGATCGAGTTCGTGGCATGAGATCGCTCGGCGTGCCTCGCACGGTGTTCGAAGGTGGTGAGGGGTTTGCGACGCAAGTGGGGACCTCCAGCAATCTGGGCGGCGCCGGCCGTCGGTGCGACGGCCTGGCTCGTGGCCCCACCGTCGGACGACGGCCGAACTGGCTTCGAGCGGCAGCTGGTCGCAGAGGTCGCTGTCACGATGGCCGTCAAGCTGCTCGCGATCAGTTTCGTTCTCGCGACACGCGCCCGAACGCTCGAGCAGCGCTTCGGCGGGCTCGACAAGATGTACCGCTCGCACCGCCACGTGGCTGTCGCCGGCTATCTACTCCTCGTCGCGCACGTCGCCGTCGTGCCCTGGCGATTCGACTCACCCGGCGGAGTGCCCGCCGGCCTGATCGCGTTCGGAGGGCTCACCGTGCTCACACTGCTGAGCATCGGTCCTCGGCTCCGACCGACACGACGCATCGTCACGATCAGCTACTCGGCGTGGAAGCACACCCACCGACTGGTCGGTGTGTTCTTCATCTTCTCGATCCCGCACATGTTCCTCGTCGACTCGCTCATCATGGACGCGTTCGTCGCGCTCGGGTGGGTACTCGCCGCGTACGTCGTCGGTGTCGCTGCGTACTTCCACCGACTTCTGATCTCCCGAATCGCTCAACCTCGTGTGCCGTACACCGTGCGAGCGACCCACCGACTCGACGACGCCACGCTCGAAGTCGTCCTCACTCCCGACCGCGACCCGATCCACTTCACGGCCGGCCAGTTCGTGTTCGTGCACTTCAAACAACCCGGGCTCCGCGAACCGCACCCGTTCACCGTCGCCAGCAGTCCACGCGAGCGCGACCTGCGACTCGTCGTCAAGGCGACCGGAGACTTCACCCGACGGCTCCACGACCAACTGCAAACCGGCCGATCCGCCCGCGTCGAGGGCGCCTACGGAATGCTCGACTACCGACGAGGAACACCCGATCAGATCTGGATCGCCGGCGGGATCGGCATCACCCCGATGCTCGCGTGGCTCCGCGACCACCCCAGCCACGACCACCACATCGACCTGTACTACACCGTGCGACACCCCGGCGACGCCCTCTTCGACCACGACATCGCCGAACACGCCGCCCGCCACCCGAACCTCAACTACCACCTCATCATCAGCAGCACCGACGGCACTCTCACCGCTGAAGATGTCGCCGCCGACACCACCGCACCACTGACCACGATCAGTGTCTACATGTGTGGACCCGTCGCCCTGATCAACGCCTTCGAACAAGGCTTCCTGAACCTCGGCGTTGCTGCCTCCAACATCCACTACGAAGAGTTCGCGTTTCGGTGACGAGTTGGTCGCTCGGCGTCAGGTCCGAGCCTCACGTTCGAGGTGCGGCAGGCGAACTCCTGGAGTCTCGGTCGAGCGGGTGTCAGCGATTCCTGCCCGCTCACGTGGCGGGCGCGGCGTCGGCGCCGAGGGCGAGCAGCGTGTGCCAGATGTACTTGAGTTGCTGCACATCGGACTCCGGAGGGTCACCGGAGACCCGCGCCTCGGGAAGTCGCACATCGCGTGCCGCCAGACCGATCGAATGCGCGTCGACGATCCCATCGGCACGCGCCGCCCGACGGCCAACTGCGGGCATCGTCGGACCTCTGAAGTCGGTCGGGATCCGATCGACCGCCAGCTCCGACCCGGCGTGCCAGTCGATCTCCACGTCGAATCGCTCGGCCGTCTCGGCCATGGCTCGCTCGACGTCGGTGGCCCGGAACGACGGGTCCAGCACGATCGAGACGACATCGTTGCGAAGGTCGACGCCACCGTGCGCCTGCATCTCGACGTAGTGATCGAGATCCCGTCGCGGAGCGCTGCGCATCGGCGGACCGGCGAGGATCTCGGCCAGTCCGCGCCGGTCGACCGGCGCGCCGAGCAGTGAACCTTCGTCGACCTGCTCGGCCAGCGACGCCAGCACGCACCACGCCGTGTCGAAGGTTCCGATGTCGGTCGGGCTCGCGTTGCTGTCACCCACACAGATCGTTGCTCGCTCGCGAACGTGATCGGCGAGCACGAGGAAGCACGATCCGAACCGCGGTGATCCGCCGTGCGGATCCCCGAGCAGGTCCCAAGCACCGTAGATCGGGAGCTCGACCGACGTGGGGTCCGCGTCCGCGTACGCGTGAGCGAACAACCGATGTTCCCACCGTTGCCGATCACCACCCCGGAACGCGGAGCGGCCACCGTTGGAGATGCCCGTCACCCATTGGCTGACGTATCGACCGGTCCGCGCCAGGGCCTCCGCCACGGTGACACCGGATCGAGCGATGCGGTCGGGATGGAAGTTGACGGTGAGCCTTCCGGCGGTCCACAGCGCGTCGACCACGGCGCTCAGGTCGGTCGTGCCCGCGCCGGACTCGCTGAGCTGCCACCTCGTCAACGACTCCTCGAGGCGGGCTCGCGCCGCCGATCTCACCGCTTCGAGTGCTCGTTCGCTCGGCAACATCGAACCAGTTCAGCAGGAGCGTCCGCCTACCGTGGCCCACGTTCGAACCGTGCCCTACTCCGACAGCAGGTAGTCGATGAGTGCGTCGGCCTCGTCGGGAGTCAGGGCCAGGTTCGGCATGGCCGGGAGTGACCCGTACCCGCCGCCGGCGAAAGCCGGCGAGATGAATGCGCCGGGTTCGTCGATCGACTCGGTGAGGTACGCACGGGCGCTCATGTCCGGCCGCCGCTGCCCTGCCCAGTCGGCCGCGTCCACCAGTGGTGGAAAGCCGCCGATCCGAGCAGTGGAGTCGGGGCCGTCGTGGCAGGTGGCGCAGCCCTTGGCCTGGAACAGTTCGTCGCCGCCAGCTACATGAGAACCCGACGCTGACGGCGAGCCACTGTCCCAGAAGGCCACGGTCAGGGCGGCCAGCACGATGGCTCCGACGGCGCACGCCCGGCCGACGACACTCATCCGGTCGCCAGGTGACGCCGACGCGACAGACCCATGTCCGCGATGGCGATCCCGGCGAGCAGTGCGGCGCCGGCGAGCACCAGCCATCGGATCGTCGCCCACGCCCCGACCGACTCGGTCTCCGTCGTGCGGACATCCAGGGACCCGAGTTCGTACGGTCCGAACCAGCCCATCTGGACCTGCCATTCGTAGGTGCCGGCCGCTTCGGGGAACGTGACCGTGGAGACATAGTGACCGGCGGTCCCGTCGCCGACCGCCGGGAAGAACGAGCTGGCCCCGTCCTGGCCACTGATCTCGATGCCGACGCCTTCGTGGAGGTCGGCCGGGGTGATGCCGTGCTGGAGGATCGTGAACGACACCTCGGTCGTCGCGCCGGGTTCCGCGGCCGGAATCGAGTCGAGCGATGCAATGGCCCAGCCACCTGCCGAGGCCGAGCTGCTGAACCCGGCGAATGCTGCAACGGCGAGCGCCGCGGCGGCGATCCGGACGAGGTGAGAGGTGGTTGTTGCCGTCATGTCCTGTCCGACACCGCTCGCAGCGCTCAGGTTCCCGTCGCGAACTCCAGTGCGTCGGCGAGATCGTCGAAGCCCTCGACCCGGAACAACACCGGTCCGTCCTGCCACAGCAACGTGTTCGACGCCACCCGCTCCACGACGACCTCCCCGCCGGGCGACTCGTAGGCCACCTGATGAGGTTCACCTGTGATCCAGAGCCCTGGATGGTCGCCGATGCGAACCTCGCTGATCTGATCCGACGA
>NZZV01000078.1 GCA_002698945.1 Acidimicrobiaceae bacterium
CCGCGGCCGCGTACCTGGCGGCGTTCTCGACCGGTGAACCCGAGCAGGTGGCGTCGAACGTCACCGACGACTTCGTCAACGACCACGCCTCGGCGCTCGGATCGGGCTGCGAGGGCATCGACGAGTACCGGCGCCGCCTCCCGGGTTTCCTGGGGTCGCTCCCGGGACTGCGCTACGAGGTCGAGCAGCTCATCGTCGACGGTCCGGACGTGGCGGCGCCCTACACGCTGACCGCCACGAGCGGCGGCCACCCCGTCGAAATCCGCGGGGTCATGGTGATCGAGACCCGTGACGGCAAGGTGTCGCGCCGCACCGACTACTGGGACGCCCTCACCTTCCTCCGACAAACCGGCCAGGCCTAGCGACCCCTTCTGGCGGGGGGACTTCGGACCCTGACGATCTGATGTTACCGAGTGGTAACTTGGAGCTCATGGGGATTCCCCTCCGCCATGTCACGCTCCACGGCCACGACGTCACGTACCGACTGGCCGAGGCCGGTCCGGATGCTCCGGCGCTGCTGCTGATCCATGGGTTGGCGGGCAACTCCCGCACCTGGAAAGACGTGATGCCGGCACTCGCGGCGGAATTCACCGTGCTGGCGCCTGACCTGCTCGGGCACGGCGAGTCCGCCAAGCCGGTGGGTGACTACTCGCTCGGCGCGTTCGCCAGTGGACTCCGTGATCTGCTCGCCAAGCTCGGGATCGGACCGGTGACGGTGATCGGACACTCGCTCGGCGGCGGTGTGGCGATGCAGTTGGCGTATCAACATCCCGAGCTGGTCGATCGCCTGGTGCTGATCGGTAGCGGCGGACTGGGCCGCGAGGTCAGCTGGCTCCTCCGCCTCCTCACGCTGCCCGGCGCCGAGTACCTCATGCCTCTGTTCTTCCCGCCCCTGGTCGTCGATCGCGGCAACGAGCTCGGCAAGGCGATCCACGAACGCGGCTGGAGCGTGCCGCACGTCGGCGAGATGTGGCGTGCGTACGCCTCACTGGGCCAGGCGGAGAACCGCCGGGCATTCGTGCGGACCCTTCGATCGGTGATCGATCCGGGTGGCCAGACGGTCAGCGCGACCGACCGCCTCTACCTCGCCGCGGCGATGCCGACGCTGATCATCTGGGGCGACCAGGACGGCATCATTCCGGTCGAGCACGCCCACGCCGCGCACGCGGCGATCCCGCACAGCCGGCTCGAGATCCTCGAGGGATGCGGTCACTTCCCGCACGTCCAGCAACCCGAGCGGCTCGTCGAACTCGTCACCGACTTCGTCCGCACGACCACCCCGCTCGAGGGCGGCATGCGGCCGTTCCGAGCAGCGCTGCTCGACGCCTGAAGCACCAGAAGGGGACCCCTTCTGGTCAGGTGTTGACGAGGGCGGCGATGCGGCGGCGCCACTCGACCGAGGCCTTGTCGGCCTGGACGCTGGCGGTCGCCTGCTGGTCGAGGGGGAGGACACCCGGCACCCGTTCGAGCATGAACTTGTCCTCGGCTCCGATCGCGCGATCGAAGGTGATGATCTCCTCGGCGGGCACGCTGAAGTCGTCGTTGCGCCAGACGACGAAGGTGAAGTACGACGTCGTGTCGTCGATCGGGGTCGAGCACAACAAGATGATGTGGTCGAGTCCTGTCTCGTAGTGGATGGTGCTGCGGACCGAGAACGGCAGGTGCATCCCGGTCGTCATCCGGCGATGGACCGTGTCGCCGGTCTGGCCGGACGACTGCGCGCCCTGGTCGTTGCCGACCTCGACCTCGTAGGCGTAGCCGTACCACCCGTCGTCGAGTTCGTCCAGATCGATCTTGGGGACCTCGAACAGTTCGTCGCGGCCGAAAGTGCCGCGGTGAACCCACCCGAAGTGGGCGATGTCGAGGAAGTTGTCGGTCATCCGCGTGGCCGACGTCTTCCAGACGTCGACGCCCGTGTTGATCCGGCGATACTCGGGGTTCTCGTCGTAGGAGATCGTGGGGATGTCGCCGTGCGGCTCGCCGGGGCAGAGCCACACGAGTCCGTAGGCCTCTCGGGCCTCGATGGTCGGCAGATGCGCCTTGGGTGGCACCGGCTTGCCCTCGCCCGACGACGGCACGAGCACGCAGGTCCCCTCCGAGCCGAACGTCCACCCGTGATACGGGCAGGTCAGGCAGCCGTCGGCGACCGTGCCGATGCTGAGCGGCGACTCGCGGTGCGTGCAGCGGTCGGGGGCGGCGACCGCCCGGCCGTCCGGGCCACGCCAGACGACGTAGTCCTCGCCGAGCAGCTTGACGCCGATCGGCGTCTCCGCACCCGGGATGCCGAGGTCGGTCGACTCGGCGACGGGGTACCACTGGTGGCGAAGGGCTTCGTGTTCGATCAGCATCGCTTCCTCACTGGACGTCCTCACTCGATCCGTTCCCGCGAGTCGCGCACGTGGCTCGCGTCGAGATCGATTGGTCTGATGGTCTTACCATAACGCATCATCGGCATCTCGTCGACCGGAGTCGTTCGAGCAGCCCGCGCACCGTCGGACGGTCGATACCGACACCGATCAGCGCGACCGCATCGTCGGCGAGTGAGAGTCTGGCCGCCAGACCGCCGCCTTCCACCAGGGTGGTCGGGTGCCTGGACGGACTCCCCACGATGATCGTCGTCATGACGTGGCGGCCGTTGCCGGTCCCGACCGAGGTCGATCCGGCCGGAGCCGATGCGCCGAGCACCTCTTCGTGATGGAACAGGGGAGCGCCGTCCCGGACCACACGGAGCGCCGTCTCGATCGTGCCCGCCGACTCGCCCGACCGTCCGAGTGAGAACTCCTCGACGAGCTCGCACGTCGCGCCGGCGGCGAGATCGACCCGGGTCACCGCCCGGTGGTGCGACCCGGCGACGGTGATCGTCGGTTCGGGCGTCAGGGTGAGATGGCCGCCGGTTCCGACGCGTACCACGGTGGTCATCGACGAGGCGGTGGGCGTCGGCGCCGGCCACACGAGCATCGCGCCGACGGATCCCACGGTCGCCGAGGCGTCAGGACCGATGTCGATGTCGAGTCGGAGCTCGTCTCCACCCACCGGTGCGGCGGCGGTCGCCGCCAGCATGATCGCGTCGCCGCACCGTCGGATGGCGAACGGGGCCTCGGCCGATCGTTCCACGACCTCGTCGCGGCCATGGCGCCGCTCGACGCAGATGCGGGCCGCTGCTCGCACTAGGCGGCGTTCCGAACAGCGAGCAGGTTCCTGATCCAGTCGGCCACCGGCGCTGCCGCTTCCTCGCCCACCATGGAGGTGAGCACGACGGGGCCACCCGAGCGCCGCTCCACCGCATCGGCGCGCATCCGCTCGACGTCGGAGCCGACGTAGGGGGCGAGATCGATCTTGTTGATGACGAGCAGATCGGCCAGTGCAACCCCCGGACCACCCTTGCGTGGCACGTCGTCGCCGCCGGCGGTGTCGAGGACGAAGATCTGGGCGTCGACCAACCCGTTCGAGAAGATCGCCGTCAGATTGTCCCCGCCTGACTCGACGAGCGTCACGTCGACCGGACCGTGGAGCTGCTCGAGGTGCTCCACGGCGTCGAGGTTGGCCGCGATGTCGTCGCGGATGGCGGTGTGCGGACAGCAGCCGGTCTCGACCGCCACGATGCGGTCGTCCGGCAGCACGGCGGCGGCCTTGAGCGCCTTGGCGTCCTCGGAGGTGAAGATGTCGTTGGTGATCACGACGAGCGACAGCTCGTCGCGCAGCGTCCGACAGAGCTCACCGACGAGCGTCGTCTTGCCACAGCCGACCGGACCACCGATGCCGATCCGGAGTGCGCGTCCTCGAGGCGGTGCCGTCGTCGCCGTGAACGGTCGGGTGGGGAACATCTCGCCGTGGGGGTGGTGTGGGGGCATGGATCTCTCCGTCTGGGTCGTCTTGCTGGTCAGGCGACGAACAGGCGCGCATCGAGCGAGCCGTGGTGTTCGCCGAGGATCTCGGTCAGCAGCCCGCCGGTCGCCGGCAGGTCGGCGGGGTCGTCGACGAGCCAGGATTCGTCTCGCACGATGATGCTCGTCGCATCCGCGGTGGCGTCGGCCTGGAGCGCGGCGACCTCGATCGGGTCGAGCCCGAGCAGGCGGACGCCGGCGGTGGTGACCGCCCCGGCGAGGTGGTGCAACGCGACCACGGCGGCCTCGCTGGGTACGGCACCCGCGGACGCAGCGGCGGCTCCGAGTGCGATCGGTTGGTGCGGCCCACCCGGCGTCGCCGCGACCTCGGCCAGCACGGCCGATGGCCACGCGCGCTCCGCCGCTCGCACCAACTGTCGCCCCAACCGCCGACTCACCACCCGCAGATACGGCGACGGCACCCGCGCCGAATACTCCAGGTCGATGGCCGCCAGGTCGGATGGGGTCAGACCCCAACCGACATCCGAGGCACGGTGGCCATCGCCGACCTGTCGGTTCGGGTCTGACCCCATCCGACAGGTGAAGGCGGTGAAGGCGGCGTCGGTGCGGCCGGTGGTGGCGAGTCGGGCGCGGAGGTAGCGGTCGAGCGACTCGACGTCGTGGACGTCGCCGATCGCCACCGCCTGTTCGGTGCCGGCGGAGTGGGCGTGGCCGCCGGTGGGGAACCGGGCGTCGGCCAGGAGCAGCAGTGACGGGTTCATCAGAACAGGAAGTAGCGCTGGGCCATCGGCAACTCGACCGCGGGCGCCTCGGTGATCAGCTCGCCGTCGATCCGGACCGCGAAGGTGTCGGGATCGATGTCGATTCGGGGCATCGCGCCGTTGAGCGGCAGATCGGCTTTGCCGCGTGACCGGGTGTCGGCGACGGCGACGAGTTCGCGCTCGACCCGCAGTCGATCCGGGAGCCCGTCGTCGAGTGCCGCCTGCGAGACCCACGACACCGACAGACCCGGTGCGACCGCCGGTGCGGCGCCGAACATGGGACGTGGGAGTTCGGGCTGTGGCGTCGGGATCGAGGCGTTCGCGTCGCCCATCGTCGCCCAGGCGATCATGCCGCCCTTGAGGACGGCGTGTGGCCGAACCCCGAAGAACGCCGGATCCCACAGCACGAGGTCGGCGAGCTTGCCGACCTCGACCGAGCCGACCTCTCGTTCGAGGCCGTGTGTGATCGCCGGGCAGATCGTGTACTTGGCGACGTATCGACGAGCCCGGAGGTTGTCGGCGACGCCGTCGCCGGGCAGCGAGCCGAGGCGGTGCTTCATCACGTGCGCGGTCTGCCAGGTGCGGATCACGACCTCGCCGATGCGGCCCATCGCCTGGGAGTCGGAGCCGATGATCGAGATCGCACCGAGGTCGTGCAGCACGTCCTCGGCCGCGATCGTCGACGGCCGGATCCGGCTCTCGGCGAACGCCAAGTCTTCGGGAACGGCCGGATTGAGGTGGTGACACACCATCAACATGTCGAGGTGTTCGTCGACGGTGTTGACGGTGTGCGGTCGCGTCGGGTTGGTCGACGACGGCATCACGTTGGGGTGGCTCGCCACGGTCATGATGTCGGGCGCATGCCCGCCGCCGGCGCCTTCGGTGTGGAACGTGTGGATCGACCGACCGGCGATCGCCGCCAGCGTCGACTCGACGTACCCCGCCTCGTTCAAGGTGTCGGTGTGGATGGCGACCTGAACGCCCGATGCGTCGGCCACGGTGAGGCATTCGTCGATCGCCGCCGGTGTCGTGCCCCAGTCCTCGTGCAGCTTGAAGCCGGCCGCACCAGCGCGGAGCTGCTCCCACATCGCCTCATGGTCGGTGGTGTTTCCCTTGCCGAGCAACGCGACGTTGATGGGCCAGTGGTCGGTCGCCTCCAGCATCCGTTCGAGGTGCCAGGCGCCGGTGACCGTGGTGGCCTTGGTGCCCTCGGCCGGTCCGGTGCCGCCACCGACGATCGAGGTGATGCCGGCGCCGAGCGCCTCGTCGAACAGCTGCGGACAGATCAGGTGGACGTGGCAGTCGATGGCACCGGCCGTCACGATCTTGCCGTTGCCGGCGATGATCTCCGTCGACGGGCCGATGACCAACGCCGGATCGACGCCGTCCATGGTGTCGGGGTTGCCCGCCTTGCCGATGCCGACGATGCGGCCGTCGCGGATCCCGATGTCGGCCTTCACGATGCCCCAGTGATCGAGCACGACCGCGCCGGTGATGACGACGTCGGGGGCGCCGTCGAGGCGGCGACGGGTCGACTGACCCATCGACTCGCGGATCACCTTGCCGCCGCCGAACACGACCTCGTCGCCCCCGACGCAGCGGTCCTCGGTGACCTCGATCCACAGGTCGGTGTCGGCGAGGCGGATGCGGTCGCCGGTGGTCGGTCCGTAGAGGGCGCGGTACCGGGGACGGTCGATCGTGCTCATGTTGCTGCTCCGTCGCTGTTCGTCTCGTCGAGGGGTCCGGCGACCTCACCGCGCAGCCCCGGGATCACCCGGTTCCCGACGAACGGCACGAGATCGACGTCCGTCGCGATGCCCGGTTCGAACCGGATGGCGGTGCCGGCCGGCACGTCGAGTCGGTGACCGTGTGCTGCCGTGCGGTCGAAGGCGAGGGCCGGGTTGGCCTCGGCGAAGTGGTAGTGCGACCCCACCTGGATCGGGCGGTCGCCCTCGTTCTCGACACGCAGCCGGAGTACCGGGCGTCCGGCGTTGATCTCGATCGGCTCGTCGGGCCCGACGATCTGCCCCGGTACGAGGTTGCCTGGTCGCGTTCCGCCGGGCCCGATCGGCTCGTGCAGCGTGACGAGCTTGGTGCCGTCCGGGAAGGTCGCCTCGACCTGGATCTCGGGGACCAGCGAGGCGACGCCGTCCATCACGTCGTCCGTGGTGAGTACGTGGCGTCCCGCTTCCATCAGGTCGGCGACGCGACGTCCGTCGCGGGCGGCTTCGAGCACCCACGCGGTGAGCACGGCGACGGTCTCCGGATGGTTGAGCCGGAGGCCGCGATCGCGGCGTGCGAGCGCGGTCTCAGCCGCGCCGCGCACCATGAGGCGCTCCTGTTCGTGAGGCGTCAGGCGCACCGCCTCACGCGCCGATCAGATCGCGGGCGACGCCGGCGTGGCAGCCGACGGTGCCGTCGACGACCTGGGTCACGCCGAGGTCGACCGCCACGGACGCCAGCGAGTACGCCTCGTCCATCGTGAAGCCGCCACGGTCGACCATCAGGCGCAGCACCTGGTCGGCGGCCATCTTCATCGCCTCGTCGAGGTCGTCGCCGAAACCGTGGGTGTACCAGTGTGTGTCCGTCTTGAGGAGGGGAGAGGTGGTCGACACGTCGTCGGCGATCGACAGTCGCAGCGTGACGTCGAGCGACGCCTCGATCGCGGTGCCGCACATCTCGCCGTCGCCCTGGGCGAAGTGCGGGTCGCCGACGTAGAACCCGGCGCCTTCCGCGAAGACCGGGTAGTGAACCGTTGCACCCGGCCCGAAGCGCCAGTTGTCGACGTTGCCGCCGAACACGCCGGGCGGGATGCTGCTCCGACGCTCGCCCTCGGGCGCGACGCCCATCAATCCGAGGTGTGGACGGACCGGCACCGTGACCGGACGGGAGAATGGTTCGCGCGCTGCGGCGTCCGGTGGGGTGACGACACCGGGCTGGTCGTAGAGCTCGAGCGTCGTGAAGTCGAACCCGAACATCGGGCGGGCGCTGGCGGGGAACGTGCCGTCGGCCGGCGGGTCGATCAGCTCGTAGATGGTGATCCGCTCCTTGCCGAACTCCTGATGGAAGAGCCCCCAGTTCGCGGCGCAGTTCGATCCGTACGGCATGCGGGGCGTCATCGACAGCAGCTCGACCCGCAACGTGTCGCCGGGCTGTGCGCCGCGGAGGTGGATCGGCCCGGTCATGATGTGGACGCCCGGCGCCCGTTCCGACGGCGGGATGCCGTCCCAGATCTTGGTGACGCCTTCGTCCATCAGCAGGTCGGGTGCATCGCCCGAGTGGTGCGTCACCGCCTCGATCGTGACGGTTGTGCCCGGATCGATCTCCATCACCGGTGGCTGCTCCCGGTCGAGGTAGCCCCAGTAGCACGTGTCCGGCGTCGCCATCAGTCGTTCCGTCATTGGACTGACCGTAAGACCAATCCGTGAACGGCATGTTTCCAGCCCGTCACGATCGCTGTTCGTGACGTGCCCAGGTCTACGCAGCGTTGGGCACGTCGTTGTCGGTGAACTGGGTGCGGGCTAGCCGGGCGTACAACCCGCCGTGGGCGAGCAGTTCGGTGTGGGTTCCGTATTCGACGACCCGTCCGGCATCGACCACGGCGATCGCGTCGGCGGCGCGTACCGTCGCCAGGCGGTGGGCGATGACGATCGACGTTCGTCCGACCAGAGCGGTCGCCAGCGCCTCCTGCACGAGTGCCTCCGAACCGGCGTCGAGGTGGGCGGTCGCCTCGTCGAGGACGACGACCGACGGGTCCTTCAACAGGAGGCGTGCGATGGCGATGCGTTGCTTCTCGCCACCGGACATGCGGTGTCCCCGGTCACCGACGACGGTGTCGAGTGCGTCGGGGAGCGCCCGGACGGTGTCCCACACCTGCGCCGCTCGCAGTGCTTCGATGATGTCGTCGTCACTCGCGTCGTGTCGTGCATAGCGCAAGTTGGCGCGCAACGTGTCGTGGAAGAGGTGGGAGTCCTGCGACACGACGCCGACGCGGTCACGGATCGATGCCGTCGTGGCGTCGCGCAGGTCGACGCCTCCGATTCGCACCGTTCCCGACGTCGGGTCGTACAACCGAGAGACGAGGCCGGTGATCGTCGTCTTGCCTGCGCCGGAGGGACCGACCAGAGCGAGGGTCTGGCCGGGTTCGACGCGCAGGTCGATGCCGTGGAGGATCGGTTCGGGCAGGGTCTCGTCGAGTTGCGCCACCCCTTCGAGGGATGCCAGCGAGACCTCGGCGGCGGTGGGGTAGCGGAACGTCACCGTGTCGAGTTCGACGCCGACCGGACCCGACGGCAGGTCGCGAGCGTCGTCCGCGTCGGCGATCGCCGGCTGGAGGTCGAGCACCTCGAGCACCCGTTCGAAGCTGACCAGTGTGGTCATCACGTCCACCTGGACGTTGGACAGCGCGGTGAGCGGCCCGTACAGACGGTTGAGATAGGCGGTCAGTGCCACGACCGTGCCGATCCCGATCGAGCCGGAGATCGCCATGACCCCACCGAGCCCGTAGACGAGGGCGGTCGCCAGCGACGCGAGGAGCGCCAGCGCCGTCATGAGGACGCGCTGGTACATCGCCGTCGTGACGCCGATGTCGCGGACGCGCCCGGCCCGACGATCGAACGACTTCGACTCGCGGTCGGGATTGCCGAACAGCTTCACGAGCAACGCACCCGACACGTTGAAGCGCTCGGTCATCATCTGACCCATCTCACCGTTGAGGCGATATCGCTCTCGGGTGAGGTCGGCCAGCCGTCGACCGATCCACTTGGCGGGAAGCACGAACAGCGGCAGCAGCACGAGAACGAGCAGTGTGATCTGCCACGAGAGGACGAACATCGCCGTCAGCGTTGCCGCGACCGTCACGATGTTGCCGACGACATTGCTGAGCATCGAGGTGAACGCTTGCTGGGCGCCCTGCACGTCGGTGTTGAGTCGGGAGACGAGTGCGCCGGTCTGGGCGCGGGTGAAGAAGCCGATCGGCATCCGTTGGACGTGGTCGAACACCTGGGTCCGCAGGTCGTGAATGAGGCCCTCACCGATGCGGGCCGAGAACCACCGCTGGGCGAGGCCGAGCAGGGCCGAGGCGAATGCCAGCGCGGCCAGTGCGACGGCGAGTGAGATCACGAGGCCAGTGCGTTCGTCGGCGATGCCGGTGTCGATGATCTCGCGGTAGATGAGCGGCACCGCAGCACCGGCCGCGGCGTCGAGGACGATCAGCAACAAGAACAGGCCGATGGCCAGGCGGTAGGGACGAGCGAAGCCCAGGATGCGACGGATCGTGCCGGGGGCGAGGCGGTGGTTGGTGACGGAGGGGTCGTGGGTGAACGAGCGCATGGGTCGAGGCATGTGACCGACTTTCCGGTGGTCGAGGGTCAGGGGGAACGGTGGTATTGAGTGAACCGCATGATGAGGTAAACTCACTACATGGCGAAGGTATTCCCGTGAAAGCGTTCTGGTGACGCGGGGAGCGCCGGACGATGTTGCGCCACAGGTCGCCGACCTGCTGCACGCCGTCACCCGTCGGCTCCGGCACGAAGCCCGTGCCAGCCTCGAACCGCACGACGCCACATGGACCCAGATGCGGGCGCTGCGTGCGCTCGGACGTCTGCCGGCGCCCGTCCGCATGAGCGATCTCGCTGCCGAACTCCACATCGCTCGGCGCTCGGCCACCTCGCTCGTCGACGACCTCGAGCAGCGAGGGCTCGTGACCCGTGGGAGCGATCCGGACGACCGTCGCGCCGTCATCATTGCCGTGACCGACGCCGGACAGCGACTCGTCACCGACGTCGCCGAACGTCGCCGCCGGGCGACCGTCGGCATGTTGGGGGCTCTGCCCGAGCATGACCTACTGACGCTCCGAGACCTCCTCGCCCGGGTGGTCGCCGGCAACGACGCCGAGTGATACCCGATGCGACGAAGGGCTACCAGACGCCGATGAGGCTGCCGGCGAGGTAGAGCGCCGCGACGACCATGAAGATGCGGACCAGCTGCTCGCCACCCTTGACGGCGAGCTTGGCGCCGAACCACCCGCCGGCGAGGAAGCCGGCCGCAAGGACGAGGGCCGGGCCCCACACGACGTCACCGTTGATGATGAACACCGGCAGGGCGATCGCCGTCACGATCAGGTTGATGAACACCTTGATGTTGTTGGCGGTCACCAGGTCGTAGCCGGCGTGCGTGAGCGCCGTCAGCAGGATCAGGCCGACGCCGGCCTGGAACGCGCCGCCATAGATGCCGATCCCGAGGAACACGGCGAACGTGACCCATGCGGGCCACGGCTCGACCTCGAGTTTCGGCTTCGGTTTGATCACCGTGAGGATCACGATCGGGATCATCAACACGCCGAACACCGTCTCGAACGTGTCGTCGGCCAGACTGCTGATCGCGACGGAGCCGATCACCGACCCGACGATCGTCGGGAGGAGTACCTTCGACGACCCGTCGAGCGTCGTCGCCTTCGAGTTGCGGAACGAGAGCACGGCCGATGCACTGGCGGCCAGGATCCCGACCCGGTTCGATCCGTTCGCCGCGTTGCCGGGCACGCCGGCCAACACGAGCAGCGGCACGGTCAGGGCAGAGCCGCCGCCCGCCATCGTGTTGATCACGCCGGCGGCGAGGCCACCGACGACCAGCAACACGGCCTCCCAGAAGGTCATCGCAGCTCGCTCACAGCACGGGGAACTTGGCCCGGTCGGGCAGTCCGGAACGGGCGACGATCGCTTCGCCGCGCTGCTGGGCCTCGGCCCACAGCGCCGCTTCGTCGATCGTCGTCATGTGGCCATCTTCCACGACGACGCGCCCGTCGACCAAGACGGTGTGCACGCCGCGCCCGTCGGCCGACCACACGAGCTGATTCACCACGTTGAAGAGGGGCCGCCACTCGGGCCGATCGGTGTCGTGCAACACGACGTCGGCGCGCTTTCCAGGTTCGAGCGAGCCGATCTGATCCTGCATCGTCATCGAACGGGCGCCACCCAGGGTCGCCATCTCGAGGGCCTTCTCGGCCGGGAACATCTGTGGGTCCATGCGTCCGTCCTTGAACAGCCCGGCGACCAGGTAGGTGGCGCGCATCAGGTCGGAGTAGTTCGAGGCGTTGTTGCCGTCGGTGCCGATCGACACGTTCACCCCGCGCTGCACCATCTCCGGCATCTTGCCGATCTGGGTCACCCCGTAGCTGACCTTGAGCGCAGTGGTGGGACAGTGGGCGACGCTGGTGCCGCTCTGTGCCATCAGCCCGATCTCGCGATCGTCGACGTGGACGCAATGGGTCGCGCAGGCGTCGGCGGCGAGTACGCCGAGCTCGTCGAGATGCTCGAACGGGCGCTGTCCGAACTCGGCGATGAAGCCGTCGGGGTCGGTCTTGGCCGGTGACATGTGGAAGCTCAATCCGACGTCGTGGGAGTCGGCGAGCTCGCGGGCGGCCTTCCACAGTGGGTCGGAGCACGTGGTGTGGCCGACCACGGTCGACCATGCACCCAGGCGACCGTCGGCGAACGAGCGATACCGGGTCAGCTGGTCGTCGAGCCGGGCGATCGCCTCGTCGGTGTTCTGGCGGTACACGTCGGGCTCGGGTGGGAGGTCCCACACCCAGGAGCCCAGCCGACCGCGGATGCCGGTCTCGGCGAGCCCGTCGAACACCTCGTCGAGCAGACGGATGGTGCCGGCCTCGAGGAAGGTCGTCGTGCCGCTGCGCAACATCTCGGTGGCGGCGAGCTGGGCCGAGCAGCGTTCGTCGCCCTCGCCGTAGGCGGCGTAGAGATTGGTGAGCCAGACGAACACGTTCTCCTCGAACGGGGTGTCGTCGGGGACGTAGCCACGAGTCAAGGGTTCACCGGTGATGTGGATGTGGGTGTTGACCATGCCCGGCGCGGCGACGAAGCGGTCACCGCCCACACGTTGTGCCGGTGCGTAGCGGCGCTCGAGGTCGGCGGTCTTGCCGACCTCGACGATGGCGCCGTCGTCGATGGCGATCGAACCGCGATGGATGATGTCGCGCGTCTCGTTCATCGTGACGACGTACCAGGCGTCGACCAGGGTGTCGATCGATCGGCGAGTGCTCGTGTCGTTCGTGCTGTCGGTCATGGGTGAGTACCTCCTGGTCGGGCTGCAGTCGGGGGCGCGAGGGTGCCGACGGCGACCATCTGGAAGCCGATCGGTTCGATCAGGCGGAGCGCTTCGAAGCCGGCGCCGCGAAGCCGTGTCGCCAGATCGACGAAACGGAACACCCGGCCGTGGCGGGTGCTGGCCATCGTCGTCACGCCCATCATCAGGGCGTGTGGTTCGAGCGCCCGTTGGCGGTCGGCGAAGTAGTCGCCGATCAGCACTCGACCGCCCGGCTTCAGCGCTCGGGCGGCGCGATCGATCAGCGCACGAGCCCGATCGTCGCTCTCGGCGCGCAGGATGTGTCCGAGCACGACGATGTCGTAGGCGCCGTCCTCGACGTCGATCTCGAGATAGTCGCCGGGACGGATCTCGGCACGATCACCGACGCCGTGCTCGGCGAGCTTCGCCTCGGCGAGGTCGACCACCCCGGCGAGGTCGT
Source organism: Acidimicrobiaceae bacterium (assembly GCA_002698945.1). GTDB lineage: Bacteria > Actinomycetota > Acidimicrobiia > Acidimicrobiales > Ilumatobacteraceae > Ilumatobacter. Next base: position 13,146 of record NZZV01000078.1, read on the forward strand.
TCACGATGGCGGTGGCGCCAGGGTTGGCGGCGAGGATCGCGCACGACCACGGTGCGGCGCCGGCGCCGAGGTCGAGTACTCGTGGCGTGTCGAGCGCCGAGTAGCGCAGCTGCCGGTCGGCGCGGCTCGCGCACCGGAAGATCGTGGTGAACGTGCCGGTGACGAGCGGCCGGTAGAACGCGACGGGATCGTCGTCGATCGGATCGGGCGGTGAGCCGGTTCGAACGGTGTCGGTGAGGTCGCTCCAGTTGGCGAGCGGACCGGGGGACACCGGCACGAGGTCGACCATCGACGCCGGCCCGTCGACGAGCAGGTAGCGCTTGGCGGTGTCGTTCAGTGAGAAGCGGCCGTGATGGTGCTCGAGGAAGCCGAGCGCGACGACACCCTCGAGCAGCGTCGTGAGATGCGGGGCCGACACCTCCAGCTCTGCAGCCAGCTCGTCTCCGGTGCGATCGTCGCCCCGAGCGAGGGCCTCGAAGGTGCCGAGTTCGAGCGCGGCCACGAGCACATGGAAGCGGCCGTACCCCTCGATCGCGGCCCACACCGGTGCTGCCGCCGGTGGCTTGTAGTCGGTGTACGGACGGCCCGTGCGGGCCATCGTGTGCGTCTTCTTCAGTTCGGGGAACGGCGAGTCGCCCGAGGCGGTCACGGCCGGAGCACGACCTTGCCGAACACGTCGTTGTTCTCGAGCCGGTCCTGTGCCTCGGCGGCGTCGGCGAGGGCGTACTCGGCGTCGATCACCTGCGGGTAGCGGCGTTCGCAGAACTGATCCCACAGCGGTCCGAACTCCTCGGGCGCGTACGGGTCGGATCCGAGGATCTTGACGCCCGAGTGGAAGAGGAAGCCGAGGCTCGGAATGACAGCCTCGTCGCCCGAGGTGTTGCCGCAGCACACCAGTCGTCCGCCGATGGCGAGCGAGAAGATCGACGGTGGGAAGAGCGCGGTACCCACGTGGTCGAGCACGACGTCGACGCCGCGGCCGTCGGTGACCTCACGGGCCCAGGCGGCGACGTCGTCGGTGCGGTTGTTGCAGACGTGCGCAGCTCCGAGCTCGCGCGCCCGATCGAGCTTGCCTTCGCTGCCGGCGGTGGCGAGCACGGTGCAGCCGAGGTCGACGGCGAGCTGGATCGCAGCGACGGAGACGCCGCTGCCCGCGGCGTGGACCATGACGGTCTCACCCGGCTGCAGGGCGGCGACGGCGAACAGCGCGTGCCCGGCGGTGAGGAAGGTGGTGGGGAACGTCGCAGCATGGGCGAGGTCCATGTCGTCGGGCACCCGGTACACGTGCGACGCCGGGGCCAAGCACTTCTCGGCGTAGCCACCGGCGACCGTGCCGCCGATCACGCCCAGGTCGCCGTACAGGTCACCCATGCCGGCCAGCTTCGAGGTGTCGACGACGCCGGCGAGCGACGGGTCGACGACGACGCGGTCGCCTTCCGACCAACCGGCGGTGGCGGCTTCGTCACCGACCGCGGACACCACGCCGGCGACGTCCATGCCGGCGATGTGGGGGAGCGTGTAGCCGGGCAGCGTGTACCACCCGTTGCGTTGCACGAGATCGAGCCGGTTGAGGGCGCACGCGGCGACGTCGACGACGACGTCGGCCGGGCCGGGCTCGGGGTCGGCGACATCGGCGTACTGCAACACCTCGCTGGTGCCGTGGTGGTCGTACTGCATCGCTTTCATCGAGAACCTCCTCGGCGTCGGAACGATCGGTCGAGCGCCGGCGGGGTCCAGCCGCGGTCGGCGGGATTCAGATCGGTGCCCGGCGCGACGACGTCGTCGATCGCGTCGAGCACGTCGTCGTCCAACACCACCTCGCGGGCGGTCAGCAGGTCGTCGAGTTGCTCCTCGGTGCGCGGTCCGATCAGGGCGACGTCGACGTCGGGATGGGCGAGCGTGAAGCCGAGCGCCATCTGGGTGAGCGTCAGGCCGGCCTCGTCCGCGATGGTCGACAACCGCTCGACGGCGTCGAACTTGTCGTCGTTGCCGCCGTCGAAGTGGTCCGGGTTGGTGGCGGCGCGCGAGTCGCTCGGCGGAGCAGCGGTTCGGGAGTACTTCCCCGTCAACCAGCCGCCCGACAATGGACTCCAGACGACGACGCCGATGTCGTGCCGGCGACAGGTCGGCAGCACATCGCGTTCGATGCCCCGACAGAAGATCGAGTACGGCGGCTGCTCGGTATGGGGCGCCGCGACCCCTCGCCGTTCGGCGGTCCAACAGGTCTCGACCAACTCCTCGGCGGGGAAGGTGGAGGTGCCCCACGCGAGGATCTTGCCCTCCCGCACGAGGTCGGTGAGCGCGTCGACCGTCTCGGCGATGTCGGTCATCGGGTCCGGACGGTGCACCTGGTACAGATCGATGTGATCGGTGCCCAGACGCCGCAGGCTGTCCTCGACGGCGCATCGGATCCACCGACGCGAGTTGCCGCGCCGGTTCGGATCGAACTCGCCGTCGCGTCCCGGCATCCCGTTGTGGAACTTGGTCGCCAGCACGACCTCGTCGCGTCGGCCGGCGATCGCCCGGCCGACGATCTCCTCGCTCTCGCCGAACGCGTAGACGTCCGCCGTGTCGACGAAGTTCAGACCTTCGTCGAGCGCTCGGTTGACGATGCGGGCACAGGCATCGTGATCGGTGTTGCCCCACGCACCGAGCACCATCGTGCCCAGTCCGAGTGGTGCCACCTGGATGCCGGTGCGGCCCAGGACGCGCAATTCCATGTCGTGTCTCCTCCTCGTCGGCGCCGCGTTCAGCGTGCGTCGCGGTACGGCCAGAGGTGCGGCACCTCGATGCCGGCACGCTCGAGCAACTTGGTCTGGCGATGTGTCGCCATCTCGTTCAACTCGTCGTGAGCGATCGCGGTGGGTCGGCCGTCGGCCACCACGTGGCGGCCGGCGACCCACACGTCGCGGACACTGCGACCGTCGGTGCCCCACACGAGCTGGAGGCCGACGTCGCCGCGCGGTGTCCATCCCGGCGTGTCGGTGCGGTGCACCACGAGGTCGGCCTGTTTGCCGACCTCGATCGAGCCGATCCGGTCGGCCATCCCGATCGCCTCGGCACCGGCGATCGTCGCCAGCTCGAATGCCTGGTGGGCACCGAATCGGGTCGGGTCGACGGCGGCGTCGCGAGCGATGCCGGCAGCGACAGCGGCGGTACGCAGGATGTCGATCGAGTCGCCGGCGTTGGTGGCGTCGCAGCCGAACGCGACACGTCCACCGCGTTCGACGATCTCGGCGTGGCGACCGTGCGCGCACACGCCTTGGCCGAGTCGCAGGTACGCCCACGGGCAGTACGCGATGGCGGTGCGGGTCTCGAGCACGAGGTCGACCTCGTCGTCGTCGAGCCAGACGCCGTGTCCGAGCAGGAGGTGCTCGCCGAGCACGCCGAGGTCGTGCAGGTGCACGGCGGGCCGCTTGCCGGTCTTTTCGAGGTAGCGCTCCGGGTCGGACGACGTCGGCGACAGGTGCATCGTCATGTTCGTCGACCGGGTGCGCGCCAGGTCGGCGCCGCCGGCGAGCAACGCGTCGGAGGCGAGGTCGTGACCGACCAAAGTGACCCAACCCTCGACGAGACCGCTGCCCGGGAACGCGTCGATGACCGCGGCCTGACGGTCGAGCACCTCGTCCGCGGGCGCCGTGAACGGCCCCTCCTCGATGTCCCAGCCCCAGACGCCGAGCGTGGCGCGCTGGCCGATGCGCTCGAGCCCGGCGGCGACTCGGTCGGCATGCGCGACGGTGCCGGCCTCGACGACGGTCGTCACGCCCGCGGTCAGTGCTTCGACTGCGGAGAGCACCGCCGACGCCTCGTCGTCGTCGGGTTCGTGCGCGGCGTGCACCGGCACCGACCACTCGAAGATCGAGGCCCCGGGAGGCAGCAGATCGGGGATGCAGCTCCGGATCAGCGGGTCGCCGGTCAGGTGCTGGTGGGCGTCGATCATGCCCGGTGTGACGACACACGACGCGAGATCGATCTCGGTGGCACCGGGGTGCGCGGAACGGAGTTCGGACGTGGCGCCGACGCCGACGATGCGGTCGCCTGAGATGGCGATCGCGCCGCCGACGAGGACGTCGCGATCGGGGTTCATCGTCACGACGTCGCCGTTGACGAGCAGGGTGACGCTGCCGGTGCTGGTGCTGGTGCCGGCGCCGGGCGCCGGGGCGGATGACGGCACGGTTCAGCCGCGACGAGGCGTGCGCGAGAAGACCTTGCGCACCAGCGGTTCGAAGTGTTCGAGCGGCTCGGCCTCGTAGTCGGGGTCGAACGCCGTCTGGTCCCAGTCGTCGGCGAATCGTTCGGCCATCGCGTAGTGCTCGTGGCCGAGGTGCTTGCGCCGCATCTCGGGATCCATCCCGATCCGGCCGTAGTAGTGGCGGCCCTGGAAGTCCTGGTGGTACTTGACCACCCAGTAGGCCTCGTCGCTGACCCACGGGCGCAGCATCTCGGCCGCGATCGCCGGGTGGTTCATGTTCGAGAAGGTCTTGCCGATGTCGTGGCACAACGATGCGACGACCATGTCCTCGCTCGCCCCGTCACGTTCGGCCCGGGTCGCGGTCTGGAGCGCGTGGTCGAGCTGGCTGACGGCGAAACCCTGGTGCAGTTCGCCCATCGAGCGCAGCATGGCGAGGACGCGCTCGCCCACCAGCTTGAGGTCCTCGTCGAGGTAGTCCTCGATGTAGGTCATGTAGTCGGCCGAGAACTCGGCCATGCTGCCGCCGATCTCGCCCTCGAAGCCGGGCGAGCCGGGCACGCCGACACGTTCGCGGGCGGCTGCGATCTCGTCGTCGGAGACGGTGCTGGTGGTGGTGTCGGTGGTGGTGTTGGTGTCGGTCATGGTTCCTCCTGGGAGATGAACGGATGTTGTCGTCAGGTCAGCGGTCGCCGACGAAGCGGTCGGGCAGGCCGGTCGTGGTGCCGGCGACGCGAGCGCCGGGCGCTTCGTACGGATGGTCGGCACAGGCGCCTTCGTCGATGCCGACGCCGAGGCCGGCGGTCTCGGGCACCGTGAGATGGCCGTCGTCGATCGCGTCGAGGCCCAGCGCCGCGCCGGTGCCGAACGTGTCCCAGACCGGGAGCAGGGTCGGCGGGTACTCGATCAGCCGGATGCCCGGCACGCTGGCGGCGAGGTGCAGGTTGGCGGCGAGTGCCGCCGGGCCCGAGCAGACGTGGGGCACGACCCGTACCCCGAACGCCGGAGCGGCCATCGCCATCCTGCGGGCCTCGCTGATCCCGCCGGCGGTCGCAGCGTCCGGCTGGAGCACGTCGAGTTGGCGGCGCCGCAGCGCGTCGAGCGCGTCGTCGAGTCCGAACATGTGCTCGCCGTAGGCGACGGGCACCGGGGAGTGGGCGACGAGCGCTTCGATACCGGCTCGTTCCGACTGGGGGAGTGGCTCTTCGATCCACTGGACGTCGAACTCGGTGAGTGCGGTGGCGAGTGCGCGGGCGGTCGGCAGCGTGTAGGTCTCGCTGGCGTCGACCATCAGCTCGACGTCGGCGCCGAGCATCGGGCGCAGCTTGCGCAGGGTGTCGAGATCGGAGCGCCATTCGGGTCCGGTTCGCACCTTCACCTTGCGGACACCTCGTTCGAGCAGCGGTCGCAGCCCCTCGTAGTGGTGTTCGGCCGGACCTTCTTCGAGGAAGCCGGACGAGGCGTAGACCTCGACCCGATCTGCCGTGCGGCCGAGCAGGCTCGACACCGAACGGCCGGTCGCCTGGCCCATCAGATCCCAGAGTGCGATCTCGATGCCCGAGCGCGCCTGCGGTGCGATCCATGCGTCGCCGAGGCGGCGCCGCGTGAACAATCGCATCCGGTCGGCGAGCAGGTCGACCGACACGAGCGGTTGGCCGACGATCAGCGGTGCGAACACCTCGTCGATGAGATGACCGATGACGCCGGCGTACGAGCACCCGTAGCTGTCGCACACCTCGCCCCAGCCGACCGTGCCGTCGGTGGCGGTGACGCGCACGTAGAGGAACGACATCCGCTCGCGATCGGTGCCGTAGGTGCAGGGGAAGGTGTCGATCCGTTCGATCGACGGGGTGTTGCTCACGACGAGATCACCCGAGCACCTGTTCGACGGAGAACTCGAGGTTGTTGCCGTCTGGATCGGTGACGATGCAGATGTAGCCGACGACCTCGTTGCGGTACATCGGGCCGAGCAGGAGGCAGCCCTCTTCTTTCGCCATCTCGGCGATCCGATCGACTTCTTCGCGGGAGTCGAGCGACAGACCGAGGTGGCTGATCGAGGTGAGGAAGCCGTACTGCTCCTGGATGTCGCCGGTGATCTTGGTGGGCAGCTTGCCTTCGATCAGGACGATGACGAAGCGTGCGGCACCGTCGGTGGTGCGGTCGCGGTCGTTGGCGAGCCACGCGGTGCGCAGATCGGTCTCCGGATCGTGCCGCTCGTGGATCACCGCCAGGTTCGTGTAGCGCTCGTAGAACGCCAACGTGGCGGCGAGGTCGCGCACGGGGAGCGCGATGTGGGTCAGCAACGTCGGGATCTTCGGAGCGGTGTCGCCGGACGTGTCGTTCGTCGTGTTGGTGGTCGTGTTGGTGGTGGTGTCATTGGTCGTGTCGGTCATGAGGATCCCTCTACTTGAGTCCGCGGATGAATGGTTGAGCGAGCGAGGCCGGTGGACGGACTCGGCTGGCGAAGATCGACATCGCGACGATCGTCACGACGAAGGGCAGCGACGTCAGCAGGTCGCCGTTGAGTTCGTAGCCGAGCGCCGGCAACGACAGCCGGAACGACAGCACGGCGCCGAACAGGAGACAGCCGGCGATCGTGCCCCGCAGTGTCCAGCCGCCGAAGATCACGGCGATCAGGGCGATGAAGCCTCGCCCACCGACGATCGAGTCCTCGAACTGCCCGACGGCTCCGAGCACGAGGTAGGCACCGCCGATACCGGCGGTGACGCCGGTGACGTAGATGCCCTCGCGGCGTCGCTTGTTGACGTCGATACCGCTGACGTCCGCGGACTGCGGGTTCTCGCCCGTCGCCCGGAGCTCGAGCCCCCAGCGGGTCCGGAAGACGATCCACCAGCAGATCGGCACGACGGCGTAGATCAGATAGAAGATCCACGTGCGGTCGAACAGGGCGGCGCCGACGAGCGGGATGTCGGCCAGGAGCGGGATGCGCTGCGTGCCGGCTTGACGCGTCACCGGGTCGAGTTCGGAGGCGAGGAAGCTGGTGAGTCCGAGGACGAGGATGTTGAGGGTCAGGCCGACGACGAACTGGTTCGCGACGAGTCGGTGGCTCATGTTCGCCTGCACCGCGGCGACGGAGACACCGCCGACGATGGCACACAACACCGCGACGCCCTCATTGCCGGTCTGGTGCATGCCCATCGCAGCGGAGAACGCTCCGGCGAGGAACATGCCTTCGAGCGAGATGTTGAGGGTGCCCGAACGTTCGGCGACCCACTCGCCGGTGGCGCCGAACGCGAGGAACACGGCGAACGTGAGCGCATTGATGTAGGCGGCCTCCGACGTCAGGACGTCGCCGACGGCACCGAGGAAGTCGATCACGTGCGGTCACCTCCGCTGTTCATCTGACGTCGTCGCTGTCGCAGGTAGAGCAACGCCGGTGGGATCAGGAGAGCGAGGACCAGGAGTCCCTGCACCACGTCGGTGATGCGTCGCTCGACGCCCGTCGCCGCCAGGAAGCCGGAGCCGGTCCGGAGGGCGGCGAAGACGAACGCGATGACGATGGCGACCGATGCCCGTTGCCGCGACACCAGCGCCACGAGCAGGCCGGTCCAGCCGATCTCGGCGGGGAACCCGGGGACCAGGGTGTAGTTACCGAAGTCGCCGCCGGCGAGCATCATGCCGCCGGCGAGTCCGGCGAACGCGCCGGACACGAGCAGTGCGCCCCCGCCGTAGCGGGAGGCGGCCACACCGGCGCGCTGAGCGGTTCGTGGATTGTGGCCGAGCATCCGGAGCCGGAGCCCCCAGACCGTCCGGGCCATCGCCGCGGCGATCAGAAAGGCCAGCGCGATGGCGATGAACGCCGAGATCGGGAACTCGTTGCCGAACATCTCGATGCGCGGGATGCGGGTGTTCTCGGGGAGCTGTTGGCTGATCTGCTGCCGGTTCGCTCGTCCCTCGGCGGGAGCGAGGAGCAGCCACTGGTTCTTCAGGCCGTAGCCGACGAGCTGCGCCGCGACGGTCACGAGGAGCAGGGTGGTCAGCACCTCGGGCACGTTGCGCGTGTATCGCAAGGCACCGGCGATCCCGGCCCACAGTGCGCCGCCCACGACGCTCGCGACGAGCAGGAGGAGGATCACCCACGGGCCGGACCAGCCGAGTTTCGTGCCGAAGTACGCGCCGAACGCAGCGCCGATGTAGAGCTGGCCCTCCTGCCCGATGTTGACCAAGCCGGCTCGGTTGGAGACGATCGTGCCGATCGCGACGAGCAGCAGCGGGACGGCGACGCCGATCGTGGCGCCGATACGTCCCGGCCCACGGATGCTGCCGTCGAGCAGCGCGTTGAACACCTCGGCCGACGAGCCCCCGGTGGCCTCCACGAGCAGCGCCGACAAGCCGAGCGCCGCAGCGATGCAGACGGTGTAGAGGAACACGACCTCGCCGATCGCCTGCAGGCGGTCGGCGGTGGGCGTGGACGGGTTCGGGTGGTACGGCTCCTCGGTGAGGGTGCCGTCGGTGCCCAGCTCGCGCTTGAAGTCGTCGGCGTCGACACCATGATGGTGGTCGGGGTGGTGTCCGCTGCCGGGCTGCGCGGTGGCGTGTCCTGGTTCGACCGTCATACGGTCTGGCCTCCCATCATCAGACCGATGCGCTCGAGATCGGCGTCGTTGCGATCCATCTCGCCGATGATCCGGCCGTCGGAGATGACGATGATCCGGTGGGCGAGGTCGAGGATCTCTTCGAGTTCGCTCGAGATCAAGAGCACGCCGACGCCGTCTTCGGCGGCGCGGCGGAGTCGGTCGGTCATGTACTCGATCGCGCCGACGTCGAGCCCGCGGGTGGGCTGTGCGGCGACGAGTACCTTCGGATCGTTCGAGAGTTCGCGGGCGAGCACGACGCGCTGCTGGTTGCCGCCGGAGAGCGAGAACAATGGGGCGTCCGGTCCGGAGCAGCTGATCTCGAACTCGTCGATCAGCGTCGCGGCCGCGCGGTTCATCGTGCGGTGGTCGAGAACTCCGCCGCGCGACACCGGCTTGGTGTCGACCAGCCACAGGTTCTCGGCGATCGACATGTCGAGCACGACGCCGGAGTCGTGACGGTCCTCGGGGATCACGCCGACACCAGCCCGCGCCATCGCGCCGGCTTTGCCCGTGGGCACCTTCGTGCCGGCGACGCGAATCTCGCCCTCGTCGATGTCGGTGAGGCTCGACAAGATGTCGGCCAACGGACGTTGACCGTTCCCTTCGACACCGGCGACGCCGACGATCTCGCCGGCCCGGACCGTCAGGTCGAGCTGGTCGAGGACGGTGCGACCGTCGCGGTTGAGGAGTGTCACCTGGTCGAGGCGGAGCACTTCGGGCGTCGACTCGTGTTCGGTCTGGGGCACCTCGGCGCCGTCGAGATCGGTGTCGACGACGCCGAGCGCGACGCGCTCGGACCTGAGTGAGACGGCACGGCCGACCATCGCCGCAGCGAGGCCGGACGCGTCGACGGAGTCGGTGAGGACGTGGTCGACGACGCGACCCTGTCGCATGATCGTGACCTCGTCGGTCGCCTTGAGGATCTCATCGAGCTTGTGGCTCACGAGGGCGACGGCGCGACCTTCGTCGACGACGACCTGATGGAGCGTTTCGAAGAGCTGTTCGCTCTCGGCGGGGGTGAGCACCGACGTCGGTTCGTCGAAGATGATGATCGATGGGTCGCGGCGGAGGCACTTGATGATCTCGACCCGCTGGCGCATGCCGACGGGGAGTTCACCGACCACGGCGTCGGGGTCGACGTCGAGGCCATAGCGATCGGAAATCTCGACGATGCGGTCGCGCACGTCGGAGGGGTGGAGCTTGCCGTCCTCGCCGAGGGCGACGTTCTCCCACACACGGAGTGGCTCGACGAGGCTGAAGTGCTGGTGCACCATGCCGATGCCGTGTTCCGCGGCGTCGAGCGGGTCACGGAGACGAACTCGGTCTCCGTTGATGGTGACCGCGCCCGAGTCGGGAATGACCAGGCCGATCAGGATCTTCATGAGTGTCGACTTGCCGGCGCCGTTCTCGCCCAGGAGACCGTGGACGCGACCGGGCTGCAGCACGAGGTCGACGTTGTCGCAGGCCTGCACGCTGCCGTAGCGCTTGCAGATCTGGTCGAGTCGGACGGCGGCGCCGGCGGGCGCCGGACCCGAAGGTCCGGCACCCGCGTGCACACCGCTGGTGGGCAGATCAGCCACCGAACGCCTCGGCGGAGATCTCGCCGAAGGTCGCGTCGAGCTCACCGCTGGCCATCAGGGCGTAGACCTCGTCCATCTCGGCCTGCTGTTCGGGGGTGGCGTCGCAGATGACGGCACCGGCGACGTCGGGTTCCTCTCCCGGCGCGTACACGATGATGTCACCTTCCTGAGCGCTGCCGTCGACGATCTGCGGGAAGATCTCCCGCACGTAATCGCCACCGTCGAACCGGACGGCGATGTCCCACGTGAGATCACCCTCACGGGTGCACACGTCCGACGCGCCGGCGCTCAGCACGATCTGGCCACCCTCGTTGGCGAGCTGCACGATGGGCTCGTGGGCACCGCCGAGGTACGGGTAGATCGCTTCGCTGCCTTCGGCGACGGCGTTCTCGTACGCGGCCGTTGCATTCTGGATGTTGTCGAAGTCGAACGGGAAGTCGCCCGACGGCACGTACGTGAACGTGAACGTGTCGTCGACCGCCTTGAGGCCGAGCTCGTACGACAGGTAGTGCTGGATCTCGAAGCCGAGGTCGCAGCAGCCGATCAGCGTCGCGGCGTCGCCGCCGGTGTCACGCAGCAAGATGCCGGTCGCGTAGCCCGCCGTGTAGGCGATCTCCGCCCCGACGTCCTGACTCTGCAGGTAGAACTCGCTCTCCGGGAAACCGGCACCGCAGTTGCAGTACCAGAAGATGTCGCTGTACTGCTCGGCGAGGTCGGGCATCGGCTCGGCGATCTCGCTCGCACCGACGATCATGATGTCGACCGGCTGCTGGGCGAGGTTCGAGAGCTCGGTGGCGGCGTCGGCGGCCTGGATGTTGTCGACGATGATGACCTCACCCCACCCCTGCTCGGCCGAGAAGCTCTCGGCGGCGTCGACGACGGCCTGGTAGTAGGCGCCGTCGTCGCGTGGGCCCGCGGCGGCGATGCCGATGCGAACCTCGCCGTCACCGTTGGCGTCGAAGTCGATGTCTTCGCCGGCCGGCGCTTCGGTGGTGTCCGGCGCTTCGGTGGTGTCCGGCGCCTCGGTGGTGTCGGGGGCCTCGGTCGTGTCCGGCGCGTCGGTCGTGTCGGCGGTGTCCGGTGCCTCGGTGGTGTCCGGTGCGTCGGTCGACGAGGAGCCCTCGTCGTCGTCGCCGCCGCACGCTGCTGCGACCAGCGACAGTGCAACCACCGAAATGGCGGCTCGTCGCCAGCGGGAACGGCTGGTGGGTGGGTTCTGGGATGTCATCGCTGCGGGTTCCTCCTCCTGGAAAGCGGTCTGATGGTCAGACCAGTAACAACGTAGCCTGTCCACGTTTCCGGTGTGTTGCCGGAACGAGTCAGATTGTGGGTCGACGGCTGATCGCGGGTCGCGATCAGCCGTTCAGCTGCTCGCGGTAGCGCTTGACGAGCCAGCGGTTGAAGTTGACGTGGCTTTCTTCCTGCCACGAGTAGCGGCCACGCGGGGCGAAGCGCGAGCGCAACCCGCGCTGCACCTTCCTGGTGGCGTCCTGGTCCTGTTCGACGAACACCTGCACGCCGACGTCGGCCAGCTTGAGCTTGTGCTCGAACAAGGGGTCGTCGAGCGCCGACGGGTGGAAGATGTAGCCGATCTCGACGTCGATCGTCTCGGGTCCCTTCGGCCGGACGAGGAAGAAGAACGCCTGGTCGGGTGCGGTGCCGAGGCACAGCGTCGGAGGGATCAGCGCGAACGTCGATCGGGTGCGCTCCTCTTCCGTGAGGTCGGGGAACACCGGCATGATCGAGTGGTGGGTGGCGTTGAAGCCACCGTCCATGTGGGTGTAGCCGCCCTCACGGAAGATGACGTTGGCGTCGTCGCTCCACTCGACCGGGAACTCGCTCATGCTGCTCGGGCAGAAGTCCTGCACGTACTGGTGCAGACGGTTCGCGTGGTAGCCGTCGTTGAAGTTCTCGAACATCACCTTCCAGTTCCACGGCATGTCCTCCAGCGTGAAGGTGCCGGGGCACACGGCCTCGTCGAGGTGGTAGTTGTCGAGATACGGGGCGTACGACGTCAGCGTCGGCGCGAGCGGGGCGGCATCGGCGTCCATGTTGACGAATACGAACCCTTGCCACAGCTCGACCGCCAGGCGGGGCAGGCCCCACTCCGACTTGTCGAATCCCTCGGTCCGCTCCATCGCCGGTGCGCCGAGGAGGCGACCGTCGAGGGCGTAGTTCCAGTGGTGGTAGGGGCACTTGAAGGTGGTGCCGTTGCCTTCACCGTCGCACACCTGCATGGCGCGGTGCTGGCACACCGCCGACATGGCGTTGATCTCGCCCTGCTTGTCACGCACGACGACGATCGGCTCATCGCAGATGGTGACCGTGAACCAGTCACCCGGGTTCGGGATGCGCTCGACGCGGCCGACGCACAGCCATTCCTTGGCGTAGATCGCCTCTCGTTCGAACGCAAGGGCTTCCGCCGACGTGTACAGCTGCGGCGGCAGGGTGACCGCCGTCGCGACGTCGGTGGTCGAGCGCTGCATCTCGTCGAGGAACGCGGCGTCGATGCCCTCCGGCAGTGCCGGGGCGGTGGTGTGTTCGATCGTCATGATTTCTGCTCCGGGTTCGGGTCGGGGGACGGGGATGAGGAGGGTGTCGCTGACGACGCAGCGACTGCGGCCGCCGCATCGGCGAGGAGGAACTTGCGGATCTTGCCGACGCTCGTGCGAGGGAGGTCGTCGACGATCTCGTAGTGGCGCGGCTGCTTGGCCTTGCCGAGCCGTTCGGCGGCCCAGGCGGCGAGCCGGTCGGGGAGATCGACACGGTCGGTGGTGTCGGTGGGCACGACGAACGCCACGGGCACTTCGTCGCGGATCGGATCGGGCGCGCCGACCACCACCACTTCGTGGACGTCGGTGTGAGCACCGACGACCGCTTCGACTTCGACCACCGACACATTCTCGCCCGACACCTTGAGGACGTCGGCGCGCCGGCCGTCGAAGTGATGTCGGCCATGGTCGTCGGCCCAGGCGCGGTCGCCGGTGCGGAACCAATCGCCACGGAACGACGCGGCGGTGGTGGCGGGATCGTCGAGGTAGCCGGCGAACAGTTCGAGGCCGGGTCGGCCGCCGACGACGATCTCGCCGACCGTGCCGGCCGGACAACGAACGCCGTGCTCGTCGTGGATCTCGAGCACGCAGCCGTCGGTAACGGTGCCCATCGAGTCGGGTCGGGGATCGTCGGTCGTGTCGGTGAGCACGGCCGGGATCGTCTCGGTCATGCCGTAGAGCTGTCGTGGGCGACAGCCGACCCAGTCGGCGAACGTGTCGAACTGGTCGTCGCCGAGGTTCTGCGCGAACCAGCAGTGACGCAGGTGCAGTCCGCCACCGTCCGTCGACGTATCGAGCGGGCCGCCACGGGCCAGGATCATCCTGATCGGTCCGGCGAACAGGCTCGCGTGGGTGGCGTGGTGCCGGGCCGCCTGCGGGATGAACCCGCTCGCCGAGAAGGAGTGGATGAGCGCGACCGAGGCGCCGGCGGCGATCGCGCTGGCGAACGAGTAGTACTGCGCGTTGGCGTGGAACAGCGGCAGGACGACGATCTGGCGGTCGTCGGCGGTGAGCCCGCTCGCCGCTGCCATCGTCGTTCCGGCGAACGCGTAGTTCGCCTGGGTGATCTCGACGCCTTTGGGGCGACCGGTCGTGCCACTGGTGAACATCACCGCCGCGCGGTCGGCGGTGGTGACCTCGGGCCATTCGCGGACGCCGTCGGCGGGCAGCCAGTCG